>JACREB010000182.1 GCA_016218475.1 Nitrosomonadales bacterium | reverse complement strand
TGTGTCACAAAGCGCTGAAGGGCGCATTGCGGCGTTAAAATCAGGCTCAAAATGCTCATTTACTACATGTAAACTCCGCTTTTTCGCCCGATTTTGCCTTACACTGCATCCCTTGATCGCTTTGTGACACAGTAAGACTAATGGATTATTTGGGATAAAAACAGGGGGGTGCTTTCCCGTTGAGCACACGACACCCAAACTCCTACAGATTGGTTTCGCGCTCCATTTCCTGAATTCACCGCATCCCCGGAAATTTTCCCGCCATGCCGCGCATCATTTTGGCCATGCCGCCACCCTTGCCGAACATTTTCATCATTTTCTGGGTTTGCTCGAACTGGTTGAGCAACTGGTTGACGTGCATCACCTGCACGCCCGCTCCCGCGGCGATGCGCCGTTTGCGCGAGGCCTTGATGAGTTCCGGCTTGCTGCGCTCCAGCGGGGTCATCGAGTTGATGATGCCTTCGATGCGGCCGATCTGCTTGTCGTCCACCTTGGAACCGGCCGCTGCCTGGCCGAACTGCGCGGGCATCTTGTCCATCAGCGCCGACACCCCGCCCATCTTGCGCACCTGCACGATCTGCATCTTGAAATCGTTGAGGTCGAAACCTTTGCCGCTTTGCACTTTCTTGGCAAGTTTCTCGGCTTCCGCGTGATCGACCCCGCGCTGCGCCTCTTCGAGCAGCGACAGCACATCGCCCATGCCGAGCACGCGCGAGGCCATGCGTTCGGGGTGAAACGCTTCGAGGCCGTTGAGCTTCTCGCTCACGCCGGCGAACTTGATCGGCTTGCCGGTGATCTGGCGCACCGACAGAGCCGCGCCGCCGCGCGCATCGCCGTCCAGCTTGGTGAGGATCACGCCGGTCAGCGGCAGCGCATCGCCGAATGCCTTGGCGGTGTTGACCGCATCCTGCCCGGTCATCGCATCGACCACGAACAGCGTCTCGACCGGCTTGAGCGCGGCATGCAGTTGCCGGATTTCTTCCATCATCGCGGCGTCAATTGCCAATCGTCCGGCGGTATCGACGATCAGCACATCGTGATAATGCCTGCGCGCAAAATCCAGCGCGGCCAGCGCGATGTCCTGCGGTTTCTGGCTGATGTCCGAAGCGAAAAAATCGATTTCCAGTTGCTGCGCCAGCATGCGCAATTGCTCGATAGCGGCGGGACGGTATATGTCGCAACTGGCCAGCAGCACTTTCTTCTTGTGCTGGTCGCGCAGCAGTTTGGCCAGTTTGCCGCTGGTGGTGGTCTTGCCCGCACCCTGCAAACCGGCCATCAGGATCACGGCGGGCGGGGTGGTGGCGAGGTTGAGCGCATCGTTGTGCTCGCCCATCAACCGGGTGAGTTCGCGGTGTACCACGCCGATCAGCGCCTGTCCCGGATTCAGGTTGCCGATAACTTCCTGCCCGAGCGCGGCCTGCTTGACCTGCGCGATGAAATCCTTGACGACCGGCAGCGCGACGTCGGCTTCGAGCAGCGCCATGCGCACTTCGCGCAACGCATCCTGGATGTTGCTTTCGGACAGGCGCGCCTGTCCGCGCAGGGTTTTGATGACGCCGGAAAGGCGGTTGGTCAGGTTATCTAACATAGGGCGAGTCTGTTGGTCTGATGGTAGGCATTCACACAGATAGTGTAGAATTCGCCAAGTCTAAAACATCCCGACAAAAATGCCTAATGTTCTCCTCGCATTGATCGCCTTCGCCGCTTACGGGGTGCTCGCCGCTTATTTCTGGCGGGCGCAGGCGCGCGGCGAAGGGGATGTATTGAGCCGCGGTGCGATGGGGCATCTGGTGCTGATCCCGCTGGCTTTGCACGGCTATTTGCTCACGCAAGACGTGCTTGGCGGCGGCGGATTCAACCTCGGCACGATCAATGCCCTGTCGCTGATCGTCTGGCTGACATTGCTGGTGTACTCGGTGGCGCGTTTCTTCTATCCCATCGGCGGATTGCAGACACTGGTATTACCCCTGGCCGCTGTGACCGTGTTGTTGCCGGAGATTTTCCCGTCCGCGCACCCGTTGGCAAATACCGGTTTATTCGCCTTCAAGGCGCACATTACCGCCGCGATGCTGGCCTACAGCCTGTTTACCATCGCCGTGCTGCACGCGGTGTTGATCTCGCAGGTGGAAAAACGGCTGCATCACGCCACCTTGCCGCGCGTCCTGCAAAACCTCCCGCCGCTGCTCACCATGGAAACCCTGCTGTTCCGCATGATCGGCATCGGCTTCGTGCTGTTGACCCTGACGCTGGCGTCCGGCGCGCTGTTTTCCGAAGAGATATTCGGCAAGGCGTGGCAGTTCAACCACAAGGCGCTGTTCGGCATCGTTTCGTGGCTGGTGTTCGCCGTGCTGTTGTGGGGGCATCGATTCCACGGTTGGCGCGGGCGCATCGCGGTGCGCTGGACGGTGAGCGGTTTCGTGTTCCTGCTGCTGGCCTATCTGGGCAGCAAGTTTGTCCTCGAAGTATTGCTGCACAGGTAAGCCACCGTAGGATGCGGTGAGGCACGAACCGCATCGCTTGGTACGCGAACGATGCGGCTCCTTCGTCACCGCATCCTACTGAGACTGAAACACACCCAAGCCACACAAACCAGCCGAACATGCCTTATTCGGATACCCACCGCCGCCTGATACACCTGCTGAAGCAACTCGGCGTGGCTGCACTCTATGCGCTGCTTGCCAAAATTGTCCTCACCTATTTTTCAGCTAACGGCGTAGTCAGTATTGTCTGGCCTTCGAGCGGGCTGGCGCTGGCCGTGCTGCTGATTGGCGGGAAGCGGTATTTCTGGGGCGTATTTCTCGGCGCGTTCCTGGCCAACGCAATGACCGGTATCACCCTGATGGCGGCTGTTGCCGTTGCTGCGGGCAATACCTTGGAGGCGTTCAGCGGTGCCTGGCTGCTCGCCCGCAACGGCAAGTTTGATACGGCTCTCCAATCTTTGCGCGGCTACCTGCTGCTTATCCTGGCGGGGGGTCTGGGCAGCATCATCGCGGCCTTGAATGGAGCCACGACATTGCTGCTTGTCGGGTTTCTGACCTCCGAAACCTATCTCATCAACCTGGCGCGCTGGTGGATGGGCGATGTGCTCGGGATCGTCCTGATTTCCCCCATGATTCTGGTCTGCTGGCAGGCAAAAAAGGATAGGCTCGAAGCGAAACGGTTGGCCGAGGCCGCATTGCTGCTTGGCCTGACATTTTTGGCGGGACAAATTATTTTCCTTGGCTGGTTTCACGACAATATTGGAAATTTGGCCAGAGGCGCCTGGATGTTTTTATTGGCAACCTGGGTGGCGCTGCGTCTCGGAAGCCGTGGAACAGCGGTCGCTGTGCTCATGATGGCGGTCCAGGCCCTGTGGGGCGCGCATCATGGAGCCGGCTACTTCGCCAATGACATCGCAAAAACCCAATTGGTCAATTACTGGCTTTACATGTTCGCGCTGTCCGTGAACGGCATGGTGCTGGCTACGTTTATCGTCGAACACAAGCGGGCAGAAACAGCGTTACAGGAGAGCGAGTGGCGGTTGCGGGGCATCATGAACAATGCGTCTGCGGTAATTTTCCTGAAGGACGCAGATGGACGGTATCTTCTCGTAAATGCTCAGTATGAGAAATTATTCCACATATCCAATGCGGCAATACAGGGAAGAACCGATCACGATATTTTTCCGAAAGATATGGCGGATGCTTTCATTGAAGCCGATGAAGAAGTCACCCGGTCCGGGCAGCCGATTGAGGTCGAGGAGCGGGTGTCGCAGGATGACGGCATACACACCTATATTTCGGTCAAGTTTCCGCTCCGCAACATTTCCGGCGAAATCTATGCGGTCTGCGGGATCGCCACGGACATCACCGGGCGCAAGGCTGACGAGCAGCGGCTGCGCGATCTCTCCGCACACATGCTGGATGTACGCGAAGAAGAAAAGACCCGTATCGCGCGCGAAATACACGACGAGCTGGGCGGCACGCTGGCCGCCCTTAAAATGGATGCCTACTGGTTGTCGCGCAAGCTGCCCGAAAATGATGAAACGGCGGTGCATATCGAACGCATCAAGTCGATGGCGCAACGGATCGACAGCGCGATAAACACCGCGCGGCGAGTCATCACCGACCTGCGCCCGACCATGCTCGATGACCTCGGCCTGTTGCCCGCGCTCGAATGGCAGGCTGAGGAATTTCACAAGCGCACCGGTATCGAATGCCGGGTGAATTGCATCGAGGATGAAGCCAATCTGGATAAACAGCGCTCGACTGCGCTGTTCCGTATTTTTCAGGAAGCCCTGGCCAATGTCTCACGGCATTCCGGCGCGTCCAAAGTGGAAATAGAATTTCTCCACAACGAAAATGAAGTTATGCTAACGGTCAGTGACAATGGCTGCGGCATACCGGAAAATCACCTGACCAGACCAAGCTCCTATGGCATGCTCGGTATGACCGAGCGCGCCGGGCAACTGGGCGGCAAGATCATATTCAACAGCCCGCGGGAGGGTGGGTTCATTGTGGCGGTGACATTGCCGCTGCATGCCGAAAAGGAGAGCATCCAATGATTAACAAAGTCCGCATCCTGATCGCAGACGACCACGCCATCGTGCGCCAGGGATTGAAGCAAATCCTGGAAGAAGAGCCGGGGATGGAGGTCGTGGCGGAATATGCCAATGGTATTGATGCCCTGGACTGGTTGCGCAACCGTGACTGCGACATCGCGCTGATCGATATCGCCATGCCCGGCATGAACGGCATCGACCTGCTCAAGCAGCTTCACAAGGAAAAGCCGAAGTTGCCGGTGCTGATTCTCAGCATCTACGCTGAAAACCAATATGCCGCGCGCCTCATCAAGGCCGGTGCATCCGGTTACCTGAACAAGGAGTGCGCGCCGTTTGAAATTGTGGCGGCTGTGCGGCGCGTGGCAAGCGGCAGGAAATATATCAGCCAGACAGTGGTCAAAATGCTCGCCAAGGAAACCGGCGCCGCACAACAGAAACCCCCGCATGAAGTCCTGTCAGACCGCGAATACCAGATTTTCATGCTGCTCGCTTCGGCCAAGACTGCCACGGACATTGCCAGCGACCTTGGCCTGAGCGTGAAAACCGTCAGCACCTACCGCACCCGCGTCCTGGAAAAAATGCGCCTGCGCAACAACTCGGAATTGATGCACTACGCCGTCGAAAATCGTCTCGCACAATCCTCCCCCCCCCCCCGCAGCACAGAAATAGGTAATCCCGGCCAGGGTAAACCGGAAAAAAACTGGAAGTTGTCTTCCCGCAGGTTGGGCAAAGCGTAGCGCGCCCAACATTTTGAATATGGCATCTTCGTTCGTTGTGTACGCTACGCTTTGCCCAACCTGCGCGCTACAAGCCCCTCAACCGCGTTTCCCAAGTTTTATGGATAGTGCGTGTTCAGCGGCAACTCCGCCAACGAATAACAAAGCACCTACCCATAATCTACCCATCTAATTTTCGTGTGGAATACCGCAACGCGTAATAATTGTTTACCAAGGCCACCCGGCATGGCTGTCGGTGCGCCAGCAGATGGATTCAGAAGATAAAGGAGGCACCATGCGACCGGAACAAGCTTCGCCATTCGGCATCCCGGATGAAATTACCGAACTGTTGCAAACCGATGACGGGCGGGTGCGGGGATTGGTTTTTTTGAACGCTTCTATTTTGTAGGACAAACACCGATATTTACTCAGGGCGAAAGCTGGCATCATATGAGCGGATTGTGGAAAATAGGCATGCGGAAAATAGGCATCTGGGGGCCATGATGAAAATGGCATTTACAAAACAGTTGAGTGTCGGAAACAGGGCAATCGATTCCGCGCACAAAGAAGTGTTCGGCATGATTGACAGGATAGCCCGCCCGATCGCGGCAAGAGACATTGCGGCTCTGTCGGAAGCATTCGACCTGTTGGAAAATTGTTTGTGCGTCTATTTTTCGGTTGAAGAAAATATTGCGCGAGCGCTCGATTTTGACTTTACCAAACACAAACTGGCCCATCAGGATTTACTAAAAATATTTCGGCGCATAAAGGATGAGTTGACCGCTGCTGATAACAGGTCGTCCGAGTTCGAGAGAAAAGATTGCATCGGCTACTTGAGGGATTGCTTGATCAGACACATCAAGGAAGATGGAAGGCCGCTGAAGATGGTGCTGGAAACTCATTTTTACGACTTCAACCCATAATTTTACTGTGTCACATAGCGATTAAGGGATGCAGTGCAAGGCAAAATCGGGCGAAAAAGCGGAGTTTACATGGAGTAAATGAGCATTTTGAGTCCGATTTTAACGCCGCAATGCGCCCTTCAGCGTTTTGTGACACAGTAAAATAACGGGTGGGGGTATTTTTCCATGCAGCAATATGCTCAAAATTTACCTTTACAGCAACATGTCGGAGGTTCCCCCATGCAGCAACAATTCTTCCTCGCCCGCCAGCCGATCCTCGACCGCAACCAGAGCCTGTGCGCATTCGAGCTGTTGTTCCGCTCCGGCGGCAAGCAGGCTGAGGCGGGCGTGGTGGACGACACCCACGCCACCGCCCAGGTGATGCTGAACGCGTTCGGCGACATGGGCATCGCCAACGTGCTCGGCGCGCACAAGGGGTTCATCAATCTGGATGCCGAGTTCCTGCACAGCGACATGGTCGAACTGCTGCCGAGAAAGCAAATCGTGATCGAACTGCTGGAAACCGTCGTCATCGACGAAGAGGTCATCGCGCGCTGCCGCGACCTGAAGGCGATGGGCTTCAGCCTGGCGCTGGACGACGTGCTGAGGCTGGGCGACGACATCAAGCCGCTGCTCGGCGTGGTGGACGTGATCAAACTGGACTTGACGCAGATCGCCCCCGCCGAATTGCCCGCGCTGGTCAAGGAATTCAAGAAACACCCGGTGAAACTGCTGGCGGAGAAGGTGGAAGACCGCGAACAGGCCGGCGCCTGCATGGAGATGGGCTTCGACCTGTTTCAGGGCTATTACTTCGCCCGCCCCGAAACACTTTCCGGCAAGCGTGCCGACCCTTCCAAAATGGTGCTGCTGCGCATCCTTACGCTGATGTTGAGCGGGGCCGAGAGCGACAAGATCGTGAACGCGTTCAAGAAACACCCCACCCTGTCCTACAACCTGCTGCGCATGGTGAATTCCGCGGGCAACAACCTGGCCGTCAAGATCAGCTCGCTCAGCCACGGGTTGATGGTGCTGGGTCGCCGGGCGCTGCAACGCTGGGTACAACTGCTGCTGTATGCCTCCGGCAAGGAAGGGACAACGGTCAACCCGCTGATGCAACTGGCCGCCACGCGCGCCAAGCTGATGGAACTGGTCGCGCGGCAAATACGCGAGCGCGACATCGACTATGCCGACCGCGCCTTCATGGTGGGCATGCTGTCGCTGCTCGATACCCTGATGGATGAGCCTCTGAAGGAAATCGTGGCGCGCATGAGCCTGCAGGAAGAGATCGAGGCGGCGCTGCTGGAACACGGCGGCGATCTCGGCGACTTGCTGGTCCTGTGCGGGGAGCTCGAATCGGGCGATGCCGCGGCCGTGCAGAAAAGGCTGCATTCCCGCCCCGGCCTGAACGCGGACGCGCTCAACGGGGCGCAACTGGAAGCGCTGGGCTGGGCGAACAGTATTGCGATGTAGTGCGGGTTCCATGCGAGCAAAACACGCAAACAACCGTTGAAATATACTGCAACCAAAGATACAAGGAGGTTGTGATGGATATATCGTGGACAAAACAGGCGGGCGACGGAAATGCGGCTATCGGCTCTGACCGGGACACTTTGATCAGCCTGGTCAACGACGTGAAGCGCATGATCGAATCGAGGGATAGCGCCGCGCTGTCTGTCTCGTTCGAACTGCTCGAAGTTTGGTTGGCGGCCCACTTCAAAGATGAGGAAAAGAAAGCCCGAGCGACCGATATCGATTTTTCAAGCCGCAAATTCGAGCAACAATACGAGTTGAACGAACTGGGGTTTTTGAGGGATGGACTGGCAGCCAGGAATGGGGTATGGTCCGATGTCGAAGCAAAGCTCGACATTCAATTTTTGAGTAACTGGCTGATCGAACATATCGCCAACGGGGATTTGCAAAAAGGCCAACCTCAAGCGGGCAGCGGTGGCCATGGCGCCCGCGCGGGCAAAGAGACGCTCGCCCAAAGCGCGTGAACCGGCCATCACGGGTGTATTCATGAAAACGCGCGACGGCAGTTTTCAAAATAATCGGCGCCTGCAAGGCGCACAGCGGAGAGATTGTTCATATGAGCCTTATCACGGTCAACAGCAAAGAAATTGTCGTCGGCAAACCGCTGCCCTGGACGCTGTATGACCGCGAGCGCAACCTGCTGTTGGACCGGGGGGATATAGTCCGGGACGGCAAACACCGGGAAGCGCTGCTGGCCGGCGGCGCCTGCCACGAATTATCGTGGGAAACGCCCGGCAAGGAAGATGGCGAAAATAGCTCTCCCGCTGCCGGAGAGACGCCCCCCAGTCAATCCGGGGATGATCAAACAACAGGCAAATGCTATACCTTCGATGACATGAAATTGAAGGTGGGAGACAAGCTGAATCTCGAAGTCCCGTCCGATTACGACTTCAGGTTGGGACAACAACCTCCCAACGAACGCTTTCCGGTCAAGGTGATCGGTTTCCTGAAAGGGGCCAGCCTGCTGGTCACCGGGCCGTCCACGTCCGCCGTCAACGCGCAGCTCATAGCGGGAAAGAAAGTCGTCATGCGGTCTTTTTCGGGGCAGAACGCTTTTGGTTTCTCCTGCTCCATAGAGCGGGTATGCAAGGTTCCTTACGAATACATGCACCTGTCGTTCCCCGATATCATCGAGGGGATCGTGATACGCAAGGCCCCCAGGGTCAAGACCCGCATTATCGCGGCGGTGCAGAGCAGCAGGTCCGGCGCGGCGGAGCAAATATCCGCGCTCATCTCCGACATCAGCGCCAACGGGGCGTCTCTCGATGCCAAACGGCCGCTGGGCGACAAGGGGGACATCCTGATCCTGGCATTCCGTGTGCCCTTGCACAATATCGATGCCTACCTGTCGGTCAAGGGAGCGATTCGCGCCGTGCTTGGCGGAGACCTTGCCGATGCATCAAAATCAGACCTCATCCGCCACGGCCTCGAATTCCAGGAGTTGCAACCGAACGACAGCGTCATCCTGCAAAGCATGATTTACCAGCAGATGATCGAGAACCCGCACAAGGTGGTGTAGGGAACATCGATTCACTGCCTATCAGGCAGGGGGTGCATTATTGCTCTACCTGACGCTCCATCTGATTGATGCTGTCATCAATGCCTTTCTGAATATCTGCTTTTCGCCCCGCATCCGCATCTTCGCGACCGGCGCGCGCCGGGGCGTTTAACGCTTTTTTAAAGTATTCGAGCGCTTTGGCATGTTCGCGGCGCCCGAGCAAAAAATCCGCATAAATATAGTTGGAGTCAATGCCGTCCGGGTCAATTTTCAAGGCTTTTTCAAGGTACCCACGCGCCTTATCCTTGTCGCCGAAACCGAACGGCCAGCCGAGCACTTTGTAGTGCAACAAACCTAACGTGGTGTAGATGGAGCCGTTGAGCGCATTCGGATCAATCTTTTCCGCATCGAATAACAGGTCGCGCGCTTTTTCTGCCACTTTTATGTCAATGAACACGCCCTTCTCCATGGCGTAGCCGCCCAGGATGATCGCCTCCCAGATCAGCGGTTCGGCATGTCCCGGATTGCCGGCAGTCACCTTGTGCGCCTCTTCGGAAAGCTTCTTGAACACCGCCTCCTTGTCGCTATCGGGTGTCTTGTAATTGGCCGCCACCCAGCCGTGTTGCAATTTTTCGATAGAGGCATCGAGCGGGATGGTTTCGGCTAACACGGCATTTGCTGAAAACAACAGCGCGATTAACCCTATGTATTTTTTCATGGACGACTCCTTAATTAGTGAGAAAATCACTTGTTGATGGACCCGGCAATATGACCCGGCAATATGAGTGCGGAAATTGGATGGAATTATAATATCATCGGTATTGGGGAAACGCTGAATAAATACCGCCGTTCGTGATGAATTGAGGTCGTGTTATGAAAATTCTGGTTATCGGTTCCGGCGGGCGCGAACATGCGCTGGCCTGGCGTCTGGCGCAGGGCGCCAAGGTACAGAAGGTGTATGTCGCGCCGGGCAATGCGGGAACGGCGCTGGAAGACGGCGTGGAGAATGTCGCCATCACCGCCATTCCAGACCTGATCGGATTCGTGCAGCGCGAAAACATCTACATGACCGTGGTCGGCCCGGAAGCGCCGCTGGCGGCAGGTGTGGTGGATGCGTTTCGCGCCGCCGGGCTGAAGATATTCGGCCCGACAAAGGCGGCCGCGCAACTCGAATCCTCCAAGGATTTCGCCAAGCGTTTCATGGTGCGCCACAACATTCCCACCGCGTTCTTCGAGACCTTCAGCGATATCAAGGCGGCGCATGCCTATGTAAAAAAACACGGCGCGCCGATCGTCATCAAGGCGGACGGACTCGCGGCAGGCAAGGGCGTCGTGGTGGCGATGGACAAGAACGAAGCGTTCGCCGCGATAGACATGATGCTCGCAGACAACAAGCTGGGTGAAACCCGTTCTGATCTTGGTCAAAAAGAAAGCTCGCGCGTGGTGGTCGAGGAATTTTTAGCCGGAGAGGAAGCCAGCTTCATCGTCATGGTGGACGGAAAAAACGTGCTGGCGCTGGCGACCAGCCAGGATCACAAACGCCTGCTGGACAATGATACCGGCCCCAACACCGGCGGAATGGGCGCGTATTCGCCCGCGCCGGTGGTCACGCCGCAGCTTCATGCGCGCGTGTTGCGCGAGGTGATCCAGCCGGTCGTGCGCGGCATGGAAAGCGAAGGCATCACCTATACCGGCTTCCTGTATGCCGGACTGATGATCGACGCGCAGGGCAACGCAAAGGTGCTGGAATTCAACTGCCGCATGGGCGACCCGGAAACCCAGCCGATCATGCTGCGCCTGAAAAGCGATTTTGCGGTGATTGTCGAACACGCCATCGACGGCACGCTGGACAAGGTGGAAGCGGAATGGGACCGGCGCACCGCGCTCGGCGTGGTGCTGGCCGCCGCCAATTACCCCGACACACCGCGCAAGGGCGATATCATCACAGGCTTGCCCGATTATCATAAATCGGGGAAGCTGGAAGACGCGCATGTATTTCACGCCGGCACCGCGATGCAGAACGGCAAAGTAGTCACCAACGGCGGGCGTGTGCTGTGCGTCACCGCGCTGGGCACCATGGTAAAAATGGCGCAGAAGCGCGCCTATGAAATTGCCGACGCCATCCACTTCGACGGATGCCAGATGCGGCGCGATATCGGCTGGCGCGCAATTGCCCACAGGAAGTAGATGCGTTGTGCAAAGGCTGTGGGCCATGTTCAACGTTGTTGCGCACACATTGTTGGTACCAGAACGCCGTTCTCTACGATATGCTTGTTGCTTTGACCATCGTCCGGCATCATGAACCCTGACAATGTAACCCCACCCAACCGTTTTTGAAGAGCACGAAATCCGTCGCGTATTTGAGAAGGCTTCGGAAACTTACGCCCTAATTGGAGACGTACCATGACTGACAAGCGTATTGCCAAACAACATCACGCCACTTTCGAGAGTATCCGCCAGCAAGACGCGGCAGGTAACGAATTCTGGTCTGCACGCAAGCTGTCCAAGGTGCTGGGGTATTCGGAGTATCGGCATTTTCAGCCTGTCATCGAGCGGGCGCGTGAAGCTTGCCAAGTCAGTAGTTATGCGGCGGCAGACCATTTCGAGGATATCCTCGAAATGGTTGATATCGGCTCCGGCGCGAAGCGTGAATTGCCCGGTGTCAGGCTGTCGCGCTATGCCTGCTATCTGATTGTGCAGAACGGCGACCCGTCCAAGCCGGTGATCGCCAACGGGCAAACCTATTTTGCGATGCAGACGCGGCGGCAGGAGTTGCAGGATAACGAAAAGTTTGCGCGCCTGTCGGAAGATGAGAAGCGTTTGGCCATACGCAACGAATTGGCCGAGCACAATAAATACTTGGCTGCGGCTGCAAAAAACGCCGGGGTGGAAACCGGCCTGGATTACGCCATTTTTCAGGATCACGGCTACAAGGGTTTGTATGGTGGCTTGGGTGCGAAGGACATTCATACCCGCAAGGGTCTGAAGAAGAGCCAGAAGATACTCGACCACATGGGGAGCACCGAGCTGGCGGCCAACCTGTTCCGCGCCACGCAGGCAGAAGAGAAGTTGAAACGAGAGAATGTGCGCAACAAGCAGCACGCTAACCAGACACATTACGAGGTAGGCCAGAAGGTCCGCCAGACCATCAAGGAGTTGGGTGGTACGATGCCGGAGTCGTTGCCGACACCGGAGCAAAGCGTCAAGCGGATCGAAAGCGCGAAGAAAAAACTCGACAAGAAAAAGTGAAGCAAGGCGTGATGGAAAGAATGAACATGGCAGGCCGCGCCCTCGCCGCGCACCTCAAACGTGGCGGCCTGATCGCCTACCCCACAGAATCATGCTACGGGCTGGGCTGCAACCCGGACAACCGCGCTGCCGTACAGCGCCTGCTCAAACTCAAACATCGCCCGCAACATAAAGGGTTGATTCTGATTGCGGCGAGTTACCGGCAAGTGGCGCGCTATCTGCAACCGCTCACCCCTGCCGAACAGCGGCAACTGCATGAAGCGGGCGCTCAGGCAATCACCTATCTGATGCCAGCCCATCATTCCGCCCCGCGCTGGCTGCGCGGCGCGCACGACACGCTGGCAGTGCGCCTTACCGCGCATCCGTTCGCCATGCGACTCTGCCGCAGCATCGGCGGCGCGCTGGTTTCCACCAGCGCCAATCGCAGCGGACAGCGCCCCGCAAAGACTTACGCGCAATGCCGGCGATTGTTCGGGCGCAAGGTGTGGGTATTGCCGGGGCGCGTGGGCAAGCGCAAGAAGCCTTCCACGATCCGCATGTGGGCGGATGGTCAAATCGTTCGCGGTTAATAAAACTACCATATCTCTTCGCGGCGCTCTCCAAGTCTTTGTGGGAGCGGCTTTAGCCGCGACAGATCGTGCGGGGGATGACAGGGCAATCGCGGCTGAAGCCGCTCCCACATAGGTATTTGGCACTAATGGTCGCGGTATCCGGGTTTAACTGCAAAACCCACCCCCATCCCAACCTTGTATGCTTCCCCCTGAGGGGGAAGGGGCGAACGTATCCCCGCAGCAAGACTGTGGGGAATCACAAGTTGACCTTTGAAAGGCGGAAGCAACATTAAAATTCAGAAGCTCCCTTTAGCCGCTGAAGTATAATTATTCCCCGGCAACGAATGTGCCGCACAATACTTTTTATGGAGCAAATCTGGAATCATGTCAGGACACCCCACGGAAATTAAATTACACCAACAATCCCGCTTGCTCGAAATCACTTTTGACGATGGTGCGTGTTTTCAACTGCCCTATGAGTTTTTGCGGGTTTATTCGCCGTCTGCCGAGGTAAAAGGGCATGGCCCCGGCCAGGAAACCTTGCAGGTGGGCAAGAAAAATGTGGGGGTGCGCGAAGTTCTTCCCGTTGGCAGTTATGCGGTAAAAATCGTCTATGACGATAGGCACGACTCCGGTCTTTATACTTGGGAATATCTTTACGAATTGGGCCAGCATCAGGCCGATCTGTGGCAAAACTATCTGGAGTGGCTGGCTGCCGCCGGAGGTAGCCGCGAACCCGGCAGCGAACCTGAAGCGAAGAGCGGTTGCGGGGGCGGTTGCGGGCACGCCTGAACCGTTTCTATTCCTCATGCCCGGCAGGTTGCCAGCCATTGGGTTAAAATGCCGATCTCAGACTGTTGCCAGTCTGGAAGCCCACTTTATAGTCACTTATCAGTCAAATGATGTCAAAAAATGACAAGAATTTTGTGTTTATATATTATCAACGCGTTAAATAGCATCCGTAGGGTGGGCTTTGCCCACCATGTCGGGCGGAGCCCGACCTACATTTTGGTTCCGGCTCGCCCGGCTTAGGTTTATATGATTTCAGGAGTGAATAATGAGTTTTAGCGAAGCCGATGTGCAAGGCGCATTGAAAAATTTGATCGACCCGAACACCAGAAAAGACTTTGTCAGCGGCAAATCCGTGAGAAACATAAAGATCAGCGGCAACGATGTGTCGCTGGATATTGTGCTCGGCTACCCTGCCCGGAGCGTATGGAATGAAATCCGCGCAATCGTCGAAGCGCATCTCAAAACCGCGTTGCCGGGCGCCGGCGGAATCAGCGCCAACGTAACCAGCAAAGTGGTGTCTCACGCGGTGCAACATGGCGCTCAACTGGTGGATGGCGTGAAAAATATTATTGCGGTCGCGAGCGGCAAGGGCGGGGTCGGCAAATCCACTACTGCGATAAATATCGCCCTGGCGCTGGCTGCGGAAGGCGCACGCGTCGGCATGCTGGATGCCGATATCTACGGGCCTTCGCAGCCGACCATGCTGGGCATTTCCGGCCAGCCGGAAACAAGCGGCGGGAATTACATGCTGCCGATGACCAATCATGGCTTGCAGGCGATGTCCATCGGCTTCCTCATCGACAACGACGATACGCCGATGATCTGGCGCGGCCCGATGGTCACGCAGGCGCTGGATCAATTGTTGCGCCATACGCGCTGGGACGACCTCGACTATCTGATCGTGGATTTGCCGCCCGGCACCGGCGACATCCAGCTTTCGCTGGCGCAACAAGTGCCGGTCACCGGGGCGGTGATCGTGACCACCCCGCAGGACATCGCGCTGATGGATGCGCGCAAGGGGCTCAAGATGTTCGAGAAAGTCGGCGTCAAGATTATCGGCGTCGTGGAAAACATGAGCACCCACATCTGCTCAAAATGCGGGCATGAAGAGCATATTTTCGGGTCGGGCGGCGGCGAAAAGATGTGCGCCGATTACAACGCCGAATTTCTCGGCAACCTGCCGCTGGATATCCGCATCCGCGAACAGACCGATTCCGGCAAACCGACGGTAGTGGCCGATCCGGACGGCAACATCGCAAAAACATATAAACAGATCGCGCGGCGCATTGCGATTAAAGTTGCGGAAATGACGCAAAGCCACAGCACCGTATTCCCGAAAATCGTGGTACAAAACACCTAACGGAAAAACTGCAGGCCGCGAACAGTTCATTTTTCACGGTTCCCGGTTTGAAAATATGTTAATGAACCCCAATAAATCGCCGCTGGAATCTCTTGAATTACTGGACCCGGAAAAGCTGAACGCAGAATTTCCGGAGCGCCGCCAGCAATCTTCCGGAGCGACTCAGGAACGCCGCGTGAATCCGCAGAAACCCAGTGCGGCAGCCTCGGCCCGGATCGCGGCCATGCTCGAAAAAGCGCAGATGTTCAAGGATCTCGATTGGTCGCAAATCGAGGCCTTGTCCGGCTATATCGAGCTTTACCGAGCCTCGCCGGGCGGTGTCCTGTTTCGCGAAGGCGACAGGGGAGATTTCATGTGCATCGTGCTGCAAGGCAAACTCGAAGTCCATAAGGAAAACACCCGGCATGTCGATAAAACCGTTTCAACGGTATATGCGGGACGCAGTCTGGGTGAAATGACGATTGTGGACGGCGAGCCGCGATCCGCCACCGCAGTGGCCATCGAGCCGTCGATCCTGGCTGTTTTGACCCAGCAAAATTTTCTGCTGATCATGCGCGAAAAACCTTCGCTGTCGGCAAAACTGCTGCTCAAGATAGCGCAACTGCTCAGCCAGCGCCTTCGCCTCACCAGCGGCATCCTCGTCGATTATTTGGAGAGCTGAGTCCAGCGATCCGTAGGCTGGGGTGATGCAAGAAACCCGGCGTTGTAGGGCAGTTAGAAATGCCGGGGCTCACAAGCCTGCCCTGAGCCTGTCGAAGGGTTCACCCCGGCCTGCTTTTCCCGAGCCGCATGCACCCCCGCTTGATGGAGGCTTGTCATGATCACCTTACGCAAGGCAGACTCGCGCGGTTACACAAATCATGGCTGGCTGGAAAGCTGGCACAGCTTCTCCTTCGCCAATTACCAGGATCCCGCCCACATAAGCTTCGGCGCGCTGCGCGTCATCAACGAAGATATCGTGCAGCCCGGAACAGGCTTCGACACGCACGGCCACCGCGACATGGAGATCGTCACCTATATCCTGTCCGGCCGTCTGCGCCACCGCGACAGCATGGGCAACGGCGAGGACATCCATAGCGGCGAGATACAACTGATGCGCGCCGGCAGCGGCGTGCAGCACAGCGAATTCAACCCGTCGGACAGCGAAGCGCGGACGCCGGTGCCTGCTGGTGTCGCCCGATGCGGCGGAAGGCTCGCTACGCATCCATCAGGATGCGCGGCTGTCGGCGGCGCTGCTGGACGGCGCGGAGACGCTGGACTATCCGATCCCCGCCGGGCGCAGGATTTATCTACATGTCGCGCGCGGTAGCGTACAGGCCAACGGGCATGAGTTAAGTGCGGGAGATGCGCTGATGTATGTCGGTGAGGAGCAGGTCAGTCTTGCGGCGGGAAGGAATGCGGAGGTGTTGCTGTTTGATTTGGCATAGGGCGGAACCGCGCTGCGTTCTTTAAGGCCGTTCGTGCTGATAACCAGCGACTTGGCTGCCGTTCTTTGGCAGCTTAGTCGAATGGCTAGTTGTTTCACCAGCTTGTCGAAGCATGAATGGCCGCAATCAAAATCAACAC
Organism: Nitrosomonadales bacterium; assembly: GCA_016218475.1. GTDB lineage: Bacteria > Pseudomonadota > Gammaproteobacteria > Burkholderiales > Gallionellaceae > Gallionella. The sequence goes on along the minus strand of JACREB010000182.1, from coordinate 4,852 downwards.
CGCCGGGGGTAGCCCGGCGGTTTTCGATGAATATCGCTACGCTCAACCCATTCTATGCTTACTCATATGTATGTCTTGGGTACTCACCCCAGCCTACGTGCTGCTCACGCGTCAATCCAGAATACGCCACACTCCGCAGCGGCGGATTTCCTTGTACATCGCGTCGGGTGCCAGGTCAGCTCCATTGGGCCAGGTGACCGCTCCGCAATCGAGATAGGCTGTCGCAAAAAAAGCGGAGTCGCGCAGCGCCTCGAAAACACCCGCATCCGTCCCGTTAATCAGCGCTGAAACATCGACGATGCCGCTCAGTCCGTCGTTGAATGTGACCGCCAACTGCCATTCCGGGAGCACGCTGAGAGCGCGCAAGCGCCATGGCGCGGCGGGAATTATTCCAGCGGCTTGATGGGTTTCGGTAATTGTTTCGCTCGACATAAGTTCCAGTCCTCCATCAATTCGTCCCGGTGCTCGTTGGCCCATTCCAGCACCATGACCAGTGCCCGGCGCGGTAGTTTCCCCTCGATAACCTGTAATGTCTGGATGTCGATTTGCGCTTCATACTCGGCGTAGAGGGCGTGGAAATGCGGTGGATTGTGCTCGCCACGGATATACATGTGAATGAGTATCCCGAAGAACTGGCTGATGGTTGGCACAACCTTACTCCTTCAACCACCGCGCCGCATCCAGCGCGAAATAAGTCAGTATCCCGTCCGCCCCGGCGCGCTTGAACGCGAGCAGGGATTCCAGCACGCAGGCCTGTTCGTTCAACCAGCCGTTCTGCGCGGCGGCCTTGAGCATGGCGTATTCGCCGCTGACCTGATAGACGAAAGTCGGCGCCTTGAATTCATCCTTTACGCGGCGCACGATGTCGAGGTAGGGCATACCTGGCTTGACCATCACCATGTCCGCACCTTCCTGCAGGTCGAGGCCGACTTCCCACAGCGCTTCGTCGGAGTTGGCCGGATCCATCTGGTAGGTGTACTTGTTGCCCGAACCGAGGTTGCCGCTGGAGCCGACCGCGTCGCGGAACGGGCCGTAGAAGCTGGAAGCGTACTTGGCGGAGTAAGCCATGATGCGGGTGTGGATGCAGCCCTTGCGATCCAGCGCGGCGCGCACCGCGCCGATGCGCCCGTCCATCATGTCGGAGGGGGCGACGATGTCGGCACCTGCCATCGCGTGGACTTGCGCCTGCTGCGCCAGCACCGCGACGGTCTCGTCGTTGATGACATAGCCGCTGTCGTCGATCAGGCCGTCCTGTCCGTGGCTGGTGTAGGGGTCGAGCGCCACGTCGGTCATCACGCCGAGTTCGGGGAAATTCTTTTTCAGCGCGGCTACCACGCGCGGCACCAAACCGTCCGGGTTATAGGCCTCTTTCGCGTCCAGGCTTTTCAGCGGTGCGTCGATCACAGGAAACAGCGCCATCACCGGGATACCCAGCTTGACGCATTGCTCGGCATCCTTGAGCAGCAAGTCCAGCGTCTTGCGCTGCACGCCGGGCATTGATTTCACCTCCTCGACTTTATTGCTGCCGTCGAGCACGAAAACCGGATAGATAAAATCCGCTGGTGTGAGCACATGCTCACGCATCAAGTCCCGCGAAAAGGCATCGCGGCGCATGCGGCGCATTCTGATTTGGGGGTATTGTCCGAGTGTTTGCATGATTTTTTCCTGAATTGTCACTTCCTTTGGAACTATTTTAGAGAATGCTAATCTGATGCTGTGAGTGGCGCGAGTCACTCCCCGTTTCTCCTCCCTGAGCGGGTGTCTTAACCCTGTTAAGACTTTTTCGCCCCCGGTTTTCCGGGGGCTTTTTTTGGTACTGAAAAAGCAAGCCGAAGTCTACCCTATCCGCAGATTACGCAGATTCACGCAGATTGATAGACGGTCTGGTTTCTAATCTGCGTTAATCTGTGTAATCTGCGGATGAAAGCCTTTGTCCCTTCTTCAGCCAGCCTGCGATCACCCCTTCCGCCTCCTCCGTGCCGATTTTTTTCAGGCTGGAAAACAACTGCACGGTGCATTGCGGAAAACGAAGTTTCAGAGAAGACTCATGCCCGCTTGCGGGCGTGATGTCGGAACTAAAGTGTTCGGCCAAATGCGATTTTACGCGATTCAGGGTCAGTGTGGCTTGCTGCCTGCTGAGTTTGTCCGACTTGGTCAGCAGGATATGCACCGGCTTGCCGGTCGGGGCGAACCAGTCCAGCATGCTCTCGTCCAGTTCGGTTAGCGGATGGCGCGAGTCCATGATGATCACCAGCCCCGCCAGTTCCTCGCGGGTTTGCAGGTACTTGCTCAGCAATTGCTCCCAATGCCGCTGCACGTCCGGCGGCACCTTGGCGTAGCCGTAGCCGGGCAGATCGACCAGAAAATTATTGTCGCCGCCGTCATTTTTCCCTAGCGAAAAGTAATTGAGATGCTGGGTGCGCCCCGGCGTCTTGCTGGTATAGGCCAAGCGCACATGGTTCGCCAGCGTGTTGATCGCACTCGACTTGCCCGCGTTGGAGCGCCCGACGAACGCCACTTCCCTGCCGCCGTGCTGCGGCAAATCTTTCAGGTGATTGACGGTGGTATAGAACGCCGCCTGCGAAAACAGCCCCATTACCAATTGGCGAAAATCTTGTCGGCAGCGGCGACCGTCGCGGCGATGTCCGCGTCGCTATGCGCGGCGGAAACGAAGCCCGCCTCGAACGCAGACGGCGCGAGATAAAAACCTGCCTCCAGCATCGCGTGGAAGAAGCGGTTGAACGCTTCCTTGTCGCAGCTCATCACCTCGGCGTAACTGGCCGGCAACGACTTGCTGAAATACAAACCGAACATGCCGCCAACGGATTGCGCGCAGAACGGGATGCCGCGCTTCTGCGCCGCAGCGGTCAGGCCTCCGGTGAGCTGTTTCGCCAGTTGCGACAGGCGTTCGTAGAAACCGGCTTGCTGCACCAGCTTCAGCGTAGCCAGCCCAGCCGCCACCGCAACCGGATTGCCGGACAAGGTGCCGGCCTGATACACCGGGCCGAGCGGCGCCAAACATTGCATGATATCGCGCCGCCCGCCGAAGGCCGCAGCGGGCAGGCCACCGCCCATCACCTTGCCGAGCGTGACCAGGTCCGGCTTGATGCCGTAATAGCCTTGCGCGCCCTGCAATCCGACGCGGAAGCCGGTCATCACCTCGTCGAGAATCAGCACCGCGCCGTGCTGGGTACACAGGTTGCGCATGGCTTGCAAAAACTCGGGCTCGGGTGCGATCAGATTCATGTTGCCCGCCACCGGCTCGACGATTACCGCCGCGATTTCCTTGCCCATCGCGGCGAAGGCTTTTTCCAATCCGTCCGCATCGTTGTAATCCAGAACCGTGGTCAGCGCCGCGATCTCGGCGGGCACGCCGGACGAACTCGGCTGGCCGAAAGTCAGCGCGCCGGAACCGGCCTTGACCAGCAGGCCGTCGGAGTGGCCGTGATAGCAACCCTCGAATTTGATGATGCGGCTGCGCCCGGTAAAACCGCGCGCCAGACGAATCGCCGTCATCGTGGCCTCGGTGCCGGAACTGACCAGGCGCACCATCTCCAGGCTCGGCAAAATTTTGCACAGCAGTTCCGCCATTTCCAGTTCAGCCGCAGTCGGTGCGCCGAAACCCAATCCCTGCGCCGCCGCGTCCCGCACCGCCTTGACCACTTCGGGATGGCAATGCCCGGCGATCATCGGCCCCCATGAGCCGACGTAATCGGTGTATTTCTTGCCATCCGCATCCCACACGTAAGCGCCCTGTCCGCGCTGAAAAAACAGCGGCGTGCCGCCGACCGAACGGAACGCGCGCACCGGCGAATTCACGCCGCCGGGAATGATTTTTTGTGATTCGTTGAATAGCTCTTGGTTATGCGAAGTCATGCCGGTTTACCTTGTTCAAATAAATTGGAAAATTCTCTTGCCGCGCCCTCAATATCCGGCGCGGCGAACACCGCCGAAATCACCGCCAGCGCGTCTGCGCCCGCTTCGAGCAACTGCGCGCCGTTCTGCGCGGTAATGCCGCCTATCGCCACCAGCGGCACCGTAAGTTCGCGGCGCGCCTGCCGCAATAAATCAAGCGTGGCGGCTACCGCGTCGGGTTTCACCGAGGAGGAAAAAAAACTGCCGAACGCCACGTAATCCGCGCCTTGCCGCACTGCCTCATGCGCCAGCGCGAGGCGATTATAGCAAGACACGCCGATGATTTTTCCGCTGCCCAGCAGCGCGCGCGCCGCCGCCACACTACCGTCCGCGCCACCCAGATGCGCGCCGTCCGCCGCTACCTGTTTCGCCAACACAATGTCGTCATTGACGATCAGCGCCACGGCAAATTCGCGCGTCAGTTCGCGCAACGCCTCGGCCTGTTTCAGGCGCAATTCCGCATCGGCGATTTTGTTGCGGTACTGCAATACCCGCGCCCCGCCCAGCAATGCCAAGCGCACTTTGCGCAACAATTCCGCCGTATCGGGTTCGTCCGGCGTAATTGCGTATAAGCCGCTAATCGCCTGCTGAAAGAGTCCCCTCCACTTCAGGGGGAAGGTTAGGGTGGGGGTGGGGTTAAAATGCGACATAGTGTTCTTTTCGATACTGCAAACCCCATCCCCCTCGAACCCACCCCCATCCTAACCTTCCCCCTGAAGGGGAAGGGACGATCGCTCTCTCTCCCTCTGGGAGAGAGTTGGAGAGAGGGTATTACCTCCCCCTTGAAGGGGGAGGAGTTAATCTTACTGTGTCACAAAGCGCTGAAGGGCGCATTGCGGCGTTAAAATCGGGTTCAAAATGCTCATTTACGCTATGTAAACTCCGCTTTTTCACCCGATTTTGCCTTGCACTGCATCCCTTGATCGCTTTGTGACAC
>JACREB010000183.1 GCA_016218475.1 Nitrosomonadales bacterium | reverse complement strand
GATGATAAAGATAGCCGGGATCGCGTGCGAAATAAAAGTGGCTGCGTAGAATCGTCCTCTTGCGCGGGTGCTGGCGCATAATTTCGAGGGGATTCTGCCTACTCTTTGCTTCAGCGCGTAGGTAATTCTAATTCCCGATCAATAGGGCAATATCGTAGGGCGGGTTCTACCCGCCGGATACAGATGTCGGGCGGAGCCCGACCTACAGATTATTTCCCGTTTGAAGGAGAAATGGAATAACCCAGCATCTGAGACTCAAATTTTTTCCAGCAACTCATCAAGAAAATATCTGGTTTCATCCGGGTCGGACAGCCGTTTTCCGCTTACCCAGAATATGTCTTCCGCGCGGCTGCCCAGCGTGTTGATCTTGGCGCGATGCAGGCGGATATCGTGGGCATCCAGGATCAGCGCGAAGCGCGCCAGCAGGCCGGGTCTGTCTCCGGCAACCAGCGACAGCAAATACATTCCCTTGTTGTCCGGTTTGATCCCGGCCTCGGTGCTGATCGGAAAGTGCTTGAGTTGCCGGCTGACGCGCCCGGGCGCGGCGAGCACAATCGGTTTGGCTTGCGCAATTTGTTGCGCCAGTTCGAACTCGATATAGGTCATGATGTCGCGGTATGCCGTATCGCCGCGCGCGGCCTCCATGATCTGGAAGCTGTCCAGCGCATAGCCGTGGCGCGTGGTATGAATTTTGGCCTCGGCGATGGTGTAATTCATGCGCGCAAAAAAATTGCAGATGCGAGCAAACAGGGCGCGCTGATCCGTGCAATACACCATCACCTGCAAACCTTCCCCCGCGCGGCTCAGGCGCGCTTTCACGATGGGCGCGGCGGCGTTGACCTTGAACGCCAGCAAGCGGGTATGCCAGGCAATCTCCTGCGGCGTGTGATCCAGAAAATAGCTGTCGTCGAGCTGGGCCCATAGCAACTGGTAGGAATCGGGCGACAGCGCATAAAGGTTGAGCGCGTCGGCCGACGCGCGACGGATTTCACCGAGTTGATCGGCAACCTTGCCGTCGCTCAGGTAGCGGCGTGTCAGGTGGAACAGGTCTTCCATCAGCCTGGCTTTCCATGCGTTCCATATCTCCGGGCTGGTGCCGCGGATATCCGCGACAGTCAACAGGTACAGAGCGACAAGGTAGCGGTCGTTCCTGATCTTGCCGGCAAAATCCGCGATCACTTCGGGATCGGAAAGATCCTGTTTTTGCGCGGTGGTGGAAAGGGTGAGATGGTGCTCGACCAGCCACACGATCAGGTCGGTATCGTCGCGGCTGAGCTGGTGCAGCGCGCAAAATGTGCGCGCATCCTTCTTGCCCAGTTGCGAATGGTCGCCGCCGCGCCCCTTGGCGATGTCGTGGAACAGCCCCGCGATATACAGCACTTCCGGGCGGGCGAATTCGCCCATCAGTTTGCTGCACGGCGGGATTTCCTGCGCGTGTTCCGGCGCGGCAAAACGGCGCAGGTTGCGCACTACCTTCAGGATATGTTCATCCACCGTATAAACGTGGAACAGATCATGCTGCATCTGGCCGACGATGCGCCCGAAGGCGGGGATGTAACGGCCCAGAATGCCATACTGGTTCATGCGCCGCAGCGCATGGAGAACCCCATGCGGTTGGCGCAGGATTTCCATGAAGCGCGCCCGGTTAGACGGGTTGTAGCGGAATGCAGCATCGATCAGGTGCTGTGCGCGCCACAGCGCACGTAGCGTTTTTGCGCTGAGATCGGTCAGTTCGGCATGTTGCTCCATCAGCAGGAACAACTCGAAGATCGCTTCGGGCGCGCGTTCGAACAGTTCTTCATCGCGGATTTCCAGCAGTGTGCCGATAACCCTGAACCGCTCGTTCAGGATGCGCTGCGCGGGCGTTTCGCGGAATAAATAGTCGTGCAGGTTCTGCAGCATGATGGCGTTGAACTGGCGCACCGCAAGTTTGGTGCGATAGTAGCGCTGCATCAGATGCTCGCTTGCCAGGCGGTTGGCCGATGCGCCGATGCGCATTTGTCCGGCGAGCCGCGTCTGGAAATCGAACAGCAGGCGGTCTTCGCGCCGTTTGGCAAGGTAATGCAACCGGATGCGCAATGTTGCCAGCAGCGCACTGTGGCGCGCAAGCTGGCGCGCCTCGGCAGCGGTGAGCAGCCCGATTTGCGCGAGCTCGCTCCAGTGCGTTCCCAAGCCCGCCGCGCGCGCGATCCAGGTGACGGTCTGCAAATCGCGCAGGCCACCCGGACTTTCCTTCAGGTTCGGTTCGAGGTTGTAATCGGACTCGGCGTAGCGCGCGTGGCGTTGTTGCTGCTCTTGCAGTTTGGCCAGATAAAAGGCGCGCAGGTCGAGATTTTGTTGCACGCTATAGCACAATTCCCTGAACAGTTCCTTGTTGCCGCAGAGCAGGCGCGCTTCGAGGAGGTTGGTCTGCACGGTGATATCGGCGGATTCTTTCATGCATTGCCCGACGGTGCGGACACTGTGGCCGACTTCCAGGCCGATATCCCACAGCATCCCGATCAATTGATGCAATTGTTGCTGCAATGCATCATCCGGCTCGGCATCCAGCAGGATCAGCAGGTCGATATCCGATTTGGGGTATAACTTGCAGCGCCCATAGCCGCCCACCGCCGCCAGCGCGATATTTGCCGGTATGGCGAGTTGTCGCCAGACACGGCGCAGGTACAGGTCAATCAGCCGGGTGTGCGCGGCAAGCAGGCGTGCCGGGTTGTTATGCTCCAGAAAACTCTGCTCCAGTGCCGCACGGTCGCTGCGCAACGAGTCGCGCAGCGCGTGTACATCGCCATTGCTATCGGAGGGGAGGCGGGGGAGGACAGCCATCGGAAACGGTCAACACTTCGAAGCCGGTATCGGTGACGAGTATGGTGTGTTCGTATTGCGCCGACAGGCTGTGGTCCTTGGTGACCACGGTCCAGCCGTCGCCGAGGCGCTTGGTGGCCGCCTTGCCGGCATTGATCATCGGCTCGATGGTAAAGGTCATGCCGGCTTCGAGCTTCAATCCGGTCCTTGGCCTGCCGTAATGCAGCACTTGCGGCGTCTCGTGGAAATGCTTGCCGATGCCGTGCCCGCAGAACTCGCGCACCACGCTGTAGCCGAGCGGCTCGACGAAGCTCTGGATGGCATGGCCGATGTCGCCCAGACAGGCGCCCGGCCTGACCGAGCGTATGCCGCGCCATAGCGCCTGCCATGTGGTCTCGCAGAGCCGCCTGGCCTGGATCGACGGCTCGCCGACGTAAAACATCCGGCTGCTGTCGCCGTGGTAGCCGTCCTTGATGACGGTGATATCCAGGTTGACGATATCGCCGTTCTTGAGCGCTTTGTCGCCCGGCATCCCGTGGCACACCTGGTGGTTGATCGAGGTGCATATGGATTTCGGGTAGGGCGCGTGACCCTGCGGCGCGTAATCGAGCGGCGCCGGGATGCCGCGTTGCATATCGACGATGTAATCATGGCACAGCTTGTCCAGTTCGTTGGTGGTCACGCCCGCCTTGACGAACGGGGTGATGTAGTCGAGCGCTTCGCCGGTCAGGCGCCCGGCGATGCGCATTTTCTCGATTTCCTGCGGGGTCTTGATGGATACGGACATAAGTTGTGTTTCTTTTGACAGACTGCTTTCAGGGTGTCCGAGAATATCACGCGACTCGGATGGCCGACAATGGCGGTGCTTCAAGTTTTTTGTAGGGTGGGCAAACAGTTTCATGGTTCGACAGGCTCACCACCGACGGTTTGCCCACGCGGTGCGCGATACGAGAAACGAGCTGTCGGCATATAAACATAAAAAAGGCGACCGTCAGGTCGCCTTTCTGTGAAGCCTGTTTGTTTAATCGCGTTCGCCGCTGAACGCCATCAGCAGCTGCAGCAGGCTGATGAAGATGTTGTAGATGTCCATGTACAACGCCAGCGTCGCCATCAGGTAGTTGGTTTCGCCGCCATGCACGATCCGGCTGACATCGAACAGGATATAAGCCGAGAAAATCATCACGCCAATTGCGGAAATAGTCAGCGAAAGCGCGGGTATCTGGAAGAACAGGTTCGCCAGCGAAGCGACAACCAGCAGGATCAGCCCGATGAACAGGAACTTGCCCATGAAGCTGAAATCCTTCCCGGTGACGGTGGCGATGGTCGCCAGCGAGAAAAAGATGATGCCGGTGCCGCCCGCGGCCATGCCGACCAGTTGCGCGCCATTCTTCAGGTGCAACGCGACTTGCAGGATCGGGCCGAGAAAAACGCCCGCCACGAGGGTGAAACCGAGCAAGGCGGCGATACCCCACACGCTGTTGCGCAACGCGCTGACGGCGAACAGCATGCCCATCATCGCGCCGAACATCAGCAACGAGGACATGATCGGGCTTTCCGCCATGAAAGAGAGGTTGATGGATGTGCCGATAAACGCGCCGATCACCGTCGGGATCATGGTCAGCGCCAACATCATGTAGGTGTTGCGCAGTACCTTGTTCTGCCCGGTTGCAAGTGCGCCGGTTAGTGTTGCGGTTCGAGTCTGGTATTGCATCTGTAACCTCCTAAAGTTGATCGTCAAACAATTGCATCCGTGAGAAGCGCGACGGCAGATTCACATTCCGGTATCTTCCTCGACGGGCATAAGACTACAGAAAAACCCGGAAAGTTTCAATTGCGATTTTCCAGCAGTGCGATTTTCCAGCAGTGCGATTTCCCGGCAGTCTTGCCGCGTGGATACGTTCGCTCCTCACTTGCCGGCTTATCGGCACACATTACCGGCGTCAGGCAAACCGGCGCCGGTCAATACAAATAGCAGGCGTTGCGTTACGGGTAAACTCATTGGCGCCGGCAGTATAGCGTCCATGCGCGGTGTATGAACGCGAAAGTAAATGGATTGCAATGCATTTCTAGCAATTTTCCGATAATCGGATGTATGATGCCGCATGATGGTTAAAGCCATACTTCTACTATGCCTTGCCTTTACTCGCTTGTTCCGCGAATTGCATAAAGCTCATATCCGACCGGAAAACGGCGACCTTGATATCCGCATGACTATGATATCCGCATGACTATGTCTGCTATGACTGTAAAAGCGCCCCATGACCATCCAATTACCATACAGACTAGGGAAATACGACCTGATCAGGCAGATCGGCGAAGGGGCAACGGGAAAGGTCTATTATGCCCTGGACACATTTTCCGGACGGGAAGTCGCGGTAAAACTGATTGATCGGGATGTCCTTACCGATTCCGAATTCAACGAGGAATGCCGCAAGCAATTTGTCAACGAGGCCTCGCTTGCGGGGCGGCTGGCGCACCCGCACATTGTCTTGATCATTGAAGCCTCCGTGACGGAGGATGCCGGATACGTCGTGATGGAATACGTGCCGGGAGGCAATCTCGTGCGTTACACATTCCCCGATTCGCTGCTGCCGGTCAGGGATGTGCTCCAGATCATCTTCAAGTGTTGCGGCCCCCTCGACTATGCATTCCGCTTTGGAATCATCCATCGGGATATCAAGCCCGCCAACATCATGGTCGTATCGGGCAATAACGTAAAGATCGCCGACTTCGGCGCAGCCGTCTTCTACAAGGCACAGATCACGCAGAAAATGACCGTCGGCACCCCTTCCTACATGTCCCCGGAACATCTCGGCGGCCATCGTCTGACCCATCTCAGCGACATGTATTCGCTCGGGATTGTGGCATATGAGCTTCTTGCCGGAGTGCTGCCGTTTCATGGCAGGGACACGCTCGAATTATTCGAGGCGATCACCACCAAGGAGGCCGCGCCGCCGAGCGCCCACCGGCCCGATCTTCCGGCGGAGCTTGACAGGATTATCCTGCGGATGATCGCCAAGAATCCGGAAGACCGCTATTCCAACTGGGCGGATCTTGCGCTCGAAATTGCCGAAATAGGCCGCTTCAGCAAATACCGGCAAGGCATCTCCGACAGCGAAAAATACAATATCTTGCGCGCGAGCGACACGTTACACGAATTTTCCGACCCGGAAATATGGGAACTTGTCCATGCAAGTGTGTGGATCAAATTTCCGGCCAAGGCCACCATCCTGAATGAAGACGAGATGGGGCAGAGTATGTACTTTCTGGCCTCGGGGCAGATGAAGGTCACCAAACATGGCCGTCTGCTCAACGTCATCAAGGCTGGCGAATACTTCGGGGAAATGGCCTACATCAAACGCGGGACGAGGCGGCAGGCCACGCTGGAAGCGCTCTCGGACGCGATCGTTGCCGAGTTGCCGTTCTCGGCGCTGGAAAAACTCAGCCCCGGCTGCGAATCGCATTTCTCGAAAACCCTGCTGCTCTCCATGGCAGACCGGCTCATGCTGGCGGGGGATCGCATCGTGCGCATGCATGGCTGAGCCACCGCTCATTCGTTAGTGCCAAATACCTACCTGATTAGCCACGAAGTTCAGCAGGTTGCAGTTCACCGTTTTGCTCCCCTCTCCCGCTTGCGGGAGAGGGGCTGGGGGAGAGGGTGCGCACAGGGAAATGAGGCTTTCTTGGGCGGCAACGGCAAGCCGCCCATCCCTGCTTGACCCACTTCGCCCGATTTTGCCTTGCACTGCATCCCTTGATCGCTTTGTGACACAGTAAGAACAATGAGCTGTGTAGTTTGGAAGAGTGTGTAGGCCGGGCAAAGCGTAGCGTGTCAAACGGGAAGATAGCCTTTTGTTTTCGGCTCGCCCGGCTTGGTTTGATGAAACAATGGAGCAGGCACAAATGAAAAAAAGCGCCGCGAATCAGGCGGCGCTCTTTATGTTTTTACCGCTTCTGGATTATTCGAACGGGTGGCGCAACACGATGGTTTCGTCGCGATCCGGCCCGGTTGAAACCATGTCTACCGGCACCCCGCATACTTGCGCGATGCGCTCCAGATAATTGCGCGCGGCTTGCGGCAGGTCTTCATAGCGTTGTACGCCGACGGTGCTTTCGCTCCAGCCCGGCATTTCTTCGTACACCGGCTGGCAATCCGCAAGGGCATCAGCACCCGCCGGTAAAATATCGCTGTTCACGCCATTGATGCTATAGGCGATGCCGATGCGGACGGTTTCCATCCCGTCCATCACATCCAGTTTGGTGACGCACAGCCCGGACACGCCGTTGATCTGGATCGAGCGTTTGAGCGCGGCGGCATCGAACCAGCCGCAGCGGCGCGCACGTCCCGTGGTGGAGCCGAATTCGTGGCCGCGTTTGGCCAGGCCTTCGCCGATCGGATCGCACTTATCCACGGCATCGTACAGCTCTGTCGGGAACGGCCCGGAGCCGACCCGCGTGGTGTAGGCCTTGGTGATGCCGAGCACATAGCCGAGCATTTGCGGCCCGACTCCTGCACCCGCACAGGCCGCACCGGCGATGCAGTTGCTGGAAGTGACAAACGGATAAGTGCCGTGGTCGATGTCCAGCAGGGAACCCTGCGCGCCTTCAAACAGCAGGTTCTTGCCTGCCTGGTTGGCTTCGTACAGGGCGCGCGGCACATCCATCACCAGCGGCTTGATCCGTTCGGCCAAGGCCAGCGTGTCATCCAGGGTTTTCTGAAAATCTACCGTCCCGGTGTGGAAGTAATTTTTCAGCACGAAGTTGTGGAAATCCAGCACTTCGCCGAGTTTTGCGGCAAGGCGTTCGCGGTAAAAAATATCCTGCAGGCGGATCGCGCGGCGCGCCACTTTGTCTTCATAGGCCGGGCCGATGCCGCGTCCGGTGGTGCCGATCTTTGCATCGCCTTTCGCCAGCTCGCGCGCCTTGTCGATCGCCTCGTGGTACGGCAGGATCAGCGGGCAGGCTTCGGAAATTTTCAGGCGGCCATACACGCCTATCCCGGCCCGCTGCAACGCATCCATTTCTTTCAACAAGGCTTGCGGCGACACCACTACGCCGTTGCCGATATAGCACATCACATGGTCGCGCAAGATGCCGGACGGAATAAGGTGCAATACCGTTTTCTTGCCGCCGATCACCAGCGTATGACCGGCATTGTGCCCGCCCTGAAAACGCACCACGCCATGCGAGTGGTCGGTCAGCCAATCGACGACCTTGCCCTTGCCTTCATCGCCCCATTGGGTGCCGATCACTACTACGTTTTTTGCCATTGCGAAGCTTCCAATCCTGAAAAATCCCGATTCTGAAAAATCTAAAGCGCGACAATCTGCCATGCACCATCGCGCAACACCAGTTCCCGGTCGCACTGCAATTCCCCGCGCAACGCCGCATCGCCAAGCAGATCAACCACTACCGATTCTCCCGACGCGCGCAGTTGCGCAATTTTTTCGCTCAGTGCCGGATCGTCAAGATGCGGCGCGCATATTCCGGGTTTGACGGTTTGCTCCGGCAGCAGGCGATACAGTTGGCGTAAATCCATGCTGAATCCGGTTGCGGCGCGCGCGCGCCCGAAGCTCTTGCCGAGATCGTCGTAACGTCCCCCCAGGGCGATGGCGTCGTGGCTGCCCGCATGGTAGGCGGCGAACACCATGCCGCTGTGATAGTGGTAGCCGCGCAAATCGGCGAGGTCTATTCCCACGCTGGCGACCAGCGGTTGCAATTGCGTCGCGGCAGTTTGCAGGGCGTCCAGCGCCGCGCGGATTTCCGTGTAGCCCGGCAACGATTCGCGCGCGCGCGCCAACACTTCGGCGCAGTCGCCATACAACGATGGCAATACCAGCAAGGCGTTGCGCAAGGTCTTGTCCAGCGGCTGCGTCAGTGCCTGTAAAGCCGGGCTATCCTTGCTTTGCAACACGGCAAACAATTCGCCTTCGAGTTCTTCGTCGAGTCTGGCATGGCTTACCAGCGCGCGGAATACCGCGACATGGCCGAGGTCGAGGTGTACGTCGCCGATACCCAGCATGTTCAACGACTGCAACATCAATTGCTGAATTTCCAGGTCGCTTTCCGGCCCGCTGTGCCCATACAGCTCGGCGCCGATCTGCAACAATTCGCGTGTGCGGGTCAGCCCCGCAGGTTGGGTATGCAGTACGCTGCCCGCATAACACAGGCGCGTCACGCCCCGGCGATTGAGCAGGTGCGCGTCGATACGCGCCACTTGCGGCGTAATATCGGCGCGCAACGCAAGGGTGCGCCCGCCCAATTGATCCACCAGCTTGAAAGTGCGCAAATCCATATCGCGGCTACCGCCGATCAGCAACGACTCGGCATATTCCAGCAAGGGTGGAGCGACCAATTGATAACCTGACTTGCGCAGCAGATCGAGGAACCGCGCGCGCATTTGTTCGACGCGCCACGCCTCGTCGGGCAGCATGTCCTGAATGTATTCGGGGAGCAACCAGTTTGGCATCAGGGCACCTCTAAAAATCCAGATTTCATCCCAACTGCTGCGTTGCGGAGAAAATTTCTTGCTTGCATATAACCCATATGCGGCGCGGCGAAATTTTTTCCGCGCCTTGCATTTGGGCGAACTCTGAATTTTTAGAGGCACCCATCATTAAACAGCTCCGTAGGGCGGGCTGCGCCCGCCGCTAAAAATATGCCGGGCAAAGCCCGACCTACAAAACCTGACATCACAGCACCAATCATTTGACCAGATATAGCAGCAGCAAACCGAACAGCATTGCGGTGAAGCCGACAAAACGCAGTTGCCCGTCCGTCAGCGAAACCATCTTGCTGAAGGTTTCACGCCATAAATCCGGAAACAAAAACGGCAGCAAACCTTCAATCACCAGCATCATCGCCAAACCGAGCAGCCAGTATTCCAGCACTACTTTCCGCCTTTACCCGAGCTTTTCAAATATTTGAAGAATGCCGAACTGGGATCAAGCACCATCACGTCGTTTTTGTTTTTAAAGCTCTGCTTGTAGGCTTCGAGGCTGCGGTAGAACGAATAAAATTCGGGGTTGCTTCCGAATGCCGCCGCGTACAAGGCGGAAGCCTTGGCGTCGCCCTCGCCCTTGGTTTTCTGCGCCGTGCGGTAGGCTTCGGCCAGGATCACCTCGCGCTGCCTGTCGGCGTCGGCCTTGATCTTTTCGCCTTCGGCCGCGCCGGAAGCGCGCAATTCATTCGCCACGCGTTTGCGTTCGGCATCCATGCGGCGATAAACCGACTCGCTGATTTCCAGCGGGAAGTCGACGCGCTTCAGGCGGACGTCCAGCACCTGTACGCCGATCTTGCGCGCATCGGCATCGGTTTTTTCGCGCAGCACCGTCATAATTTTTTCGCGCTCGCCGGACACCACTTCGTGGATGGTGCGCTTGCCGAATTCCTCGCGCATGCTGGAATTCACCGTCTGCATCAAACGTGTCCTGGCGCGTATCTCGTCGCCGCCGACGCTGACGTAGTACTGTCTCACGTCGACGATGCGCCACTTGACGAAGGAGTCAACCATCACGTTTTTCTTTTCCGCGGTGATGAAACGCTCCGGCTCCCCGGTATCCAGCGTCAGGATGCGCGAATCGAAAAAGCGCACGTTCTGCATCAGCGGCACCTTGAAATACAGGCCCGGATCGGTTTTTACGCCAACCATTTCGCCCAGTTGAAACACGATGGCAGCCTGGCGTTGATCCACCACGAACACGCTCATGCTCAATAGAACCAGCGCGGCAACCGCGCCAATCAATACGTTGCCGGTAGTCTTGTTCATTGGCGCGCCTCCCTGTTGCGGCTCAGCAACGAATCGCGCGCGCGCTGTGCGGCGGCGGTGTCGCTCGAATGTGAAGTAACGGGAGCGGGAGCGGCCGATGCCTCCGTGGCCGCACCGGCGGTGCGTGTACTTTCCATCAGCTTGTCCAGCGGCAAATACAACAAGCTGTTGCCGTTCTTCTGATCGACCATCACTTTGCTGATATTGCCCATTACCTGCTGCATCATGTCCAGATACATGCGCTCCCGCGTGACAGCAGGCGCCTTTTCATACTCCACCAGAATCTGTTTGAAGCGGCTGGCATCGCCTTCCGCATTGGCGATCACGCTTTGTTTATAACCGTCCGATTCCTGTATCAGGCGTGCCGCTGTGCCCTTTGCGCGCGGCACCACGTCGTTGGCGTAAGCTTGCCCTTCGTTCTTTTGCCTCTCGCGATCCTGCCCGGCTTTTACCGCATCGTCGAAGGCGGCCTGAACCTGCTCGGGCGGCTGTGCGTTCTGCATGGTCAGCTTGCTGATCAGGATGCCCGACTTGTAGCGATCCAGGATTTCCTGCATCAACTTGGTTGCCGATGCAGCCACTTGCTCGCGCCCCTCGTACAGCACGTAATCCATCTTGTTTTTTCCAACCACTTCACGGATGGCGGTTTCCGCCGCCTGGCGGACGTTCTCATCCGGCATACGGTTATTGAACAGGTAATCGGCGGGATCTTTCAGAAAATACTGCACAGCGAACTGGATGTCGATGATGTTTTCGTCATCGGTCAGCATCAGCGATTCTTTCAGCATTTTATTTTTGACGTTGTCGCGATAGCCGACTTCCACGGTTCTGACCTGGCTCAGATTGACGATTTCCACGTTTTCGACAGGGAACGGCAAATGCCAGCGCGGGCCGGACTGCGTGACCTCGACATTCTTGCCGAAGCGCAACACCACGCCGCGCTGGCTGGCGTCCACGATGTAAAAGCCGCTGCCCAGCCAGATCAACGCGGCTATCGCGGCGATCAAGCCCAGGCCGCCGCCGAGGCCTTTCATCGGTGCATCGCCGCCAGATTGGCCCGAGCCGCCGCCCTTGCCAGCGCCACCCTTGCCGCCCATGATGGCCGCGATTTTTTCATTCAGCTTGCGCAGCAATTCTTCCAGGTCCGGCGGGCCGCTGTTGCCTTTATTTCCCCATTGCGGGTCGTTCATTCCCATTAACTCATCCTCATTAAAATTTCATGCCTGCAAGTAACCTGCATTTAATCCCGGCCTGTCCGGCTCAGGTGTGTTCGATTGCCGCATGTGTCCGGTGCGCGGTTTGGGCTTCGGCCAAAGCCAGTTGCAAGCCATCCAGTCCCGCGCCGCTTTTGGCGCTCAGGAAAACGCGGGCGATTCTACCATAATCGTCGCGCTGCACGCCGGGAGGCACATCCTGCAAGTCGATTTTATTGAATACCAGAACCTGCGGGATATCCGCTGCGCCAATTTCGGCCAGCACCTTGTTCACCTCGGCAATCTGGTCGTCGCGGTTGGCATTGTTGGCATCCACCACATGCAGCAACAGATCGGCCTGTGCCGTTTCTTCCAGCGTGCCGCGAAATGCCGCGATCAGTGAATGCGGCAAATGGCGGATGAAGCCGACGGTGTCCGATACCACGATCTCGCCAACCCCTCCCGGCCTCCCCTTGTCAGGGGAGGAGGCGGGCGCGGTTTCGGTGAACATGCGCCTGGAAGTAGTATCCAGCGTGGCAAACAACTGGTCGGCCACATATACATCGGCGCGGGTCAGCCTGTTGAACAGCGTGGACTTGCCCGCATTGGTGTAACCGGCGATGGATACCGAGAGCACGTCGGCGCGGCTGCGTGCGCGGCGCTGCACGGTGCGCTGATGCTTGAGTTTCTCCAGGCGGTCTTTCAGAAAGTGGACACGCTTGTCCAGCTTGCGCCGATCCAGTTCCAGCCTGGTTTCGCCGGGGCCGCGCGCGCCCACCGCAAATTTTTGCTGCCCCATGCCGGCACCATGCCCGACCAGGCGTGTGGCGAGATACCTGAGCTGCGCCAGCTCCACCTGAACCTTGCCTTCATGGCTCTGCGCGCGCTGCGCAAAAATATCCAGGATCAGCATGGTGCGGTCGATAACCCGTACATTTGAATCGGGGGTATTCAGCTTGGCGGTCAGGTTGCGCATTTGCGCGGGAGAAAGGTCGTGATTGAAAATAACCAGGGGCGCTTCCATCCGCTCCACGATTTCGGCGATCTGCTGAACTTTGCCGCTGCCCGCGAACAACGCCGCATCGGGACACTGGCGCTTGGCTTCGACGACAGCCAGCGTGTACACCCCGGCCGTCTCGGCCAATTGGCGCAGTTCTTCCAGGCTCTCGCTGTGATCGTTGGCGCCGAAATCAATGCTGACCAGAACTGCGGCCCCGGTACCGGCGGGTGTTTGCTGCATCAGTCGGCGGATGCGTCGTCGTAAGGAACGCTGATTGCGCGTGCCGGAACGATAGTGGAAATGGCGTGTTTATAAACCATCTGCGTGATAGTGTTCTTCAGCAACACCACATATTGATCGAATGACTCGACATGGCCTTGCAGTTTGATGCCATTTACAAGGTAGATTGCGACTTGCACATGCTCCTTGCGCAGCGTATTGAGAAACGGGTCTTGTAGTTGCTGTCCTTTTGCGCTCATAATTATTGCTCTTATCGGTTAGGAACGGGGTGTCACTTTACTGGATTACGGCGCGGCTGTGAATACATTTGCGCGGAAGTTATAAGATATGACATTGCCACGCAGGGGCGGTTTTGCCTTCAGGGTGTCAGGAACAATGACACCGCACAAAGCGCAGGGATAAAAAAACAACTGAAATGCTGCCCATATATCGTCTTACTGTGTCACAAAGCGATCAAGGGATGCAGTGCAAGGCAAAATCGGGCGAAGCGGGTCAAGCAGGGATGGGCGGCTTGCCGTTGCCGCCCAACTCGCAAAAAGCGGAGTTTACATGTAGTAAATGAGCATTTTGAG
>JACREB010000188.1 GCA_016218475.1 Nitrosomonadales bacterium | reverse complement strand
TGTGTCACAAAGCGCTGAAGAGCGCATTGCGGCGTTAAAATCAGGCTCAAAATGCTCATTTACTACATGTAAACTCCGCTTTTTCGCCCGATTTTGCCTTGCACTGCATCCCTTGATCGCTTTGTGACACAGTAAGACTAACCAAGAGGTCGTTATGAACACGAATTTTCAGATACGCAAAGTCGCGGTGCTGGGAGCGGGGGTGATGGGCGCGCAGATCGCCGCACACATGGTCAACGCCAACGTGCCGACCATCCTGTTCGATCTGGCGGCGCGCGAAGGCGACCCGCCAGCCCTCTCTCCTAGCTCTGATAGAACTACTAGCCATTCGACTAAGCCCGCAAGCGGGCAAGTCGCTGGTTATCTCCCGCGCGCGGGCGAGAGGGGCGCTGTCTCGCTGCGCGAGCTTTCATTAAACGGCATCGTCAACAAGGCGCTGGACGGCCTGAAAAAACTCGACCCCAGCCCGCTGTCCAGCCCGTCGCGCGTCAGCTTCATCTCCGCAGCGAATTACGACCAGCACCTCGACCAGTTGCGCGATTGCGACCTGGTCATCGAGGCGATCGCCGAGCGCATGGACTGGAAATCCGACCTGTACCGCAAGGTCTCGCCGTATCTCGGCGAGCGCACCATCTTCGCCAGCAACACTTCCGGCCTGTCGATCAATCAACTGGCAGAGGCATTCCCCGAGCATCTGCGCCATCGCTTCTGCGGCATCCACTTCTTCAACCCGCCGCGCTACATGCATCTGGTCGAGCTGATTCCCTGCGTCGGCACCGAGGCAGCGCTGCTCGATCACCTCGAAGAATTCTTCGTATCCACACTGGGCAAGGGCGTGGTGCGCGCCAAGGACACCCCGAACTTTATCGCCAACCGCATCGGCGTATTCTCGATGCTCGCCACCAAACACCATGCACAGGCGTTCAACCTCGGCTTCGACACCGTGGATGCGCTGACCGGGCGCTATCTCGGTCGCCCCAAGAGCGCCACCTTCCGCACGCTGGACGTAGTCGGGCTGGACGTGTTCGCGCATGTGGTCAACACCATGCGCGAAAACCTGACCGACGACCCGTGGCACAAGCATTTCGAATTGCCCGGCTGGTTCAACCGGCTGGTCGATCAGGGCGCGCTGGGGCAGAAGACCAAGCGCGGCATTTACCAGAAGATCGGCAAGGAAATCCATGTGCTGGATCTGCATACCGACACCTACCGGCTTTCCGAGGGCAAGGTGGACGACGGCGTGAAAGCGATCCTGCGCGAGCGCGACTGGGCGAAAAAACTCGCCGCATTGCGCAGCGACCCGCATCCGCAGGCACAGTTCCTGTGGGCGACGTTCCGCGACGTGTTCCACTATTGCGCGCTGCAACTGGAGCATATCGCCGAGAATGCACGCGACTTCGACTTTGCGGTGCGCTGGGGCTTCGGCTGGGACAGCGGCCCGTTTGAAATCTGGCAGGCGGCAGGCTGGCAGAAGATCGTCGGCTGGATCGAAGACGAGCGCGCACAGGGCAAGACCATGTCCGATGCCGCCCTGCCGAAATGGGCTGTAGAACCAAGCCGCACCGGCGTTCACACCCCGCTGGGTTCCTTTGCACCCTCTGGTGGAACTACTAGCCAGTCCACTAAGCCCGCAAGCGGGCAAGTGGCTGGTTATCCCTCCGCTTCGCTCCATCCTCTCCCGCAAGCGGGAGAGGGGCAACAAAACTCCCCTCTCCCCTCAGTGGGAGAGGGGCGGGGGGAGAGGGGTGGTGTTTACCAGCAGCGCTCCCAACTCCCCGTCTACCAGCGCCAGTTATTCCCCGACCGCCTGCTCGGCGAAGAGGCCGGTTACAGCGAAACGGTTTTCGAGACCGATGATATTCGCATGTGGCACACCGGCGACGACATCGCCATCCTCAGCTTCAAGACCAAGATGCACGCCATCAGCAACGAAGTGCTGGACGGCATCCTGCGCGCCGTGGACGAGGCCGAAGCGCACTTTCGCGCGCTGGTCATCTGGCAAACCGAAGCGCCGTTCTCCGCCGGGGCGCACCTGCTGCAACTGATGCAGGGCGTGCAGGAAAGCAGCAAAGCGCCGCCCGCCGGATTGTTCGACAAACTCAAGGGCGCGGCGCAACGCGTGAAATACACCGTCGCGGGCGGCGGCGGGCTGGGCGAAGTGCTCAACGCCGCAACCGGCCATGTGCCGCATGTGGAAGACGTGGTCGCCAAATTCCAGCAAGTCTCACAACGCCTCAGATACGCGCAAGTGCCCACCATCGCGGCGGTGTACGGCCTCGCGCTCGGCGGCGGCTGCGAATTCTCGATCCACTGCACGCGCATTGTCGCCAGTCTGGAAACATACATCGGCCTGGTCGAAGTCGGCGTCGGCGTATTGCCCGCAGGCGGCGGCTGCAAGGAAATGGCGCTGCGTGCGGCGAACGAGGCGCAGCGCTACGCCATTGAAGGCCGTGGCGACATCTTCCCCTACCTGCGCCGCTACTTCCAGAACATCGCCATGGGCGAAGTCGCCAAGAGCGCCGAACTCGCGCGCGACATGGGTTACCTCAAACCGTCGGATCGCATCGTGCTGAACCAGTATGAACTGCTGCACGTCGCCAAAGAAGAAGCCCGCGCGCTCACCGCCACCGCCTACCGCCCGCCGTTACAGCCGCGCCAGATACCCGTAGCCGGGCGCACCGGCATCGCCACCCTCAAGGCCGCAATGATCAACATGCTCGAAGGCGGCTTCATCTCCGAACACGATTACAACATCGGCTGCCGCATCGCAGAGACCATGTGCGGCGGGGATGTGGAGGCGGGCAGCATGGTGGATGAGCAATGGTTGCTCGATCTGGAACGTAAAAACTTCATGGAATTGCTGGCGACGGAGAAAACAAAAGCACGAGTTGAATATATGTTGAAAAACGGGAAGCCGTTACGGAACTGAGGGAGTTGTAGGTCGGGTTAGCGTAGCGTAACCCGACGTTTTCCCGCAGAACGATACGAATGATATGGGGTCTACCATCGAATTCGAAATAGGTAAATGGGAATGTACTGCGGTTTGATTTGATATTCGTAAAACAACATGACGACACCGCTTCTCCCGCAATCCGATTTCGACGAGATCACGCAACTGATCCATGCCGCGCGGCAGCGTGCGGTGCAGGCGGTGAATACGGCGTTGATCGAGTTGTACTGGCAGGTGGGGCAGTTCATCAGCCGCAAGATCGAGCACGCGGAATGGAAGCATAGTTCGGCGGAAGCGCCTTGTCGGGTTACGCGATGAAGCCGCTAACCCAACCTACGCCGGGGTTGCGCGGGTTTACCCGGCGCAATCTGTTTCGGATGATGCCGTTTTATCATAAAACGGATGCAAAATTGGCGCTACGAGAATGCCGGATCAGATGTACTGGACATCCACCACTTCGTATTCCCGCACCCCGCCCGGAGTCTGCACTTCGGCGATGTCGCCGCCGAATTTGCCGATCAGGGCGCGCGCAATCGGAGAGCTGATGGAAATCTTGCGCTGTCTGATATTTGCCTCGTCATCGCCGACGATTTGATAGGTGACGACGTCGCCGTTGTTGATATCTTCCAGTATCACGGTCGAGCCGAACACGCAGCGCCCGTCGGCGCTGATGGTTCTCGGGTCGATGATCTGCGCGCTACCCAGCTTGCCTTCCAGCTCGACGATGCGCCCTTCGACAAACGATTGGCGCTCCTTGGCGGCATCGTATTCGGCATTTTCGGTCAGGTCGCCTTGCGCGCGCGCTTCGGAGATGGCGTTAATCACCGCCGGACGTTCCACCGTTTTCAGTTGATGCAATTCATGGCGCAATAATTCCGCGCCGACGACAGTCAATGGGATTTTACTCATACCGAAACTTTCTTAGTCGTAAGTTATTCAAACAAGGTCGGGCTTTGCCCGACACGGTGAGCAGACGGGTGCCCGGCCAAATGTTTTACGGAGCCCACCCTACATCACTAGACGCTTGTGCAGCGCCTGCAGGTCGTACACTTGTAACTCGGCCAAATGCTGCATCCCGATGCAGGCGGCGCGCGCGCCGGCCAGCGTGGTGTAGTAGGTAACGCGCCCTTGCAGGGCGGCATGGCGGATGGAATAGGAATCGCGCATCACGCTCGGTTTGCTGTCCACCGTGTTGACGATGAGGCTGACCTCGCCATTCTTGATCATGTCCACGATATGCGGGCGACCTTCCGCGACCTTGTTCACCACGGTCACCGCGACATCCGCCGCGCCGATCACGGCTGCCGTGCCGCGTGTCGCCAGGATAGTGAAACCGAGCTGCGCCAGCGAGCGGGCCACTTCCACCACGCCTGCCTTATCCGCTTCGCGCACGCTGATAAACACCTTGCCATCCTTGGGTAACTTGACGCTGGCAGCCAGTTGCGATTTCACGAACGCCTCGGCAAAAGTTTCGCCGACGCCCATCACCTCACCGGTGGATTTCATTTCCGGGCCGAGAATCGTGTCCACGCCGGGAAATTTGATGAACGGGAATACGGCTTCCTTGACCGAGTAATACGGCGGGATCACTTCTCTGGTGATACCTTGCTGCGCCAGCGTTTTGCCCACCATGCAGCGCGCCGCAATTTTCGCCAGCGGAACGCCGGTAGCCTTGGACACGAACGGCACGGTGCGCGACGCGCGCGGGTTCACTTCCAACACGTACACGATGCCGCGCCCCATCTTGTCGTTTTGAATCGCGAACTGCACGTTCATCAGGCCGACTACGTTGAGCGCGTTTGCCATCGCCACGGTCTGGCGGCGCAATTCGCTCTGCAACTCTTCCGATAAGTTGAACGGCGGCAACGAACAGGCCGAATCGCCCGAATGCACGCCGGCTTGCTCGACGTGCTCCATGATGCCGCCGATGATCACCTGCTTGCCATCGGACACCGCATCCACATCCACTTCAATCGCGTCGTTGAGGAAGCGATCCAGCAGGATCGGCATGCGTTCGGGATAAGTCTTGGACATTTCCTCGGCATCGCGCATGTAGCGCTCCAGATCAGGTTGCGCATGGATAATTTCCATCGCCCGCCCGCCCAGCACATTGCTTGGCCTTACTACCAGCGGATAACCAATTTCCGATGCCCCTGTGAGCCCATCTGATATGCTGCGCGCGGTGCGGTTGGGCGGCTGTTTCAATTCCAGTTGATGCAGCATCTGCTGGAAGCGCGCGCGGTCTTCCGCGCAGTCGATCATGTCCGGCGTAGTGCCGATGATCGGCACGCCGTTCTTCTCCAGGCCATGCGCCAGCTTGAGCGGAGTCTGTCCGCCATACTGTACGATCACGCCGATGGGTTTTTCCACCGCGACAATTTCCAGCACATCTTCCAGCGTCAGCGGTTCGAAATACAGCCGATCCGAAGTATCGTAATCGGTGGACACGGTTTCCGGGTTGCAGTTGACCATGATGGTTTCGTAGCCGTCTTCGCGCATCGCCAGCGCGGCATGCACGCAGCAGTAATCGAACTCGATGCCCTGCCCGATGCGGTTCGGCCCGCCGCCCAGCACCATGATCTTCTTCTTGTCTGAAGGTTGCGATTCGCACTCTTCCTCGTAGGTGGAATACATGTAGGCGGTATTGGTGGCGAACTCGGCGGCGCAGGTGTCCACGCGCTTGAACACCGGGCGCACGCCCAGCGCATGGCGGTAGGCGCGCAACGCGGCCTCATCGGTGTCCAGCAAATCCGCGAGGCGCGCATCCGAAAAACCGTTGCGTTTCAGCGTGCGCAACTCGTGCGTGTCCAGGCTTTCCAGATTGCGGTCGGCGAGGGTTTTCTCCTGGCGGATCAGGTTTTCGATTTGCGCGAGGAACCATGGGTCGATCTTGCTCAGCGCGAACACTTCGGCCACGCTCATGCCGAAGCCGAAGGCATCGGACACCGCCCAGATGCGCTCAGGCCCCGGACTGCCGAGTTCGGCGCAAATCGATTCGCGGTCGTTGTATTTTTCGTCCAGCCCGTGTACGCCGACTTCCAGTCCGCGCAAGGCTTTCTGGAACGATTCCTGGAAAGTGCGACCGATCGCCATCACTTCGCCTACCGACTTCATCTGCGTGGTCAGGCGGTCGTTGGCTTGCGGGAATTTCTCGAAGGCGAAACGCGGGATCTTGGTGACCACATAGTCGATGGTTGGCTCGAACGAGGCGGGGGTGCCGCTGCGACACGTTACCGCAGAGCGGCAGCTTGCGGGAGCAGCGGCTGACCGACCCTCCCCGCAAACGGGCACCTCCGGCGCTAACGTGTCCGGGTCGGTGCCGCCGGTGATGTCGTTCTTCAGCTCGTCGAGCGTGTAGCCCACCGCCAGTTTGGCCGCGACTTTTGCAATCGGGAAACCGGTCGCCTTGGAAGCCAGCGCGCTTGATCTCGACACGCGCGGGTTCATCTCGATCACCACCATGCGCCCGTCGTCGGGGTTGATGGCGAACTGCACGTTGGAGCCGCCGGTATCCACGCCGATTTCGCGCAGCACCGCGATGCTCGCGTCGCGCATGATCTGGTATTCCTTGTCGGTCAGCGTCTGCGCCGGGGCGACGGTGATCGAGTCGCCGGTATGCACGCCCATCGGGTCGAGGTTCTCGATGGAGCAGATGATGATGCAGTTGTCGGCGTGGTCGCGCACCACTTCCATTTCGAATTCTTTCCAGCCTAGCAGCGATTCCTCGATCAGCAGCTCGCGCGTCGGCGAGGCTTCCAGCCCGCGTTCGCAAATGGCCACAAATTCCTCGCGGTTGTAGGCGATGCCGCCGCCGGAGCCGCCCATGGTGAACGACGGACGGATGACGGTGGGGAAACCCATCACCTGCTGCACCTGCAACGCTTCTTCCATGCTGTGCGCAATCG
This sequence comes from Nitrosomonadales bacterium, assembly GCA_016218475.1. Classification (GTDB taxonomy): domain Bacteria; phylum Pseudomonadota; class Gammaproteobacteria; order Burkholderiales; family Gallionellaceae; genus Gallionella. The sequence goes on along the minus strand of JACREB010000188.1, from coordinate 10,488 downwards.
CCGAGCGTGCAGAAGCGAGGCCGATGCGCGTCATTGCCTGCTTGAATTTTTCGCGGTCTTCAGCCTTGTCGATGGCCTCGCGGGACGCGCCGATCATCTCGACGTTGTATTTTTCCAGCACGCCGTGGCGGGCCAGATCCAGAGCACAGTTAAGCGCAGTCTGTCCGCCCATGGTCGGCAGGATTGCATCCGGCTTTTCCCTGGCAATGATCTTGGCCACCATCTTCCAGGTGATCGGCTCGATATAGGTCGCATCCGCCATGTCCGGGTCGGTCATGATGGTGGCCGGGTTCGAGTTCACCAGGATGACGCGGTAGCCTTCTTCCTTGAGCGCCTTGCAGGCCTGCGCGCCGGAATAATCGAACTCGCATGCCTGCCCGATGACGATGGGGCCGGCACCGATGATGAGGATGCTTTTTATGTCTGTGCGTTTTGGCATAAGTTCAGCTTGTAGCTGGTAGCGGGTGGCTGGTAGCGGTTTTGTCGCGCCCTGCGGGCGCGGGGTTGGCTACAAGCTACTGGCTACACGCTCAGCTCTTTATCATTATTCTTCCTGCACAAATCCGATGCGCCGTTTTCTGGTCGGTGGCGGTGACATCAACTCGCGTATTGCCTCAAACACCGCCTTGAATTGTGCATCGTATTTCTGTTCCAGTTTGGCAAGTTTTTGCGCTAATTCTTTGTTGGATTCGAGCATGCTGCGCAACTTGACAAAGGAGCGCATGATTTCAATATTAACCCCTACCGCATGGCTGCTTTTCAAAACGCTTGAAAGCATTGCAACGCCCTGCTCGGTGAATGCGTGCGGAGCCTTTCTGGAGCCACCCCAACTTGAAATCACAATTTGTGACTTCAAGTTTTCAACCTCTTGATTTGTAAGTTTAAATGCAAAATCACCGGGAAAGCGATCAGCATTGCGCTGCACTGCCTGCATGAGCGTTCTTGTTTCAACCTGGTAGAGCGCAGCGAGATCGTGTGACAACATCACCCGCTGACCGCGCAGTGAGTAAATGCGCCCCTCGATACCTTCGATTATTTGACCCGGCAATAACACAGGTTTTTTGTCAGCCATATTAGCCACGATTTGCTTCCATCATCGTCACGAAACGGTCGAACAAATAATCCACATCATGCGGCCCCGGGCTCGCCTCAGGATGCCCCTGAAAACAGAACGCGGGTTTATCAGTCAGTTCAAAACCCTGCAGCGTGCTGTCGAACAGCGAGATGTGCGTCGCCCGTGTATTCTTTGGCAGCGTTGCCGTATCCACCGCGAAGCCGTGGTTCTGGCTGGTAATCATCACACGCTTGCTCTGCATGTCCTGCACAGGATGGTTCGCGCCGCGATGGCCGAATTTCATCTTCACCGTCTTTGCGCCCAGCGCCAGCCCCATCAACTGGTGGCCGAGGCAGATGCCGAACAGCGGCACTTCGGCCTCGATGAATTTCTTCGTCGCCGCAATCGCGTAATCGCATGGCTCGGGATCGCCGGGACCGTTGGACAGGAACACGCCGTCCGGTTTCAGCGCCAGCACGTCGGCAGCCGGAGTCTTTGCGGGTACCACGGTGATGCGGCAGCCGCGCTCCGCCAGCATGCGCAGAATATTGCGCTTCACCCCGAAATCGTAAGCCACCACATGGAAGGATTCGGGGTTCTGGATTGAGGATTCAGGAGACGCCGCTGTGCTGCCTTTTACTGATTCCTGATTCCTGATTCCTGATTCCTGATACCCCACACCCAGCTCCCATTCGCGCTGCGTCCACGAATAGGGTTCTGCGCAAGAAACCTCTTTGGCCAGATCCATGCCAACCAGGCCGGCAAAACCGTGCGCCGCCGCAAGCGCCGCCACCTCGTCCGTGCCGGTGGCGATGCAGCCGTTCTGCGCGCCTTTGGAACGCAGAATGCGTGTCAGCTTGCGCGTATCGATCCCGGCGATCGCCACCACGTTGTTGGCCTTGAGGTAATCGGACAAGGATTGCGTGCTGCGGAAGTTGCTCACCGCCAGCGACAAATCGCGGATCACCAGCCCGCTGGCGAATACCTGGCGCGATTCCACGTCTTCGATATTCACGCCCACGTTGCCGATATGCGGATAGGTCAGCGTGATGATCTGCTTGCAGTAGGAGGGGTCGGTGAGGATTTCCTGATAGCCGGTCATCGAGGTGTTGAACACCACCTCGCCGGTGCTGCTGCCGGAAGCTCCGATGGATGTTCCGCGAAACACTGTCCCATCGGTTAAAGCTAGAATGGCAGGACTTGTTTGCGGCACCGGATGCTCCCAAAGCGGTTTACATAAAGAAGCGGGACGAACCTTGCGTTCATCCCGCTTTTATTCGTGCGCATTATAGCGGATTAGCGGGGAGGCATCAAATGTAGAACCAATGCGTGAACCAATGCCGGAACCTACGGAGATTGGCAAATTTTTAAAAACTGTAGCGCAGATCGCCAAACACGGCGGAACGATCTTGCAGCAGCCCAAAGAAAGTGCTGTCATTGCCGCGAAACAGAATGGCTCCGGCGGAGCCTTTCCAGTGGTCATTGAAAGCGTAGCCGAGCTTGGGGCGCAGCAAATGATCGCGGCGTGTAAAGTTATAGATGGCGGCGAGTTCGGCTTCCAGTGTTTCGTTCAGCCATTTGTCGCTGATGCGCAAGCTCATTCCCTGTTGGAATCTATCCTGCTGATTGGAGAATATGCTTTGCTGTATGGCTATTGTGCGGGTTAAGGGATCGGCAATGGTATTCGGGTCTCTGAACCCGCTAATTTTGCGCATGAAATATTGCAGGTTGATATTGAGGTATTCAAAGAAGGTGCGGTCTGCGCCGGCTACGCCGTAGAAGAAGGGATTTTTTACAAACGGGTCGATGCCCGCAGCATCCTCCGTCCAGGTGTAAGCAGCCTCGGCACGCAGGCCGTAGCGGCCAATTACGGTAGCGGCATCCGCGCCCAATACCCGGATGCGGTGGTGTTGCAACGACAGGTTAAGTACGCCGGGCAAAACGGCAATATCCGGGTCGAGATCGAATCCGTGAAAATACGACAGCGACCAATCTACCGCTTGACCGGCCTGTTCCAGCTTCAGCGCAAATTGACTCCCGCCGGGAATGCTCTCGTTAAAAACAAACCCGGCGGCTGGCGCAATCGGTTGCGTGTTTGGCCGAAAACGCGGTAGCCAGATCGCCGTTGCGGCCAGTCCGGAAAAATTGCCGGAAGAATTGTCGGCGAAATTGTAAGTGCCTTTTGCCGCGACTGTTCCATGCCGCCGATCGTCGGGTTCCGGAATAAACAGGGTGTTGTCGCGCGGGCTCAAGTTGTCGGTCGGATTGAGTTGGTCGGCGCGACCCCACGCGATGATTTGTTTGCCAATACGAAAATCCGCCGCACCGCTGCTGAACCCCGCATAACCCTCGCGCAGCATGCCTTGCGTGGTCGCGGAGCGCAAAGCGTTCGGCATGCGCGCCCAGCCCTCCAGCATCAACGTGGCGTTATCACCCAGATGCGGCGCGGCTTTCAGCCAAAATTCGGTGACGCCCAGGTCATTGCGCCCGGTTGGATTATTGGAAACGCTCCAGTAGCTGCCGCGCAATGAGCCGCTAATATTTAGCGCGGATACCTGTCCCGCTTCCTCTTCTGCTTCTTGTTCGGTCTTTGGCCGGGCAAGTTCAGCTTTTGCCGGCGCTTGTGCTTCTCGCTCCGCCTTTAGCCTCGCCACCCCGGTCTTGGCCGCTTGCGCTTCTTGTTCGACCTTCAGTCGCGCATCGGCTTCGGAATTCAGCATAAGTCTTTGCGCATCCTGTTTGGTCTCGGCGGAGCGTAATGCGACACTGCCCGCATTTCCAGCATTGCCTTGCAAGGTAATCAACAAGCTGTTGCCGTCGATTCTGGTGTTGGAAGGAAACATTTGATTGAGGTAAAGCACCAACCGCGTGCGCCCGCCGGACTGGACAATGTTGGCGCTGCGCAATCCCCCTTCGGTAAAATCCTGGACGGGTTCATCCAACCCGTTTGCGGTATCAGGGAATTCGAGCACGATGTGGGGGGATGAACCGATAATAAACTCGTTGTCCGGCACTTTGGCCAGAGGCCGCGCCAAGTCAATCCTGATGAGGGTCATGCTGCTGTTGTAACCCACATTCAGCGCGGTGATGAGGTTTTGCGCGAATGCCCCGCCGGTGAGCAACATCAGCCCGGAAAATACCCAACCCGAAGAGCCTGCAAATTTCACATGTGTATACCTGTTCAATACGCGTCACGCCGCGCGGCATCCTCCCGTCTATAGTACAGTTGTGATTGTTCAGGCCAACCATAGAGTTGAGGGGTGAACCTCAATCTATTTGGGCATTAGGGCGTCTATTAGTCCTACTGTGTCACAAAGCGATCAAGGGATGCAGTGAAGCAATTGTAGGTCGGGCTACGCCCGACAGCCTTATCCGGCGGGCATAGCCCGCCCTACGAAAATGCACTTTTATTTCGGAATCGGAATCATTCCTTTTCCATATAGCGCGTCGTGAAAAATTCATCGCGGACTTTTTGGTTGGCCTTGAAGTTTTCAAAACGGATCACGGTTTGGTGGCCCGATTGCAGATTTTTTGATTCCAGCCGCATGGCTTGCCATTTGTGGCGCGCCGCATCCACCTCCTGCAACTCGGTCAGGTGAAATGTCTTGAGCGGCTGCCCGGACTCGTCCCACATATCGCCCTTGATGGCAAAGAAATTGTCCTTGCGCAACCAGACCACGCGTTTGCCATAGCCGCTGCTGCCGCGCACCTCATCGCTCTTGGGTGTGGCTTCGATCACATAACACGCCTCGCCATCCGCAACTTCTTCACGCAACAATTTGTAATTCCAGTCTGAGACTTTATGCCCGATCACGTCGCCGTAAGAAAAATCGGTGCCTACAAAACTGTCTCTCTTGTTGCCGGAAACCAGGCGGCGAACTTTTTTAAGCGCGGGCAGATAAATCCACATGTCATCCTCCCCCGCCGAGTGCTCGATCAACAATGAAACCGTGCCTTTTACGTCGGCAGGTGCCACGAACCGCGTCATGCGCATATTGTCTTCGCCGTTGGCTTGCAGCTTGGTTGCGCCCATGGTTTTGCGCACCCGCTCCTGCCCGGTTTTATTGGTCAGCGTAAAGGTCGCATCGGAAGTCGAATCCAGCGCCTTGTTGGCCGCCAGGCTTTTCTGCATCGCTTCGGTCAAGTTGATTTCAGCCGCTTGGGCAAGCGTCATGGCGCACAGAAGCATAGCGGAAAAACAGATAAGTAATTTCATTTCGTTACCCCCTTAAAAACAAAATCCGGACGGAAGGTCAGCACCAGCGACGGGATCAAAAACAACGCGGCGAATACACTGACCATCATGGCGGTGGCAATCAGGGTAGCCAGCCAGATGTGAATATAGAAACCGAACGAGAACAGCAGCACGCCATAGCCCGCGCTGATTGCGATAGCGACGAACAGGCAGGCTTTGCCCGCGGTATTCAACACCAGCCGCACCGCGTCCGATTCATCCATGCCGTTTGCCAACTCTTCGCGCAAACGGTAGATGAGATAAATCGCATAGTCCGCGCCGATACCCACCGCCATGGCCGAGCTCAGCGAGTTGGCGATATTCAGGTACATACCGGAAAACCCCATCACGCCAAAATTTGCGATGACCGCCATCAGCAACGGCAGCAACACCATCAGCCCGGCCTTAAAGGAGCCGAACACCAGGGAAGAGATGACGAATACCACCGCGCCGATTTGCGCGATATTGAGTATCTTGCCGCGCACCATTTCTTCGTTGAGCGCCGCGCCCTGCGGCACGCTGCCGCCAATGTTCAGCCTGGCGCGGTCGCCCAGCCTTTCTTCGGCAAACGCCTTGAGTTCGGGCAATAACTGTTCGAAATAGGCGCTGCTGTCGGTCTTCAGGAACGCCGTCATGTTCGCCAGGCGATAGTCGTTATCCACGTAGGAATCAAAATCGCCCGGCTCGCCCGACATGGAATACAGCAGCAGATACTGCGAGATTAAATTCGCGTCATCCGGGATGCGGTAATACGCCGGGTCATCGCCGTGCATGGCCTGGTTCATGCGCTTGATGAAATCGGCCAGGGACACGGTCTTGCCGATATAAGGCTGCTGGTCGAGAAAACGCTGGATGTCATCCATTGCCTGCAATACTTTCGGGTCTTTGATCGCATCTTCGCGCTTGCCCCCGATAAGCAGCGCCAGCGTATTGGTGCCGCCCATGTGTGCATTCAGGAAACGGTCATCCAACTGGAAGGGCAAGTCCGGCGCGAAATAAGCCTTGGTGGAATTGTTGGTCACAACCTGGCTCATGCCGATCAAGCCGGTTGCGGCCAGTATCAGCGCGCCCGCATAAACCCGCCCCCGCTTGTACAGCGTGGCGCGGGCAATCGCTGCGGTAATACGATCCCATATACGGGTGCGCTGCTTGGGTTCGCGCTCTTTAGCTCCGGGCGCAGGCAGCAGCGAGCGCAATGCCGGGATAAAAGTCATCTCCAGGATCAGCGCGGCGACAATACCCATGCCTGTAAAAATTCCGAAGGTGCGCACCGTGGTAATTTCAAACACCACCAGCGAGAAAAACCCCAGCGCGGCCACCATGCCCGCAACCATCATCACCGGCCCGGACTTGGCCACCGATTCAATCACCGCCAGCCGGTTAGCTTCGCGCGGCGTTACACCGCCGCCATCCAGAATACGGTAATACTCCTCGTAATAGCGTTTCAGCAACTGCACGGCATGGCCTGCCGATACAGCCAAAATCAGGATCGGCGTGGTGGCGTTGAAAGCATCCATCGGCACCCCTGCCGCGCCCATCGTCCCCACCCCCCAGGCAACCGCCAGCATGGCGGTGACGAGCGGCAGGATCATGCCCTGAAAGGTGCGGAATGCCTCGAACAGAATCAAACCCACCAGCAGGATCGCGATGGGCAGCAGGATAGCCATGCGTTCGGAGTAAATTTCAATCTGAGCTAAAACACTGGGCATGCCGCCCAGCGCAATATCCACGGAAGCGTCGCGCTCTTTATCAACGATGCGGTTGACGGCTTCCATCATGCCGAGAAACCCGCCAGGCCCATCCCTGAAATCGGCAATGACCGTAGCGGTTTTTTCATCCTGTGAAACGATGGAATTCAGGTAAGCCGGATTTCTGTGCAGCGCCAGCCCGAGCTGCGCCAATTGCCCCGCTGTTTGCGGAACCGTCGCCATCAGCGGCTTGACCTCCATGCCGTCGGCAGTGCCGATAATATCCTTGGCGCGGCGTGCCGACAGGCTGAGCATGTTTTCCTTTACGACCCCATGGGTTTGCAGCAATCCGGCGGTGATGCGCTGTATCTTGCCCAATACCGCAGGCTGGTAAATATCGCCGCTCTTTGGCGTGACGCCAATGACGATGATATTTTTTGAGCCAAATATTTTCTCCACCAGCAGCGTGGTCGCAACGTAGGGATGCGACTGCGGCAATATGGTGTTCGGATCAATGATGACGCGCAAGTTACGCGCTTGAGAAATGGCCAGCACGGTGACCATTGCCGTCAAAACAATTATCGGCCAGCGATAACGCAATACCCACCCAAGATAACCCCGCATGTTGTTTCCTGTTTTTCTGAATAATTCCAGACAAATATGCAAAAACTGCCGCGCCGCACCAGCGCATCTGAAAAAATCAGATACGCCAGTAAAAAATTAAATCAAATTCTATTCCATCTCTGGAATTTCTCAATTCTTCAATCTCACAACAGGCAATGACTTTGTATTTTTTGACATGGTGCCGCACTGGAGTATCCCTCTCCTTTAATGTTGAAAGGAGAGATTCAAAATCAACCACGACCTTGAAGATATTTTTTGAAACGATGCCTATGGTGACAACACTGCAATTGTTTTTTGGACAAAGAAGTCGCAAAAATTCGCGATAATAAATTTGCGGGGCTTCACTTTTGTTATAGAAGCCGTTGCCGTCGTATTCGATTTCACAAGGCATGAGAATCTCCCGAGCAAGCGTTTATCCCAATTAATCCATCAGTCCGTCATACCGGCGCAGGCCGGTATCCAGCAAGAATAAACCCAGATTGTTCATTAGAACAACACCTCATTGAAAAATAAGGAAAATCTCTAATGGATTCCATTAGAAACCCATTCAAAACAGGCGTTTTATGGCCTAATGGACAATCTGGGATAAAGACCCTGCGAGTGCGCAGACAAAACCACGATGTTGTCCCACTTTCGCGGGAAATATTTAACCGGCTGGATACCGGCCTTCGCCGGTATGACGCAGTCTTTGTTAATGGGTTGTTTGAGCTTATGCCATCCCTCAAGCAACCTGCCGCGCCTTGCCACTCAACAAATAGTCGATGAGCTCCCTGACCGGACGAATTTCTTGTCCGAAGGGCAGGCTCTCAGCACCCCGGAAAAAGAGACCCTTTTCGACATCGCCGCGCAGTGCGGCCGCCAACTGATTGGCGATGCAAAACTGGCCCGCCTTGGGCAGGCTGTCGCGCTGGCCGCAAGAGATCAGGCAATCCCAGGCTTGCGCGCACTTGTGGGTCTTGCCGGTCGTGGCGGCGCAAAGTTTTCCCGAACGCTCGAGGTAATTGACCAGCCACGGCGTGCGCACTGCGCGGATCGGCAAGCCTGCCACGCTCATGAAAGTGACGATATCCTCGGGCTTGGCATCGGCCAGCACGCGCTTGAAATTCGGGTGGGCATCGCCCTCCTCGGTAACGGCGAACGGGGTTCCCACTTGCACGGCGGCGGCGCCGAGCGCGAAAAGCTTTTGCACTTTCTCGAAACTGTTGATGCCGCCTGCGGGAATCAGGGGCACACTCGCCGGATCAATACCCATACCTTTGAGCGCGGCGATGACGCCGGGCAGCACGGTCTCGAAATCGAAACGCGGATCGCAGATATCCTCCAGGCGCGACGCGCCCAGATGGCCGCCGGAATAACGCGGATGCTCGATGACAATCGCATCCGGGAGCCGCCCCTTGCGCTGCCATTTTTTGACGAGCAGGGAAATCCCGCGCACGTCGGACAGGACGGGGATCAGCGCCACATGGGGATAATCGGCGACCATCTCGGGCAGGTCGAGGGGCAGACCCGCACCCATGACAACGGCATCAGCGCCGCTTTCGCAGGCCTGTTTGACGTAGGCCTTGTACTCGGAAATGGCGCGCATGACGTTCACGGCGACCATGCCGCGACCTTGAGCAATCTCCTTGGCCGCCCGCACCTCGCGGTCGATTGCCACCAGATTGGCCGCATTGATCGCGCCCTTGAGCGCGCCACCGGTGAGGTTAACGTGAAGCTCGCGTAGCGATTCGTTTGCCCCCTCTCCCTCCGGGGGAGGGTTGGGGTGGGGGAAACGGACATGGCAGGTTTCATTATCAGGAGTGGTATTCTTGCCATGTCCGTTAGGTGTGCGCGCGGAGCGCTCCATGAGGTCTGGGTGCAACTGCCGCAGGTCGACGCTGCCGATGGTGCCGACGCCGCCCAACCGCGCCACGGAACCGGCCAGGCGGCGGGCGGATACCCCCACGGCCATCCCCCCTTGGATAATGGGCAATAACTCTCGCCCCTTGAGGCGCAAGGGAGGGAATTTTGTTATGACCAACCTTCGATCACGCTGACTATTTCATCTGGCCTCTCTATAGGAACCAAGTGGCCACAACAGGGAATGATTTTTATTTCTGAACCGGCAATTTTTTCCGACAGGCTGGCTGAATGAGCCTCGGACTCTGCAATGTCCTCATCGCCAACCAAAATGGTCGTCCGAGCGCTGATCTTTGGGACTGCCTCTGTAATGCTATTTCTGTTCAGCACCGCATTCACACAAGGCAGGTAATCCGAAACTGGCCTACGTAACAAATACTCCTTGTAAGCTTGCACGGTTGAAGGCGATTCATTCATGAAGTGGGATGAGACCATCGTGACAAAAACATCATCAACGATAGTTTGTCCTCCAAGAGAGTTGCTACATCTGCCATTGAGTGAAAAATTATAAAATTCATTTTTTTATTTATCTTTAATGCGAGGGAATATAAAAGAACTTTTTTCCTTATATCCCGCATAACTATCTCCGAACCGTTTAGCTGAGCTTATTTCTTCGTATTTAGCTCTTAATACATACGATGGTAAATTAACCAAAACAACCAGAATTAAGGAATAAAATGTGCTGAGAGCGAGTGTCAGGCCAAGCAAATCCAATACATAGCTCATATAGATAGGGTGCCGTACATATTTATATGGGCCTGCAACAATCAAAACCTGCTCATTGGTTAATCTTGACAACCCAGTCGCATGAATCGCCCACTGATTACCTAACGTTTTAATACTCCAGTACACTAGCGTCCGGTCGATTTTATAGTAAATTCAGTCGGTTATCGTGGTTGCACTCTTAGAAATTCGGTGGCGCGGCTGTAACTATTTGTTTTATTAATATTTTTGCAACATATTGACCACAATTTAAGACTCAATAAAAT
>JACREB010000181.1 GCA_016218475.1 Nitrosomonadales bacterium | reverse complement strand
TGTGTCACATAGCGCTGAAGGGCGCATTGCGGCGTTAAAATCGGGCTCAAAATGCTCATTTACGCTATGTAAACTCCGCTTTTTCACCCGATTTTGCCTTGCACTGCATCCCTTGATCGCTATGTGACACAGTAAGATTAACCACCCAGGCAGCAATAACCGCGAAATCGCGGTGCAGGAAATTTTGCAGTTTGGCGAGGGAAGCGCCAAGGTTTAACATTGCTATAGCAAGGAGCATTCAGGATGGATATCGACGATATTGACGATGAAATGCAGGAAGGCATGGATGAGTTGCACCTGCTTATCATTCTGTTTGCCGGACAGGTGTGGCGCGGCGCAACGGCGGAAGAAGCGATAGGCCACATCGCGAAATATGGCGAGTTGCTTGCGCCTGCAATGGCGGAGCAGATTGACCCCGCCGCCGGGTCGAAGGCCGCGCTTTTCCGTATCGTGGGGCGTGCGATGTGGAATAACTTGCCGCAACCCGCACGCAGTTTTCGTTTAATGAAGCTGCTGGAGCCTGGGCGCAACGACCCTTGTTTTTGCGGTTCTTTGCGCAAATATAAATATTGCTGCGCCCGGATGCCGGATTTCCCCATTGTGCCTGCGATGATGCTGGAAGGTTTGCTGGAGACTATGCCGCGCAAGCAGTGGGGCACTCTAGCGGGAAGCTCGGTAGGCCGAGACAGCGTGCTGCAAGTGGTGTTGATGTGGCAGCAAGAAGATTGCCATGAGAAAGTCGCCGCGCTGCTGGAGCCGTGGTTCAAGGGCGAGGGCGCCATCAGGAATGCCGATGCCGAGTTGCTGGACATGCTGCTGGAAAGCTATGTGGTTCTGGATAAACCACGCGAGCGCAAATCGCTGGCGCAAGCTGCCATCGCGCGCGGCGAGAATGTGGCGCGCGGCATCGGCTGGCAGCGCATTGCGCTGATGGAAGCCGAGTCGGATAACGGCGATGCCTCGCGCCATGCGCTGATTGAGGCGCAGCGCGCCGACCCGGATAACCTCAATCTCGGTCTGCTGGAAGTCCACCTGTTAATCACCGCAGGTAACGCGGCGATAGCACAAGAGCGGGCCAAATACTGGGCGTTGCGCCTGGCGAAACTCAACGATCCCGATTTGCACGACCAGATTGCTTGGCTGCGCGAGGTAGTGCTGAATCCGCAAGCTGCGATGATGCAGATGACGCGCAAGGGTGGGGATGGTTCCATCGCCGAACTGGAAACGCTGTTGGCCGGTGCGCCGCCCATTGCATGCCATTACCGCCTGGAGCCGGCAGACGGAAGCACTGGGCCATTCGCGCCGGACGACAAACTGGGCAAGGCGCTGAAAGATTGGAATGCCGCGTTTCCATCAAACCCGCCCGGCCTGACCTGGATGAGCACTTGGAACGAGGCGGCATGGGATGATGCCGACGCATGGCTTACATTACTGGGCGAACAACCATTGCTGTGGCACAGCTTCGAAGTATTGGATGACTTGGTCATCGCGCTGGATGGCCGTGGAATGTCTTGGGTGCGTGAGGAGTTGATCCCGCCCCTGCTGGAACGCGCCCTTGCGCTGTTTAATCTGGTTTTGGAAAAACAGGGGGCCGCGCAATTGAAATGTGAGTGGGGTTGGCGCGAGAACCGCCCGGCATTGCGGCTGTTGGCGCGTAAGGCGGTGGATGGAATGGAATCATCCGATCATGGAAAGAGAGATGCCGCTTTCGCGCTGATGCGCCGTTTTGTGGAACAGCTTAATCCGAATGACAATCATGGCTTTCGCACTCAAGTGGTAGCAGAATTGTTGGAACGCGGGCAGGCTGCCGAAGCTGTCACCATCGCCGCCCGTTACCCGGACGACCTCGCCGACATGAAGTACACACAAGCGTTGGCGCTGCATGTTGCAGGCCGGGAAGCGGAAGCGCGCGATGTCGCGTTGTTTGCCTTGCGGGAATATCCCAAGGTGGGTAAAACCCTGCTGGCTGAATCTCCCCGCAAACCGCGCAAAGGTGGGCGTGAGGGTTACACGGTAGGCAGTAACGAGGAAGCATGGCTGTACCGGGACGAGTATCGCCCGTTATGGGAAAAACTGGGTGCGCTTGCTTGGTTGGAGGAACTGGCGCGCAAGGGGGGCTGATGGCCGAGCAGTTCGCCGCAGTGGCAGAAAAGCACTTGGGATACTTGTTGCCAAGACCTGTTAAGAGTGCTATTTTCGGCACACTTAATAATACCCAGAGGCAATCATGGCACATGTAATTCTGGCATCGACGACCGCCAGCGTTTCCGAACTGAAGAAGAACCCGATGGCGACAGTGGCGGCCGGCGAAGGCTTCCCGGTGGCAATTCTCAACCGCAACGAACCGACCTTCTATTGCATCCCCGCCAAGGCCTATGAAGCCTTGATGGACAAGCTGGAAGACGCCGAACTCAATGCGCTCGCCGATGCGCGCCTGAAAGACGGCAAGCGCCCGGTCAAGGTGAAGCTGGATGAGCTATGAGTTGAGCTTTCACCCCGACGCGCTGGCGGAATGGAAGAAGCTGGATGGTTCCGTGCGCGAGGTGCTCAAGAAAAAACTCGCCGAGCGTTTGCACAATCCCCGCGTTTCTTCCGCCAGACTGTCCGGCCACAAGGATCGCTACAAAATCAAACTGCGGGACGCGGGCTATCGTCTGGTATACAAGGTACACGACAAGGTGCTGATGGTCGTGGTCGTCGCGGTGGGCAAGCGTGAGCGGAATGCGGTGTATAAGAGCGCGGCCAAACGGTAAGTAATACTGAGAAGAAATGTGAACCTGACCCGTTTGATTCCGATCATGGACGGCGATATCAGTGAGCTTACCGGCGCGCTGATGACTGAGCATCAGGCCGAACAGCTCGCCGCGATGGCGGAAGATGGCATCTAGACTGTTTGGCATATTGACCAATGATCTGCGAAAAGGTACGGTGCAAACCTGTTGTGAGGGCATGTGAGCCGCTTATAACTCTGGGAGCACAAGTTTTCGAACTTGGAATCTTTTACTCTCGGTTTTGATTCAGCTAATTTTGGTCAAGGAGTCAATCAGATGAATTGGCAACAACACATTCACGTCGATCCCGCAATCTGCAAGGGGCGCGCCTGCATTACCGGGACGCGCATAACAGTCAGCAGCGTGCTCGATAATCTGGCGGAAGGCATGACGGTCGATGCCATCGTCGCCAGCTACCCGCCGCTTACTGCAGACGATGTACATGCCTGCATGGCTTATGCGGCTGCCTTGGCTCATGAGGAACTGGTGCCGCTGGCGGCATGAAGTTCAAGATCGACCAGAATCTGCCGATTGAAGCCGCCGATCTGCTCACAGTCGCCGGCCACGATGCCATGACTGTCTATCAGCAATCGCTGGGTGGCGCCTCCGACGAACGCATCGTCGATGTATGCAAAGATGAAGGCCGCATTCTGATTACCGCTGACCTCGATCTGTCGGACATCCGGCGCTACCCTCCCGCTCAGACACCCGGATACATGGTGTTACGCTTGCCGCGACAAAGCAAACAGGCACTGCTTGATCTGCTGGCAAAAGCGATTCCCATGCTCTCGGCACACCCGATCAATGGCCGGCTTTGGATCGTCGAGCCTGACCGCTTGAGGATACGCGGTGGGGAGTGATTGGCGTATTCGAGCCTGGAACTTTTAATTTTATTTCCGGAAAATCCCAATGGACGCCACCAAAAACTATTTGGATAAAATCTTTGAAGAATTCAAAGAAAAAATCACCCATGTGAATTTTACAAAGAGCTTTACTAATCTTACTGTGTCACAAAGCGATCAAGGGATGCAGTGCAAGGCAAAATCGGGCGAAAAAGCGGAGTTTACATGTAGTAAATGAGCATTTTGAGCCTGATTTTAACGCCGCAATGCGCCCTTCAGCGCTTTGTGACAC
>JACREB010000178.1 GCA_016218475.1 Nitrosomonadales bacterium | reverse complement strand
TGTCACAAAGCGATCAAGGGATGCAGTGCAAGGCAAAATCGGGCGAAAAAGCGGAGTTTACATGTAGTAAATGAGCATTTTGAGCCTGATTTTAACGCCGCAATGCGCCCTTCAGCGTTTTGTGACACAGTAAGACTAAGCTATCAGCCGAAAAACTTTTGGCCGGGCACCCGAAAAACGATAGCCAAGTCGCTGGTTATGACAAGGGGGATCGAGGTGGGTTGGGGTGTAACAAATGAACCTGCTTGAACATTGCATCATCCCCGATTGGCCTGCGCCCGCGCATGTCAAAGCCTTGCAGACTACTCGCCAAGGCGGCATGAGTGTCGCTCCCTACGACAGCTTCAACCTCGGCAGCCATGTCGGCGACAACCCGCTGGCGGTGGCGCGCAACCGCATGTCGCTCAACGCGCTGCTGCCCAGCGAACCGGTGTGGCTGGAGCAGGTACATGGCACAGTGGTCGCCAACGCCGACCATGCAAGTTGCCTGCCGCAGGCCGACGCCTGCATCGCGCGGCAGCGCAGTTCGGTGTGCGTGGTGATGACCGCCGATTGTCTGCCGCTATTGCTATGCGACAAACAAGGTACGGTGGTCGGTGCGGCGCATGCCGGCTGGAAAGGCCTGGCGGCGGGGGTGATCGAAGCCACCGTGCAGGCGATGAACGCCGCCCCGCAAAATCTCATCGCGTGGATGGGGCCGACGATCAGCCGGGATGCGTTCGAAGTGGGAGAAGAAGTACGCGCCGCTTTTGTAGAGAACGACCCGCAAGCTGCATCGGCATTTGCTCCCTCTCCCTTGATGGGAGAGGGCAGGGGAGAGGGTGAGAAGTGGCTTGCCGACATCTACGCGTTGGCGCGGTTGCGCCTGAACGCGCTGGGCATCACGCAGATTTACGGCGGCGGATACTGCACCTGGCGCGAGCGCGAGAAGTTCTTTTCCTACCGCCGCGACGGCGTGACCGGGCGCATGGGAACATTTATCTGGCTGGAATAGGCTGCCGATTTAAAACCCCTATGCCGGACGAATCGGTTCCAAACAGGCAGTCGCGTAGGAAAGACAATTTCCCATTTTTGGTTCCGGCTCGCCCGGTTTAAGATTAAACGGCAGTGCGGGGCGCGAAGCGCATCGACAAATCTATCGCCGTGACATCCTTGGTCAGCGCGCCGATGGAAATCCGGTCCACGCCGGTTTCCGCGACCATGCGCACGGTCTCCAGCGTGATGCCGCCGGAGGCTTCCAGTTCGGCACGTCCGGCGGCATGGGCCACGGCGAGGCGCATATCGACGAGGGAAAAATTGTCGAGCAGTATCAGTTTCGCACCCGCGCTGATCGCCTCAAAAAGCTGCTCCATATTTTCCACCTCGACCTGGATGGGCACTCCAGCGGGTGTGGTGCGGAACGCCTGCTCCATTACCATGCCGATGCTGCCTGCGGCAGCGATGTGGTTCTCCTTGACCAGCACGCCGTCGAACAGCCCGATGCGCTGGTTGTGTCCGCCGCCGACGAGAACCGCGTGTTTTTGCGCGATGCGCAGCCCCGGCAGGGTTTTGCGCGTGTCCATGATTTTTGCCTTGGTTCCCGCCACGGCCTCCACATAGCGCCGCACCAGCGTGGCGGTGCCGGACAACATTTGCAGGAAATTCAGCGCACAACGCTCCGCACTGAGCAGGGCGCGCGCGTTGCCCTCCACTTCGCACAGTTGCTGATCGGGCAGCATGGTGCCGCCTTCCGGTATCGCCCAATGGATTTTGCAGTCGGGATCAAGCCTGAAAAAACATTCTTCAAACCACAGCGTGCCGCACAGCACCGCTTCCTGCCGCGCGATGATGCTGGCCAAGGCGGTCTGCGTGGCGGGGATCAATTGCGCGGTCAGGTCGCCGTCGCGAAGGTCTTCATCCAGCGCGGCGGATACATTGAGTTCGATGTGCGATGTCAGCGAATGTGGGAGCATGATTGGCTTTAGCGGCACTCCAGGGATACGGCATTCAGGGGATATTTCTTTCGGGTTGCTTTTCCAAATGGTAAAGGTTTAGCGTATATTTCCATTTTCGCACATTTCAATTGGTTCACCCATTAACGATTTTCGAGGAGGATGCCATGCATAAATTATTCGGGGTGTTATGCCTGACCTTATTGCTCGGCGGCTGCGGCTACAACACATTGCAGACCACGGACGAGCAGATCAAGGCGAGCTGGGCGGAAGTGCTGAACCAGTACCAGCGCCGCGCCGACCTGATCCCCAACCTGGTCAACACCGTCAAGGGTTATGCCGCACAGGAACAGGCCGTGCTGCTGGGCGTCACCGAGGCGCGCGCCAAGGTCGGCAGCATCCAGGCCACGCCCGAGCTGATCAACGACGCGCAGGCCTTCGCCAAATTCCAGGCCGCTCAAGGCCAGTTGTCTTCGGCATTGAGCCGCCTGTTGGTGGTGGCGGAAAATTACCCGCAACTGAAATCCGATACGAACTTCCGCGACTTGCAGGCGCAGCTCGAAGGCACGGAAAACCGCATCACCGTGGCGCGCAACCGCTACATCAAGGCGGTGCAGGAATACAACGTCACGGTGCGTTCCTTCCCGAGCAACCTGACCGCGATGATGTTCGGCTATAGTGTGAAACCGTCATTCACGGTGGAAAACGAAAAGGAAATTTCCCGTCCGCCGACGGTGGATTTCGCCGCGCCTAAACCCGCTACGCCTAATGCTGCCGCACCGGCAAAATAAATGAAGGCAATACTGAACAAGCCCTCCGTTCGTGGTGAGCCCATCGACATTGCTCAGGACAGGCTTGTCGAACCATGATCGGAGAGCCACTAATCTTACTGTGTCACAAAGCGATCAAGGGATGCAGTGCAAGGCAAAATCGGGCGAAAAAGCGGAGTTTACATGTAGTAAATGAGCATTTTGAGCCTGATTTTAACGCCGCAATGCGCCCTTCAGCGCTTTGTGACAC
>JACREB010000177.1 GCA_016218475.1 Nitrosomonadales bacterium | reverse complement strand
CGATCACCGCCGAAGTCGATGCCTGGCAGTTGCGCCGTAACACGGAGCAACGTGGCATCGAGTGGAAGTTCACCCGGCAGGATGCGGATACAAAAATGGCTCGGCATTATGTTTCGTAATTAATGGGTTTATATACTAGTATAGAAACCCATTAATTACGAAACATACGTCGCAGACATGTATGTGAGATTCAGTTACATCAACCCTCTCTCCAACTCTCTCCCGCAAGCGGGAGAGGGTAATCGTCCCCTCCCCCGCTTGCGGGGGAGGGTTAGGGGAGGGGAATTACCGCTACTCAACCTGTCATGACTGCGGGTAAGCACCAAACAATATGTTTCGTTATTTATGATTTGCGATACTAGGCACGTTTTACCACTCTACTGGCAAGGCCGAGGGTGCGGACGGCGGTGCGGGGGAGTCGCCATAGTTTCAGTTCCCGATCCCAGTATCCACCGGCATCCTTGACCTTGTGCCGTAGCGCGGTCTCGGCATAGGCCACCTGCACCAGGTCTTCCGGTGCATTGAAGGGGCGCTGGTCGACGATGATCTCGACGGTCGTGTAGCGTAACCCGCGCGCGGAGTTTTCGCGGTAGCGGACACATACCAGCGATTCACCAAACCGTTCAGCCAGACGCCGCGTGCCCGATGCGCCCGGCGCCATGCGCTTGATGACGCTTCCCGCCGCCATCCCGTTCGTCGGCGACATTTCATCGATACGTCCGGCACTTTTGTTCGGCACGCTCCCCCCGTTTCGGCCACCCCGAATCACTGCTTCATACCCTACCCTTTGTCAACCTCGCGGTCAATAGAGGGTGCGAATAAAAGTGTTGGGAAACTGTCCGTTCGTGGTGAGATTGTCGAACCATGAACGGCTTAAAACAGCCCTTCGACAAGCTCAGGGCGAACGGTGGATGTGATTTCGTCCAACACTTTTATTTGCACCCGTCAATAGACAGCCTTGTCCAATGACCAAAATATATAAGCCGGAAGATATAGGGAGACGCTATCGGGTCTCGGATAAATGACACACTCCCACGCCGTTCGCAATAATCTGAATTTCGCTAACCGCGAAACTCACCCTTATCCCACCCTTCCCCCCGAAGGGGAAGGAGCGAACGCCTCCCCGTAGCCAGATTGCGGGGAATCACAAGTTGAGCCTGTTGAAATGTGAATAGATTCTCTTGCTTCGACGGGCTCAGCACGAACGGCAATGGAGTTCAATGCTTGCCGGGATCGGCATCAGGGCTGTTGTAAAAATCGAAAAATCGGGCGAGCATCAGGGATGTTTATTTAGCAGCAGCGTTTGATGCCCGACCATTTTTGTTGTTGCTGAAGCGCAAACCACTCTTGGCGCGGCAGTACGGGGGTGTTTGGATGGGCGGCGGCGTGGTGCGCCAAATAGCGCTCGTAGCCGTCGTCGCCGCTGAGCCGGCGGATGACTCGCCACAGGCCGCGCAGCAGGTCGTTCAATCGCGCTGCCATGCTTCCTCCAGTTGAGTCGGGTAATGCGGCGCTTCGGACAGCGGCGGTACCGGTCTGCCGCGCAGGTGGCGCGCGCAGACGCGCAGCATGTCGATGACGATCAGCCACAGCAATGCGGCGAAAAACAGCGCCAGCACAGCATCCAGTTGCTGGTTGAATATCAGTTGCGGTGCAACGGCGGCCTTGTCCGGCGGCAATGCGCCTGCGGTGAGCTTGTCCGACAGGCTGTTGGCGGCGGCGAGGAAGCCGATGCGCGGGTCGTCGCTGGCGAGTTTTTGCCAGGTTGCCGTGCTGGTGATGATGACCAGCCAGACCAGCGGCAGCGCGGTTATCCACGCGTATTTGAGCTTGCCGGATTTCACCAGGATGCCGGTCGCCACGCACAATGCAATTGCCGCGAGTATCTGGTTGGAGATGCCGAACAGCGGCCACAGGATGTTCACCCCGCCGTTCGGGTCGATCACGCCGATATAAAGGAAATATCCCCAGGCCGAGACGACCACCGCGCTGCTGAATAATACCGACGGATACCAGGAGGTGCGCCCCAGCGGTTTCCAGATGTTGCCGAGCAGGTCTTGCAGCATGAAGCGGCCGACGCGCGTGCCTGCATCCAATGTGGTGAGGATGAAAATCGCCTCGAACATGATGGCGAAGTGGTACCAAAGCGCCAGCATATGTTCGCCGAATGCGCTGCCGAAGATGCTGGCCATGCCGACCGCCAGCGACGGTGCGCCGCCGGTGCGCGCGAACAGCGTCGCCTCGCCCATCTGCTTTGCCAACTGGTTCATTTGCTCCACCGTGACCGGGAAGCCCCAAGCGGAAATCGTGGCGACCGCTTCCGCCGCCGTCTTGCCGACCACCCCGGCGGGCGAGTTAATGGCGAAATATACGCCCGGGTCGAGCACCGTGGCGGCGATCATCGCCATGATTGCCACGAAGGATTCCAATGCCATGCCGCCGTAACCGATCATGCGGATGTCGCGCTCGTTGGACAGCAGTTTGGGCGTGGTGCCGGACGCGATCAGCGAGTGGAAGCCGGAAATCGCGCCGCAGGCGATGGTGATGAACACGAATGGAAACAGCTTGCCGCCGAAGATCGGCCCGCTGCCGTCCACGAACTGGGTCAACGCGGGCATCCTGATCTCGGGGCACAACCAGACAATCGCCAGCGCCAGCAGGATTATCGTGCCGAGCTTCATGAAGGTGGACAGGTAATCGCGCGGCGCGAGCAGCAGCCACACCGGCAGGATCGCGGCGGCGAAACCGTAGCCGATGATGGCGAAGGCCAGCGGCAGGCCGGGATGGTCGAACAGCTCGCGCAACCCGGCCTGCTGGTCGATCCAGCCGCCGCCGACCACCGCCAGCAGCAACAGAATCACGCCGATCGCGGAGCCTTCCAGCACGTGTCCCGGGCGCAGCTTGTACATATACAGTCCGACCAGCATGGCGATGGGGATGGTTGCGGCCACCGTGGAGGTCGCCCACGGGCTGTGCTTCATCGCGTTCACCACCACCAGGCCGAGCACCGCGATCAGGATAATCATGATCAGGAACGTGGCGGTCAGCGCGGCGATGCCGCCGATGCTGCCCAACTCGTCGCGCGCCATCTGGCCGAGGCTGCGCCCGTCGCGGCGCATGGAGAAAAACAGCGTCACCATGTCCTGCACGCAGCCGCCCAGCACCGCACCGATCAATATCCATAACGTGCCGGGCAGATAGCCGAACTGCGCGGCCAGCGTCGGACCGATCAGCGGGCCGGGGCCGGCGATGGCAGCGAAATGATGGCCGAACACGATCCAGCGGTTGGTCGGCATGAAGTCGCGCCCGTTGTTCAGCCGCTCGGCCGGTGTGGCGCGTGTCGCGTCGATGCTCAGCACGGTCGCGGCAATCCACGCCGCATAGAAACGATAGGCAAGCGCATAAACGCACAGCGCGGCGGTGATAAACCACAGCGCGTTGACCGCTTCGCCGCGGTTCAGCGCGATACCGCCAACCGCTGCCGCACCCAGCAGCGCGACGCCCATCCATATAAAAAAGGTGAATAAATTTGTTTTCATGCGGGTATCAAATATTATTCAATCCGGATATGAGGGAGTCTAAAAAATCAATTTTCGATGCGTAATTTGATGTCGCAAATAAATATTTTACCGAAGCAACCCGGCTGAATTTCTTAGCTCTTGAAGCTATTGCTCAACGCGATGAGTTGATCCAGTTTGTTTTTTGCCGCGCCGCTGGCAATGACTTGGCCGGCTTTCGCAACACCTTCCCCGAGCGTTGCGGTTAATCCCGCCACATAAATCGCCGCACCGGCATTCAGTTGCACGATGTCGCGCGGCGGGCCGGCCCCATTGTTCAATACGCCCAATAATTTCTCACGGGCTTCATCGGCGTTGGAGACACGCAGCATATCGGGCGATGCGGAGGGCAAACCGAATTGGCCGGGGTGTATGGTGTATTCGCCGACCTTGCCGTCTTTCAGCTCCGCGATATATGTGCCTTCGCTGATGGAAATTTCATCCATGCCGTCCGCGCCATGCACCACCAGCACATGGCGGCTGCCGAGCTCGCCGAGCACCTGCGCGAGCTTGGCGGTGAGCGATTGGTGGAATACGCCGATCACCTGGTTCTGCGCGCCTGCCGGGTTGGTCAGCGGGCCGAGCAGGTTGAACAGCGTGCGCACGCCGAGCTCGCGGCGCACCGGCGCGGCGTGTTTCATCGCGCTGTGATGGTTGGGGGCGAACATGAAGCCGATACCGATGCTATCCACGCATTGTGCGACTTGTTCGGCGGCCAGGTTTACATTCACGCCAAGCTTCTCCAGCACATCCGCCGAGCCACAGGTCGAAGATACGGAGCGGCCACCGTGCTTGGCTACCTGCGCGCCTGCCGCCGCCACAACGAATGCGCTGGCGGTGGAGATGTTGAAAGTCTGCGCGCCGTCGCCGCCGGTGCCGCAAGTATCGACCATGTGCCCGGTGTGTTTCACGCTGACCTTGCTGTACAATTCGCGCATCACCGATGCGGCGGCGGCAATTTCGTCGACAGTCTCACCCTTCATGCGCAATGCGATCAATATCGCCGCAATCTGTGCGGGGGTGAACTGCCCGCCCATAATTTGCTGCATCAGTTCGCGCATTTCGGCGAACGGCAGGTCGTGGCGGTCGATCAACTTCGTCAATGTTTGCGAGTAATTCATGATGCTTTCTATAAGTGTTGTCGTAGGGGCGCGATTCATCGCGCCCCTACATATTCTCTCGTAAGAAATTCTTCAGCATATCGTGCCCATGCTCGGTGAGTATGGATTCGGGATGGAACTGTACGCCATGCACCGCCAGCGTCTTATGCCGCACGCCCATGATATCGCCGTCATCAGTCCATGCGGTGATTTCCAGGCAATCCGGCAGCGTTTTGCGCTCGATCACCAGCGAGTGGTAGCGCGTTGCAGTGAACGGATTGGGCAGGCCGTGGAACACGCTGCTATCGTTGTGATGAATCGCCGAAGTCTTGCCGTGCATCAGTTGTTTTGCGTGGATGATGTGCCCGCCGAAAGCCTGGCCGATGCTCTGGTGGCCGAGGCATACCCCGAGGATCGGAATTTTTCCGGCGAACTGCTTGGTCGCCGCAACCGATACCCCCGCTTCATTAGGCGTGCATGGACCGGGGGACACCACGATATGCTGCGGATTCATGGTTCCGATCTGATCGAGCGTAATCTCATCGTTGCGGCGCACCACCACATCCGCGCCGAGTTCGGCGAAATACTGCACCAGGTTGTAGGTGAAGGAGTCGTAGTTGTCGATCATCAGCAGCATGCAATATCCATTTCGTCAATTTGTTGGTGCATCAAATAGATGTCTGATTTTAACTTATAGTCTGTTTCAGCGGGTTTCATCATCAGGGGTGGCATATCTGCCATGCCCGTCAGGTTGTCCGAAGCTGAAATTTTCTCCACGCCCTCTTGTGGGGTATCTTGGAAGGCATCTTTGTGCGAGTCCTGAATTTTTGGATGTGCCGGGAGATAATCCACGATTTTTTCGCAATTTCCCCCCAAAATTGTTTTCCGTGTAAGCAACTTGGGAGTTAAAGAAAGCATCAGGGTGCAAATAAAAGTGTTGGACGAAATCACATCCACCGTTCGCCCCGAGCTTGTCGAAGGGCTGTTTTAAGCCGTTCATGGCTCGACAAGCTCGGGGCGAACGGATAGTTTCCCAACACTTTTATTTGCACCCAAAGCGCCAATTCGGTAGTATGATGCCGATCAGGTTTACGCCGCTGACATCCTGCATATTCATACAAAGCAACAGTAAGTCAAAAGCGCCATCATGCACCTGTTGCAACGTCTCTTCCCCGTTTTCGGTCTCTCCGGCTATTTCGATATCCGATGCCCGCGCAGAAATTTGCTTCAGCCCCTCACACACGGCAGGATGATTATTGGCAATCAACAGGCGAATCATGAAATGCCTCCGTTCGATTCGGTCGGTAAATTTGCTTTGCGCGCCTTGCGGCAAAACTGCAAAGCATCGCAGTGGGCGCGCTCAAAAACCAAGCGCAACATTGTGCTTTTTTCGGCCAAATGTCTATATGCCGGAACACTAGCGTCCGGTCGATTTTATAGTAAATTCAGTCGGTTATCGTGGTTGCACTCTTAGAAATTCGGTGGCGCGGCTGTAACTATTTGTTTTATTAATATTTTTGCAACATATTGACCACAATTTAAGACTCAATAAAAT
>JACREB010000180.1 GCA_016218475.1 Nitrosomonadales bacterium | reverse complement strand
GTGTCACAAAGCGCTGAAGGGCGCATTGCGGCGTTAAAATCGGGTTCAAAATGCTCATTTACGCTATGTAAACTCCGCTTTTTCACCCGATTTTGCCTTGCACTGCATCCCTTGATCGCTTTGTGACACAGTAAGATTAAACCTCCGTTTGCTTGCGGCTGATCGAGGCGGCGCTCAGGGGATGGAAAAGCAAAAAACCAAAACCATAAAATCGTAGGGTGGGTTCTGCCCACCATGCCGTTTTACCGCATAGTCAAACACGCGTCGCACCCAGCGCAGCACATCATTTGCCGTGGTCGGTGCGCCGCGTTTGACGATGGTTTGCAGCATGTCGTCTATGTGCTTCGGCTTGACCTCTTTAACCGGAACCTTACCGATGTTGGGGTGTTTCCAGTGCCCGATAATTGTCCGCTCAAAATACTCATCAGCAAGCTGCCTGGCAGTCAGCGCGTTCTTCTCGTGCGTTTTTGTGATATGACATGCAGTCACATGATACGAAAAAAGCCGCATGGTTAGCGGCTTTTATTGGGTTGCTGCGATGTTGTGCGACGGGGTGAAACATTACTCAAGATTCTGGATTTGTTCGCGCATCTGTTCGATAAGAATCTTCATTTCCATCGCGCTGCGCGACACTTCCGCATCCACCGACTTTGAGCCGAGCGTATTGGCTTCCCGGTTCAGTTCCTGCATCAAAAAATCAAGCCGCTTGCCCACTGCACCACCCTGCGCAAGAATGCG
Organism: Nitrosomonadales bacterium; assembly: GCA_016218475.1. Taxonomy (GTDB): domain Bacteria; phylum Pseudomonadota; class Gammaproteobacteria; order Burkholderiales; family Gallionellaceae; genus Gallionella. The sequence continues at coordinate 13,717 of JACREB010000180.1, read as the reverse complement.
GCGCATTTCGGTGAGGTGGCTGGACAGCCGCGACAATTCTTCATCGACGTCGATCTTGCCGGCAAACAGCGCTATTTCCTGGCGGATGCGCTCGTCCCACATATCCTGTGTCGCGGCATTCTGAATCGCCTCGCGCAGCCGCGCGGCGAGCTTTTGCTCGTAAGCGGCAATCGCGTCGGGAACATGCGGCATTACGCCGCTGCGCAACGCTTCGATCTTGTCCACGCGCTGCAACAAAAAGTCCTTGAGCTTTTCGCCTTCGCGGGCGCGCGACGCGGAGAATTCCTGCAACACTTCCTGCAACAGGTCGAGCAGTGCGGCGCGCAATTCGTCGGCGGATGCGCCGGGTGTTTCGAGAACTCCGCTCCAGCGCAGCACATCGGCCACGCTCAAGGGGCACGCATCCGGCAGGGTGCCTTGAATCTCCTTGTTCCATGCGGCGAGTTGCTGCAGCAGGCCGCGGTTCAGCACCGTTCCGCTTTGGGCGCTACGCGCCGCATAATTGATGCGGCAGTCCACCTTGCCGCGCTGCAACCGCGCTGAAATCGCCTCTCGCAGCACGCTTTCGAAGCCGCGTAATTCGTCGGGCATACGCAGTTGAATGTCCAGATAGCGATGGTTGACGGCGCGCAGTTCCAGCGTCAGCGAGCCGCTGTCGAGTTCGGCGCTGGCGGTGGAATAACCTGTCATGCTTAGAATCATGGTAAACCCGAAATAAAAGGCTGTGCTGGAGCCTCGCATTATATTACGATTGCGGCCTGTCAAAATTTTTGTTCGGCCATGAATTTTTCGATACACCAGGCCAGCCACATCGGCAACCGCAAATATAATCAGGATCGCGCCGCGTATGCCTACAGCAGCGATTCCTTGCTATTGGTGCTGGCGGACGGCATGGGCGGCCATCTGCACGGCGAATTGGCCGCAGACTCGGCTATCAGGACTTTTGCCGAATCGTTTGGCCGCGAGGCACAGCCGCGCATTGCCGACCCCAGGGAATTTATCTCGGCAACCATGCGTCTTGCCAACGAGCGGATCATGAGATTTCCGCATGACAAGACAATGGGCGGATTCCCGGGATCAACATGCGTGGCTGCCCTGATCCAGGATGGCGAGATGTATTGCGGGCATGCCGGAGACTCCCGTCTTTATGTGTTGCGGGGCGGGGCGGTATCGTTCAAAACGCGCGACCATTCAATGGTGCAACAGTGGGTGGAATGGGGCGTGATTTCTGCCGAGGAAGCGCGTGCCAACCCGCAACGCAGCCAGATCATCAATTGCCTTGGCGGCATGGAAAACATGTTTCACACGGATCACGGCGAACCTGTCGCGCTGCAATCCGGCGATGTGCTGCTGCTCTGCAGCGATGGCCTGTGGGAACCGTTTGTCGATGAAGAGTTTGCCGAGGCGTTTGCTTCAGCGCCAGTTGACGATACGCTTGATAATCTTATCGTACGCGCTCTGGAGCGCGGAGGCGGCGAATCGGACAACGTCACAGGCTTGGCGGTGCGCTGGGGAGAGGGCGAAGCGGCGCACGATACGGCTCAACACATTTGCCATATTTTGAAAATTTAACAACCTCCATTTCCCACTAACCATTCCTGTCGAGTATTCATCGTGCGCCCCAGCCAAAGATTGCCCAACCAGTTGCGTGAAATCCTTATTACCCGCCGCTACACCAAACATGCCGAAGGCTCGGTGCTGATCGGATGCGGAGACACCAGAGTGATCTGCACCGCCAGCGTCGAAGAGCGCGTACCGCCTCATAAAAAAGGCAGCGGCGAAGGCTGGGTCACGGCGGAATACGGCATGCTGCCGCGTTCCACCAACGAGCGCATGGGGCGCGAAGCCGCCAAGGGCAAGCAATCCGGGCGCACGCAGGAAATCCAGCGCCTGATCGGGCGCAGCCTGCGCGCCGTAGTGGACTTGAAGAAACTGGGAGAGCGCACCATTCAGATCGATTGCGACGTGATCCAGGCCGACGGCGGCACGCGCACCGCCAGCATCACCGGCGCGTTCGTCGCGCTGCACGATGCGGTGAGCGGTTTGCTGGGCAAAGGGCTGATCAAGGAATCTCCTCTCAAAGATTTCATTGCCGCGATCTCGGTCGGCATCTATCAGGGCGTACCGGTGCTCGATCTCGATTATGTCGAAGACTCCGCCTGCGACACCGACATGAACGTGGTGATGCTGGGCAGCGGAAACTTCGTCGAAGTGCAGGGCACCGCCGAAGGTCGCGCCTTCAGCCGCGCCGAGATGGACGAGCTGCTGGAGCTGGCGAAGTCCGGCATCGAACAGTTGATCGAAATACAGCGCGCGGCGCTGGCAAAATAAACCCGGAAAAGCATCTGCCCGCAGATTACGCAGATTAAATAGATTGAAAATCTCTATTGCTTCGGCCAGGTAATCTGCGTGAATCCGTGTAATCTGCGGACAAAAAGATTCTTAGGACGTTACATAAATTATGCGAAAACTCGTCATCGCCTCCAACAACCCCGGCAAGCTGCGCGAATTCCAGTTCCTGTTGCAACCGCTCGGTATCGAGTTATTGACGCAGGCGCAACTCGGCATCGCAGAGGCCGAAGAACCGCACCTCACCTTCATCGAAAACGCCCTCTCCAAGGCGCGCCATGTCAGCCTCATGAGCGGTCTGCCCGCGCTGTCGGACGATTCCGGCATCTGTGTCGAAGCGTTGGGCGGCGCGCCCGGCGTGCTGTCCGCGCGCTATGCGGGAGATGACCCGAAGTCGGATGCGCGCAACAACGAAAAATTATTGCGCGAGTTGCAGGGCGTGACGGATCGCCGCGCGCATTACTACTGTGTTCTGGTGCTGTTGCACCACGCCGGTGATCCGCAACCGCTGATCGCCGAAGGCGAATGGCGCGGCGAGATCGCCCACGAGGAGCGCGGCGACGGCGGCTTCGGCTACGACCCGCTGTTTTGGCTGCCTGAACTGGGCAAGATGAGCGCGGAACTGGAGCGCGAGCAAAAACACGCCATCAGCCATCGCGGCAAGGCGTTGCAAGTGCTGCTGCAACGGCTGCGCCCCACCACCTGACAACTAAAAATAAACACATGGCGATCAAGAAATCCGAACTCTATTCAGCCCTCTGGCAAAGCTGCGACGAACTGCGCGGCGGCATGGATGCTTCGCAGTACAAGGACTATGTGCTGGCGCTGCTGTTCGTCAAATACGTTTCCGACAAATACGCAAACGACCCCGATGCACCGATCGAAATCCCCCAAGGCGGCAGCTTTGCCGACATGGTGGCGGCAAAGAACGACAAGGAGATCGGCGAAAAAATCACCAAGATCGCCAGCAAACTGGCTGCCGCCAATTCCGGTCTGCTCAGGATTACCGATTTCCCCGACTTCAATGACGAAGAAAAGCTCGGCAAGGCGCAGGCCATGGTGGAGCGGCTCACCAAACTGGTGGCAATCTTCGAGGGGCTGGACTTTGCGCGCAACCGCGCAGAAGGAGACGACCTGCTGGGTGACGCTTACGAATACCTGATGCGCCACTTCGCCACCGAATCGGGAAAATCCAAAGGCCAGTTCTACACCCCGGCGGAAGTCTCCCGCGTCATGTCCATGGTGATCGGGCTGGCTCAAGCCAGCAGTCGCAAGCAAACCATTCACGATCCGACCTGCGGATCGGGATCGTTGCTGCTCAAGGCGCACGACGAAGCCAGGAACCGCACCGGATTTGACCTCGCTCTTTACGGGCAGGAAATGGACAACGCCACCTCCGCGCTGGCGCGCATGAACATGGTGCTGCACGATTGCACCACGGCGATAATCTGGCAGGACAACACGCTGGCGCATCCCTACTTCACGCAGGCTAAGGGCCAGCTCAAAACTTTCGATTTCGTGGTCGCCAATCCGCCGTTTTCCACCAAGGCCTGGAGCCACGGCTTCCAGCCGGAGAACGACGAATTCAACCGCTTCGAATACGGCATCCCGCCCGACAAGAACGGCGATTACGCCTTCCTGCTGCATATCCTCGCTTCACTCAAGAGCGCCGGCAAGGGCGCGGTGATCCTGCCGCACGGCGTGCTGTTCCGGGGCGGCGCGGAGGCGGCGATCCGCAAGCGCCTCGTCACGCAAGGCTATATCAAAGGCATCATCGGCCTGCCCGCCAACCTGTTCTACGGCACCGGCATCCCCGCCTGCATCATCGTGCTGGACAAAGAAGGCGCAGCCGGACGCAAAGGCATCTTCATGATCGACGCCTCCAAAGGCTACATCAAGGACGGCAACAAAAACCGCTTGCGCGAGCAGGATATTCACCAGATCGTGGATGCCTTCAACAAGCAATTGGGGATCGAAAAATATTCGCGCATGTTGCCGCTGCACAAGATCGAGGCGGAAGGCTACAACCTTAACCTGCCGCGCTACATCGACAGCAGCGCAACGGAAGATTTGCAGGACATCGCAGCCCATCTCAAGGGCGGCATCCCCAACCGCGACATCGACGGCCTCTCCGCCTATTGGCAAGTATTCCCCAGCATGCGCCGCGAGCTTTTCTCCCCTCGCCCGCAAGCGGGACAAGCAGCGACTAGCCAGCTTGCTGGCGTAGTCGATTGCTTGGTTGTTTCATCAGAGGGGCAGGGGGAGAGGGTGTTTGGCTACAGCCAACTCAAAGTCGCGCCCGGCGAAATCAAATCCACCGTCTTCAATCATGCCGAATTCGCCAGCTTCCATCGCAGCGTCAGCGGGCAATTTGCAGTGTGGCTGGAGTGGGCTGGGCCGCTGCTGAAAGCCATCGAACCCGGCAACCGTCCCAAAGTGCTGGCCGAAATGATTACCGAAGAACTCCTGAAAATCTTTGCTCCCGTGCCGCTGTTCCATGCCTACGATGTCTATCAGCACCTGATGGATTACTGGGCCGAGACCATGCAGGACGATGTGTACTTGCTTGCCAGCGATGGCTGGCAGGCCGCCGCCACCGTCAGGCGGCTCGTTCCGGCGAAAGACAAGAACGGCAAGAGCGTTTACAGCGAAGCGCACGATTTCATGTTCGACAAACTGCGCTACAAGGCCGACCTCATTCCACCCGCCCTGATCGTCGCCCGCTATTTTGCCGCCGAACAGGCGGCCATCGAAACACTGGAAGCCGAAGCCGCCGCCATCGAGCAGCAGGTGGAAGAACTGCGCGAAGAGCACGGCGGCGAGGAGGGATTGCTGGCCGAGGTGATGGAAGACGGCAAGATCGCCAAGGGCGCGGTGACGGAGCGCCTGAAAGAAATAAAATCCGTTCGTGCTGAGCCCTTCGACGCGGCTCAGGACAGGCTTGTCGAAGCACAAGAGCGCAAGGCCCTGGTCGCCTACCAGTTCCTGATCGAGCAGCACGCCGTTTCCGGCAAGAAGATAAAGGATGCCCAGCAGGCGCTCGATATGCAAGTGTTCGTGAAATACGGCGAACTATCTGAGGCCGAAATCAAGGCGCTGGTGGTGGACGATAAATGGCTCGCCGACATCACCGCCGCCGTGCAGGGCGAACTGGAGCGCGTCAGCCAGACCCTCACCGGACGCATCATGATACTTGCCGAACGCTATGCCACACCGCTGCCAGTAATTGCCGCAGAAGTTGAGGAATTGAGCGCAAAGGTAGAATCGCACCTGATAAAAATGGGGTTTCAGCCATGAGCCAAATTAAACCGCTGCCACTTGAGCAAGACATCGAAACCACAGCGGTGTTGAAAAAACTCGCCAAAGCGCATCAGGCACTGGCCGAGTTGAAGGGCGTGGTAGCCAGCATCCCCAACCAAAGCATCCTCATCAGCACATTGTCTCTGCAGGAAGCGAAAGACAGCTCCGCGATTGAAAACATCATCACCACCCATGACGAGCTGTACCGCAGCGATAGCGTTGCGCGGATTTTTGTCACTATGGCGGCGAAAGAAGTCCACAACTACGCCACCGCCTTGCGCAATGGCTTTGAGCAGGTCAAACGCACCGGGCTGCTCACCAACAACGACATACTGGAAATCCAGGCCGGTATCGAAGAGAGCCATGCGGGCTTCCGCAAGCTGCCCGGCACCGCGCTGAAGAATGGCCTCACCGGCGCAACCGTTTACACCCCGCCGCAACATCCCGATGAAATCATCGCCCTGATGAGCAATCTCGAACGCTTCATCAATGAAAATGATTTGTGCGATTGGGATCCGCTCACCAAAATGGCGGTGATCCATCACCAGTTTGAAAGCATCCACCCCTTCTACGACGGCAACGGCAGAACTGGCCGCATCATCAACATTCTGTATCTGGTGCAACACGGCCTGCTGGGCAGTCCCGTGCTGTACCTGAGCCGTTACATCAACCAGAACAAAGCCGACTACTATCGCCTGCTGCAAACCACCCGTGACACTGGCGACTGGGAAGGCTGGCTGCTGTACATGCTCGACGGTGTAGAACAAACCTCTCGCCAAACCACCGCGCTGATAACCGCCATCGTGGCGCTGATGCAGCAGCACAAGGAAAAGCTGCGCACCGAATTGCCCAAGGTGTATAGCCAGGACTTAATCAACAACCTGTTCCGCCACCCGTACACCAAGATCGAATTTGTGATGGATGAGTTAATCGTGCATCGCAACACCGCAACCAAGTACCTCGATGAACTGGTTCGCATCGGGCTGCTAACCCGCCACAAACTGGGCAAAGAAAATTACTACCTCAATGACGCGCTGTATGTGCTGCTGCAAAATGTGAGCGCCAAACCCGAAGTTTAGCCATGAGTACAAAACACCAATCCCTTACCCATGACACCTCCCACGCGGGTAAAAAAACGAACTATTTACACATGACCGGCAACAACACAGGCACACGAAATGGCGATTTTCTATACATGTCTCCATCCTCATGCACAAGAAAAGCCGATTTCGTGTGCACGTTCCATGCGACATGCACTCGAAACGGCGTTTTTCTGTGCATGATATCCGAGAGCGGCAACCATGAATGAACTGCTGGCGGTGCGGGAAGCTCCGGCCAGTTATGTGCTGGACTCGCTGCGTATCAGGCCGGGATGCAAACAGACCGACCCTTTGACTGGCTCAGGACAGGGGCTGGGGGTGATTCCGGAGGATTGGGAAGCATCAACTATTGGTAAAAATAGCAAATGGATGTCTGGAGGCACCCCTCGACGAAACAACGCCAAATTTTGGAGTGGCACCATTCCGTGGATTAGTGGTTCTACGCTAAAGAGCGCAGAAATATCAACTTCGGACCAATTTTTGACGACGGAAGCTGTTTCTGCCGGAAGCAAAATGGCACCAGTTGATTCGACACTTTTGCTTGTGCGAGGGAGCGCATTGCATAACGAAATTCGAGCAGGTCTTGTAGTCTTACCGGTTGCTTTCAACCAAGACGTGAAGGCTCTCGTCCCAAATATAACTGTAGAGCCAAAATTTTTAACATATTACATTTTGGCGCAGAGCGGCGAATTACTTAAGCTTGTTAGCTCGGCTGGAAATAGCGCAGGAGTACTCGACACAGAACTGGTGCAGAATTTCAAATTTCTGAAACCACCCCTCCCAGAACAACGCGCCATCGCCGCCGTGCTGTCGGATGTGGATGCGCTGCTCGCGTCGCTGGACAAGCTCATCGCCAAGAAGCGCGATCTCAAACAGGGTGTCATGCAGCAACTCCTCACCGGACAGCGCCGCCTGCCGGGGTTCAGCGGGGAGTGGGAGGCGAAGCGATTGGGTGATTTATTCACCTTCAGCGGCGGACTGTCCGCATCACGGGATCAACTTTCGAACTCTGGCTACTGCTATCTGCATTATGGTGACATCCATAAGTCCAGCAAGATATTCATTGATGTGGCTGCCGAATTTATGGATATTCCCAAGCTCGATGTTCACCTGAACGATGTCATCCCGTCTGCGCTACTCAAGGATGGCGACGTGGTGTTTGTGGATGCTTCGGAGGACGATGAAGGCACGAGCAGACATTGGGTTGTCGTGAATCGTGAAGACCTACCCTTTATCTCTGGTTTGCACACCATCGTTGCCAAAAGCAGAGATAACAGCTTGAGCAATGGCTTTAAGCGCTACTGTTTCCAAACTCAAAACATCAAGCAGCAATTTCAATTTTTTGCAGTTGGCACTAAGGTCAGCGGCATCAGCAAGACCAATATTGCCAAGCTCGAACTCAAGTTTCCGCCATTGTTGGAAGAACAAACCGCCATCGCCGCCGTGCTTTCCGACATGGACGCCGAGATCACCGCCCTCGAAGCTCGCCGCGACAAGACCCGCGCCCTCAAGCAGGGCATGATGCAGGAACTGCTGACCGGACGGATACGGCTGGTGTGAATCGGGTGGGCTGCTAAACCAGTTCCTTCCCCCTTGCAGGGGGAAGGCTAGGATGGGGGTAGACACAGGTGGGAAGAGAACGACTCTACCTCCTCCCCAACCCTCCCCCCTGCAAGGGGGAGGGGGTGTCGTAGTGCTTTACGTTTACCGCGCTGCCGCTTTACAATTAAGCCAATTTCACTTTACGTTTAACCTGCCATGACTGCTGACTTGCGCCGTTCCATTCTCGATGCCATCGCCCAGGATGGCGGCAATGTCGCCGCCCGGCTGGCGGAGCGGCATGGCGTGTCGCGCCAATCCGCCAGCGCCTGGCTGGCGAAGCTGAAGCGGGAGGGGGTTGTTACTTCTTCCGGCGTGGGGCGCGGGGTGCGTTACCAGTTGGCGGTGCTGGCCGATGCGCGGCAGGTTTACCGGCGCGCCGGGCTGAACGAAGACCGTGTGTGGCGCGAGCTGGTTGCGCCGCATCTGGCGGATTTGCCGCTCAATGTGCGCGACATCTGGCATTACACCGTAACGGAGATGGTGAACAACGCGATAGATCATTCCGGCTCGGAAAAGGTGATGGTGGGGCTGGTGCGCGATGCGCTGAATACTTCGGTCTATGTCGCCGACGAAGGCGAGGGTATTTTCCTCAAGATTCAGCGCGCGCTGAATTTGTACGACCCGCGCGATGCGATCCTGGAACTGGTCAAGGGCAAGCTGACCACCGATCCGGCCAACCACACGGGCGAAGGGATTTTTTTCTCGTCCAAGGTGATGGATGCTTACGACCTCCGTTCCGGCAAGCTGCATTTCGTGCATGACGGCTGGGGCACGGATGTGCTGCTGGAGCGCGCCGCCGATGCGCCCGGCACGGTGGTGTTGATGCGCCTTGCCAACGACAGCCAGCGTACTTTGCAAGAGGTGTTCGATCAGTTCGCCGCGCCGGAGGAATACACTTTCTCCAAGACCATCGTGCCGGTGAAGCTGGCGCAGCATGAAGGAGAGAAGCTGGTCTCGCGCTCGCAGGCCAAGCGTCTCACCATGCGTTTCGAACGGTTCCAGAGCGTCGTTCTCGACTTCGCCGGAGTGGAAGAGATCGGCCAGGCATTTGCCGATGAAGTGTTCCGTGTTTTTCAGCAAGCCCATCCGGGCACGCGCCTGCTGCCTGTCAACCTGACTCGGGAGGTGGCAAACATGGTGAAGCGGGCAATGGGTGGGTAGGACTGTTGCTGCAATTATGAATTCTGTTATTCGCAGCAGGGCGCTATTCTGCAATTAACACAACTTCGAGGTGTATTGAGATGAGCACAGTCGGGCAAAAAGAGCGGGAGACCCAGGAACGTGTGGTGGCGTTGTTCCGCGAACGGTTGGGTTACGACTATCTCGGCAACTGGATAGACCGTGACGGATCAGAGGGTAAGGGTAACCGCAACATCGAGCCGGAGCTGCTGCGCGCCTGGCTGCAAAAGCAGGGCGTGGCCGATGTGCTGATTGGCCGCGCGCTGCACGAGCTGGAGAAAGCGGCGGGCGACACCGGCAAGAGTCTCTACGACCGCAACCGCGCCGTGTATGACTTGCTGCGCTACGGCGTGAAGGTGAAGCCCGAGGTGGGCGAGAAAAATGTCACGGTCTGGTTGATCGACTGGAAGAGGCCGCAGGCCAACCACTTCGCCATCGCCGAGGAGGTGGCGGTGAACGGCGCAGATGCCAGGGCCAGCGCGAAGCGCCCGGACATCGTGCTGTATGTGAACGGCATCGCGCTGGGCGTGCTGGAGCTGAAGCGCTCCACCGTGTCTGTAGCCGAAGGCATACGTCAGAATCGGAACAATCAGGAGAAGCGTTTCATCCAGCCGTTTTTCTCGACCATGCAATGGCTGATGGCGGGCAACGACAGCGAAGGGCTGCGCTACGGCACGATCGAAACCAAGGAAAAGTATTACCTGAAATGGGTGGAGGAAGGCGGAGAGTCCGTCGGCGAGACGAACATGTTGGATCGCCACCTGTTGCAGGTGTGCGGCAAGGCGCGTTTTCTGGAGCTGATCCACAATTTTGTGGCGTTCGATGCGGGCATCAAAAAGGTGTGCCGCCAGAACCAGTATTTCGGCGTGAAGGCGGCGCAGGATTTCATCCGCCGCCGCGAGGGCGGCATCATCTGGCACACGCAGGGCAGCGGCAAATCGCTGACGATGGTGTGGCTGGCGAAGTGGATACGCGAGAATGTGAAGGATGCGCGCGTGCTCGTCATCACCGACCGCACCGAACTGGACGACCAGATCGAAAAGGTGTTCCTCGGCGTTAACGAAAAAATTTATCGCACGGAGAGCGGTGCGGATTTGATCGCGGCGCTCGACCGTAACGATGAATCGCTGTTGTGTTCGCTGGTACATAAATTCGGCGGCAAGGGCAAGCAGGATGAGGATGCGGATAGCAAGGCGTTCATCGCGGCGTTGCAGAAGTTGCCGCCGGATTTCAAAGCCAAGGGCGACATCTATGTGTTTGTGGATGAGTGCCACCGCACGCAAAGCGGCGACCTGCACGAGGCGATGAAGGCGCTGCTGCCCAACGCGCTGTTTGTCGGTTTCACCGGCACGCCGCTGCTCAAGGCGGACAAGCAGAAGAGCATCGAGGTGTTCGGGCGCTACATCCATACCTACAAATTCGATCAGGCAGTGCGCGAAGGCGTGATACTGGATTTGCGCTATGAGGCGCGCGACATCGACCAGCAGTTGACCAACAAGGAGAAGGTCGATCAGTGGTTCGAGGCCAAGACCCGGGGCTTGAACGATCTGGCCAAGGCGCAACTGAAGCAGAAGTGGGGAACGATGCAGCGCGTGTTGTCCAGCCAGGATCGGCTGTCGAAAATCGTTGCCGACATTTTGCTCGATATGAACGACAAGCCGCGCCTGATGGATGGCCACGGCAATGCGATGCTGGTGGCGGGCAGTATCTACGAAGCGTGCAAGTTCTACGAACTGTTCGCCGAGACGGAATTGGCGGGCAAGTGCGCCATCGTTACCAGCTATGCGCCGACCGTGGCCGATACCAAAGGGGAGACAACGGGCGAGGGTGAAACCGATAGCCTTTTCAAGTATGAGGTCTATCGCCAGATGCTGGCGGACTGGTTCGATGAAGCGCCGGAGACCGCCATCAACAAGGCGGAAAAATTCGAGCAGGAGGTGAAGAAAAAATTCATCGACGAGCCGGGGCAGATAAAGCTGCTGATTGTGGTGGACAAGCTGCTCACCGGGTTCGATGCGCCCTCGGCCACCTATCTCTATATCGACAAGCAAATGCGCGATCACGGCCTGTTCCAGGCTATCTGCCGGGTGAACCGGCTGGATGGAGACGATAAGGAATACGGCTACATCGTGGACTACAAGGATTTGTTCAAGAGCCTGGAAGGCGCGGTGCAGGATTACACCAGCGGCGCATTGGATGGCTACGACAAGGACGATGTGGCCGGGTTACTGGGAAACCGTCTGGACAAAGCGCGGGAAGATTTGGAGGAAGCGCGCGAGGCGGTTAAGGCATTGTGCGATCCGGTGGATGCACCGAAGGATCAAAGCGCGTATTTCCGTTATTTTGTGGCGATAGCCAACGATAACGAAGAGGAAAAGAAGGCGAATGAACCGAAACGCTTGTCGCTGTACAAACTGGCCGCTTCCCTGATCCGCAAGTATGCCAACCTTGCCAACGAGATGGAGGAGGCGGGCTACAGCGTTTCGGAGATAAAGACGATCAAGGATGAGGTCTCTTTTTACGAAAATCTGCGCAACGAGATCAAGCTGAAAAGCGCCGATTACATTGACTTGAAAATGTACGAGCCGGCCATGCGTTATTTGATCGACAAATATATCCATGCCGAAGAAAGCGAAAAAATCTCGGCCTTTGATGATATGAGCCTGATCCAGCTCATCGTCGAATGCGGCGCGGATGCGGTGAATGCTTTGCCAAAGGGCATCCGCAAGAGCGAAGATGCGGTGGCCGAGACTATCGAGAATAACGTGCGCAAACTCATCATCAACGAGTCGCCGGTCGATCCCGCCTATTACGAGAAGATATCCAAGCTGCTGGATGCGTTGATGGAACTGCGACGCAAGGGGATGATCGATTACAAAAAATATCTGGCTGAAATCGTTGCGCTGGCGAAAGAAGCCGCCATGCCGGGCGGAAGCATGGGCGGTTATCCGGCGAGCGTGAAGACGCAAGCGCAACGGGCGTTGTATAACAATTTAAACAAGGACGCGGCGCTGGCACTGGCGGTGGATGCGGCGGTACGCGGCAAACTTCAGGACGGTTGGCGCGACCATACGGTGAAGACAAAGCTGGTGCGCAACGCCATTAAGGCAGTGCTGGAACAGGCTTTCAATTCATCGCAAACGAGTGGATTTACGGGCATCCGGCAGGCCAACGGCGAATACAGTGCGGAAGCGGAAACCACGCGGATACTCGAACTGGTGAAGAGCCAGCAGCATGATTACTGAACATAGCGACATAAATCTACCGCGCGACCCCGAGGCCGGTCCGCTCGCTACGATTTCTGCCTCCATGTATAAAACCCGCAACATCAGCGTCGGCGGCATTGCCGTCGAGGTGGTGCGCAAGGACATCAAGAATTTGCATCTGGGTGTTTACCCGCCGCAAGGACGGGTGCGCGTGGCCGCTCCCTTGGTGGTAAGCGACGAGGCGGTGCGTCTGGCAGTGATCGGCAAGCTGGGCTGGATCAAGCGGCAAAAAATAAAATTTGCCGGACAGCCGCGCCAATCGAGACGTGAGATGGTTAGCGGCGAGAGCCACTATTTTATGGGGCGCCGTTACCGGCTGAGGGTGCATGAACAAGATGGCCCGGCCAGAGTTGCACTGCGCGGCATTGCTTCGCTCGATCTTTTCGTGCGAACCGGAACGGGTGCGGAGAAGCGTGAAGTTGTTTTGCAGCGCTGGTATCGGGAACAGCTTATGGTGCTGATTCCGCCTTTGCTGGAGAAGTGGCAACATCAGCTTGGCGTGCAGGTCGCCGCTTGGGGCATCAAGAAAATGAAAACCAAGTGGGGAAGCAGTAACGCGGATACCAGGCGTGTCTGGCTAAACCTGGAGCTGGCAAAGAAACCTCCGCAGTGTTTGGAATATGTCATCGTGCATGAACTTGCGCACTTGCTGGAGCGGAAGCATAACGAGCATTTTTTGTCATTGCTGGACAACGCTATGCCGCAGTGGCGGCTGCACAGGGACGCGTTGAATAAATCGCCGCTAGGGCACGAGTGTTGGAATTAAGCACGGCTATTCAATTGAGGGAATCTCTAGAAATTCAATTTTGCGGGATGAAGCGCAAGGAGCCGCGCAGCGAAGGACGAGACATATCAAATAGATAGACGAGGAGTGAGCGTGTACGCGACGCCGCGATTCGCCTGCAAAATGAATTTATAGAG
>JACREB010000179.1 GCA_016218475.1 Nitrosomonadales bacterium | reverse complement strand
GGCATTAAAGTCTCCGATGAGGAGCTTGCCGCACTCGCGATTGAGCGGGATGAATTTCATGGCGAATGGAATTACCGATTGAGGGCGCGCGATCAAAATATACAGTTTTAATTGTTCAAGTTATTATTGCTTACCTACTTATCAGTCAAATGATGTCAAAAAATGACAAGAATTTTGTGTTTATATATTATTATCAACGCGTTAAATAGCATCCGTAGGGTGGGCTTTGTCCACCATGTCGGGCGGAGCCCGACCTACATTTTGGTTCCGGCTCGCCCGGCTTAGGAATTTTCGAAGTTTATGCGTGTGATACAAAAAAAGCGCGATTAATCGCGCCCTTGTGATATTCCTCTACAGGTCGATTAACTGAGCCGCCTGGGCTTTTTCCAGCAGTTTGGAGACACGCCAGCTTTTGGTTTTGGCAATCGGGCGGCATTCTTCAATCGTCACCACGTCGCCGGTATGAATCTCATTGGTTTCGTCGTGGGCGTGATATTTCTTGGAAGCGCGGATGATCTTGCCCAGCAACGGGTGCTTCACTTTGCGTTCGACCAGAACCGTGACCGTCTTGTTCATCTTGTCGCTTGTTACGATACCTGTCAGAGTACGCTTCAGTTTGTAGCCGCTCGCCGCTTTAGCATCGCTCATTGATTTTGAATCGCTCATCACTGGATACCCTTCTCTTTCAATACGGTTTTTACGCGTGCAATATCGCGGCGCACTTTGCGCAACTCGCTGGTATTGGTCATTTGCTGCGTGGCAACCTGCATGCGCAGGCCGAATTGCGCCTTGGTCAGCGATAGCATCTCCTGTTGCAAATCCGCAGCGGACTTGGTTTTCAATTCGCCAGCTTTCAGTTTATTGGCCTTCATGTCATGCACCTACCTGTCTGACCACAAACGTGGTCGCTATCGACAACTTTGCAGCCGCCAAGCGAAACGCTTCGCGCGCCAACGTTTCATCCACGCCATCCATTTCGTACAACATTTTGCCGGGTTGAATCTCGGCGACGTAGAACTCGGGATTGCCCTTGCCGTTGCCCATGCGGACTTCGGCGGGTTTTTTGGAAATCGGCTTATCCGGGAAAATACGGATCCAGATACGTCCGCCGCGCTTGATATGGCGGGTCATTGCGCGGCGCGCGGCTTCGATCTGGCGCGCCGTCAACCGGCCGCGCGCAACCGCCTTCAGGCCAAATTCGCCGAAGCTCACCTTGTTGCCACGGGTGGCGATGCCGGTATTCCGGCCCTTTTGCTCCTTGCGGTATTTTCTTCTAGCTGGCTGCAGCATGTTTCGCTCCCGACTTTCTCGCTTTCTTTTCCGGCTCAGCAGCGACCGGGGCGGCAGCCTCCTGTCCGACTTCGCCCTTGAACACCCAAACCTTTACTCCGATGACGCCATAAGTGGTTTTCGCTTCGGAAGTGCCGTAATCGATATCGGCGCGTAGCGTATGCAATGGCACGCGGCCTTCGCGGTACCACTCGGTGCGGGCGATTTCGATACCGTTCAAACGTCCGGCGCTCATGATCTTGATACCTTGCGCGCCCAGGCGCATCGCGTTCTGCATCGCACGCTTCATGGCGCGGCGGAACATGATGCGCTTTTCCAGTTGCGCGGTGATGCTGTCTGCGATCAGTTGCGCATCGACTTCCGGCTTGCGCACTTCTTCGATGGCCAGATCGACGGATTGCAGGCCCATGCGCTTGCGCAATTCGGCGCGCAACGCTTCGATATCCTCGCCTTTTTTGCCTATCACCATACCGGGGCGCGCGGTGTAAATAGTCACCTTCGCATTCTTGGCGGGGCGCTCGATGACTACCTTGGATATCCCGGCGGAAGCCAGTTTCTTCTTCAGGTATGCGCGGATCTCAATGTCCTTGAGCAGCAGACCGGAAAAATTCTTGCTGTTTGCAAACCACTTGGAATCCCAATTTTTACGAACGCACAACCGGAAGCCGGTCGGGTGAATTTTTTGTCCCATAATTTATCCTCAGTCTCCGACGCTGACCGTAATGTGGCAGGTCTGCTTTTCAATTCTGTTGCCACGACCCTTGGCGCGCGCCATGAAACGCTTCAGCGATTTCGCCTTGTCGATGTAAATGGTCGTCACCTTCAGTTCGTCGATGTCCGCCCCATCGTTATGCTCGGCATTCGCAATTGCCGAATCCAGGGCTTTCTTGATGATACCCGCACCTTTTTTAGGGCTGAACGCCAGGATGTCGAGCGCTTGCGCAACCGGCAAGCCGCGAATCTGGTCGGCGACCAGACGGCCTTTTTGCGCGGACAGATGAACATTTTTTGCTACTGCTGTAGTCGTTGTCATCATGCCCCCTTATTTCTTGACCACTGCTTTTTTGTCGGCAGAGTGTCCCTTGAATGTGCGGGTCAGCGAAAATTCGCCCAGTTTATGTCCCACCATGTTTTCGGAAATATACACCGGGATATGCTGCTTGCCGTTATGCACCGCGATCGTCAACCCGACAAATTCGGGCAACACCGTGGAACGGCGCGACCAGGTCTTCACCGGACGTTTATCGTTGGTCGCGCGCACCGTCTCAATCTTCTTGAGCAAGTGAGCATCGGCAAATGGGCCTTTTTTAATCGAACGTGCCATATATATACCTAATCAGGGTGTTGAAAAACGTAGCGAGGGGCGATCAGGCAAGGCGGAAACCGGCGAAAAAGCGGAGTTTACATGTAGTAAATGAGCATTTTGAGCCGGTTTCCAACGCAACATCATCGCCCCGCAGTAGTTTTTCAACATCCTGTACCCCCTTAAACCTGAAAGCGGCGGCGCACAATCATGCCGCTGGTGCGCTTGTTGCGGCGTGTGCGGAAGCCCTTGGCAGGCACACCCCATGGGCTGACCGGATGGCGGCCTGCCGCAGTCTTTCCCTCGCCGCCGCCATGCGGGTGATCGATCGGGTTCATCACCACGCCGCGCACGGTCGGGCGGACACCGCGCCAGCGCATCGCACCGGCCTTGCCAATGGAACGCAGGCTGTGCTCCGAATTGCCCACTTCGCCCAAGGTCGCCTTGCAATCGATATGCACCTTGCGGATTTCGCCGGAACGCAAACGCAATTGCGCGTAGCTGCCTTCGCGCGCCAGCAGTTGCACGGAAGTGCCTGCGGAACGCGCCAGTTGCGCGCCTTTGCCCGGCAACATTTCGATGCAATGGATGGTCGAGCCGACCGGGATGTTGCGCAACGGCAAGGCATTGCCCGGCTTGATCGGCGCTTCCGGGCCGCTCACCAGAGCGGCGCCGGCCGCAACACCCTTGGGGGCGATGATGTAACGGCGTTCGCCATCCGCATAGCACAACAGCGCCAGATTCGCACTGCGGTTCGGGTCGTATTCGAGGCGCTCCACGGTGGCCGGGACGCCGTCCTTGTCGCGCTTGAAGTCCACCAAGCGGTAATGCTTCTTATGTCCGCCGCCCATATGGCGGGTCGTGATGTGGCCATTATGGTTGCGGCCTGCGGTCCTGGTTTTCTTTTCCAGCAGCGCGGCGACCGGTTTGCCTTTATGCAGGTCGGGGTTGACAAGGCGCACGACGGCACGCTGTCCCGGGGTTGTTGGTTTTAGTTTAATCAATGCCATGACGATTATCCTTGCTCGCTTGCAGCAAAATTGATTTCCTGGCCTGCGGCCAGACACACATAGGCCTTCTTCCAGTTGTTGCGCCGGCCGGGGTAACGGCCGCCTTTAGCCTTGCCCTTGACGCAGGCCACCTGTACGCTGTCCACATTTACCTTGAACATCATTTCAACGGCGGCCTTGATTTCCGGCTTGGTCGCATCTGTCGCCACACGGAAAATCACCTGTTCGTTCTTTTCGGCAACGTAGGTCGCCTTTTCGGAGATTTGCGGGGCAAGCAACACTTTCATCAAGCGTTCCTGGCTGAATTGCCCGGAATTTAATTGTTGGGGGCTGGATTGTTGCGTGCTCATGCGAACATCTCCTCGATTTTAGCCACGGCATTGCGCGTAACAACCACATTTTGAAAACGCACCAGACTGACCGGATCGGCCTGATTGGCTTCCAGCACCAGCACGTTCGGCAGGTTGCGCGAGGACAAATATAAATTCTCGTCCATATTGTCGGTGATGATCAAAAGGCGTCCATCGAGCCCCATTCCCTTGATCTTTTGTGCCAGCAGCCTGGTCTTGGGCGCATCGACCGTCAGGCTATCCACTACCACCAGCCGGTTCTCGCTGACCAATTTCGAGAAGATGGAAGCCAGCCCCGCACGATACATCTTGCGATTGATTTTCTGGGTGTAGTTCTCTTCGCCGGTATTAGGGAAAATCTTGCCGCCCCCGCGCCACAACGGGCTGGATGCCATACCGGCACGCGCACGTCCGGTGCCCTTCTGTGCGAACGGCTTGCGGGTGCTCTTGGCAATTTCGCTGCGGCCCTTCTGCCTGCTGTTGCCGCCGCGCGCGTTTGCCTGATAAGCGGTGACCAGTTGATGCACCAGGTCTTCGTTGTATTCGCGGCCGAACAATTCGTCGGACGCGCTCAGGTTGGCGGTCGCCTGACCTTTATCGTTAATGACTTTGAGTTCCATTACACACCTGCCTTCACTGCGGGGCGCACGATAATGCTGCTGTTTGTGCAACCCGGGACAGCGCCCTTGACCATCAATAGTTGACGCGCAACATCGACGCGCACGACCTGCAAATTCTGGACTGTTCTTTGCACATCGCCCAGATGACCGGTCATGCGCTTGCCGGGGAACACGCGACCCGGATCCTGCGCCATACCGATAGAGCCGGGCACGTTGTGCGATTTGGAGTTGCCGTGCGATGCACGGCCCGATTTGAAATGGTAACGCTTGATGGTGCCGGCGTAGCCCTTGCCCTTGGATATGCCCGTCACATCAACAAGCTGTCCCACCTTGAAAATTTCTATGCTGACCGTGGAACCTGCCTGCAGGCCGGCCAGTTGTTCGGGGGACACGGTGAATTCTTTAAGTTTGCTCCCGGCTTCCACACCCGCCTTGGCGTAATGTCCGGCGGCAGCCTTGCTGACGCGACCGGGCCGACGCACACCGTGCGCCAATTGCACGGCAGTATAGCCGTCGGTATCTGCGGATTTAACCTGAGTGACACGGTTGTTGGACACTTCCAGCACGGTCACCGGCAACGAAGAACCATCGTCGGCGAATACGCGGGTCATGCCAATCTTGCGACCGACAAGTCCTAAGCTCATTTTAACTTCCTCTTGTTAAGGGGCTAACTTCAATTGGTTAGCCGATCTAGCCGGTAGCTAGTAGCTTGTAGCGGGTAGCAAAAACGAGTCTGCCACAAGCTACCGGCTACGAGCTACCCGCTCGTTACTGCAACTTGATTTCCACATCCACACCGGCTGGCAGATCCAGCTTCATCAGCGCATCTACCGTCTTGTCGGTAGGATCGACGATGTCCATCAAACGCAGATGGGTGCGAATTTCAAACTGGTCGCGCGAAGTCTTGTTGACGTGCGGCGAACGCAACACATCAAAACGTTCGATCTTGGTTGGCAGCGGCACCGGGCCGTTTACCACCGCGCCGGTACGCTTGGCAGTCTCGACAATCTGCGCCGCCGACTGGTCGATCAGGCGATAGTCAAACGCCTTGAGGCGGATGCGGATTTTTTGACTTTGCATAATTTTCTCTTGCTTTCATGCGGCAATGCCGCTAATTAAAGAACGAATCGCGTGGTTCAAAACAAGCCCAAACCACGCGAGGGCGCGCATTGTAGTCTTACTTAATCAACTTTGCAAACTAAATACAGCTTGTAGCTCGTAGCCGGTAGCTTGTAGCAAAACCTGCCCTTTCCACCCGCTACGAGCTACCCGCTCCTTACTCGATAATCTTCGCCACCACGCCCGCGCCGACGGTGCGACCGCCCTCGCGGATCGCGAAGCGCAGGCCCTCTTCCATCGCGATCGGGTTGATCAGGTTGACGGTGATGCTGACGTTGTCGCCGGGCATGACCATTTCGGTGCCGGCCGGCAGCTCGACCGCGCCGGTCACGTCGGTGGTG
>JACREB010000013.1 GCA_016218475.1 Nitrosomonadales bacterium | reverse complement strand
CTTCAGGCTTTTTGTAGTTGGCGAGCAACCCATCGATGAGGTTTTGCGGTAATGGCTTCTTGTCTACGGTCATGGTGGCTCCTTGTGGGATGGCAGTTTCCTGCCGAATGACCGTTTACACAAACTTTCTTACACCCCCTGCTGGTATTACGACAAGTCTTGCGATGGTTCCAGAAGTCGTTGCGTTTGCATTACTTGCTTCTGTTAATCCTTTAGTTGGCCTTTATGCTGCCGTTATTCTTGGATTTGTTACCGCTGCATTCGGTGGCCGTCCGGGACTGATTTCTGGTGGTGCCGGATCGCTGGCTGTCGTTTCCGTAGCACTAGTCCTTACGCATGGCGCTCAATATCTGTTTGCCTGCATTATCCTCATGGGATTTTTGCAAGTGTTGTTTGGCATATTCAAGCTCGGGAGACTGATCCGGTACGTTACGTCAGCCGTTATGAATGGGTTTGTCAATGGACTTGCTCTAATTATTTTCTTCTCACAGTTTCGACAAATACCAAGTTCTGGCAGAGAACTTTATGTAATGTCCGGGTTGATTGCCATTACGATTCTGGGCGTAGTCGTGGCACCCAAGATAACCAAACAAATTCCAGCAAGTTTATTCGGCATAGTTCTGGTCAGCGTATTTGTTTTGTACTTTGGCATTCCAACCAAAACGGTTGGAGATATTGCAAGCATTTCGGGTTCACTGCCCACATTCGCGATACCTGAAGTTCCAATGACGCTTGAAACTCTTTGGATCATTCTTCCATATAGTTTGATACTGGGTGCCATCGGTTTGATTGAAACGCTGCTGACGGCCAACCTGGTTGACGACTTTGTTCACAAGCATAAACCACATCATAATACTCATCCCAATAAGGAGTCTGTGGCGCAGGGTGCGGGAAATATGCTTACGGGTTTATTCGGTGGCATGGGCGGATGTGCCATGATTGGACAGACTGTAATTAACTTGGAGGCTGGTGGTTTCGGACGGGTAGCTGGAATCGTTTCTTCGTTGGCGGTCCTTTGTTATATTTTATTTGCCAGTCCGGTGATTGAAGCGATCCCCATTGCCGCATTGATTGGGGTTATGTTCGTTGTCTGTTTTCATACGTTTGATTGGACGACCTTTACCAAGAGTAAAGACCACATGGCCATTACTTCGATAGTCATGGTGGTCACCGTTCTGACTAACTTGGCCTATGCTGTTTTAATCGGAATTGTAATAAGTTCAGCCCATAATTATTTCCGAAGAAAAATGCATGATGGTAAGACCCTGCCTCGATCCGACTCACCGACTCTGCATGAGCCTCATCAACAGATTGCCAAAGCCAATCAGATAGTCCGGGCCGACGTAGGCCCGTGAAGAACGCCATTGATGAATGGCCATAAGCGAAACCAAACAAGGAACTATAGTGATAGCTGAGGGCACGCTTCCAGTTAGCGCTGTGCCGGGTTTCCACCTTTTGGCCAAGCCTGTGGGTGCGGCTTGCAACCTGAGTTGCAAGTACTGCTTTTTTCTGTCGAAGGAGAACCTCTACGCGGAGCGTGAGAGCCCGCTGATGGACGAGGCGACGCTGGACAGCTACATCCGGCAGTTGCTCGAATCGTCCGCGGGCCCGGAAGTGCAGGTTGCATGGCAGGGCGGCGAGCCCATGCTGCGCGGCCTGGACTTCTTCCGGCGTTCCGTTGAACTAGCGAGCCGGTACCGCAAGCCGCACCAGCGCATCCTGCACACCATCCAGACCAACGGCACGCTGATCGATGACACGTGGGCGGCGTTCTTCAAGCAGCATAACTACCTGGTGGGGCTGAGCATCGACGGACCGCGCGCCCTGCACGACGCCTACCGCATCGACAAACAAGGCGAAGGCAGCTTTGATGACGTGCTGCGCGGCTGGAACTGCCTGCAGAAACACTCTGCTGACGTTAACGTCCTTTGTACCATACATGCCGCCAACGCCGACCATCCGCTCGAGGTGTACCGCTTCTTTCGCGACGAGTTGAAAGCCCAGTACATACAGCTGATCCCCATCGTCGAACGCGCCACCGAGCACACAATCACCCTCGCCAACCAGGGCTGGGGCGGACTGAAAGGCAAGGACCGGCCGCTCTACAAGCAGGAAGGAAACCTGGTGACCGAGCGCACGGTGCCATCGGAGAAGTTCGGCCAGTTTCTGAGCGCCATCTTCGACGAGTGGGTGCAGCGCGACGTCGGCAAGGTGTACGTCACGACCTTCGATGTCGCGCTGGGCAGCTGGCTGGGTCAGCACAACGCCTGCATCATCGCGCCGACCTGCGGCGGCGCCCTGGTGCTGGAGCACAACGGCGATGTCTACTCCTGCGACCATTTTGTCGAACCAAAGCACCGGCTGGGCAATCTAAAGGAAACCCCGATCAAGACGTTGATCACTTCGGAGAAGCAGCGCCGCTTCGGCCAGAGCAAATACGACACGCTGCCGAAATATTGCAAGGAGTGCCCGGTGCTGTTCGCCTGCTACGGCGAATGCCCGCGCAACCGTTTTATCGAGACGCCCGACGGCGAGGCTGGGCTGAACTACCTGTGCGCCGGCTACAAGGCGTTCTTCACGCACATCGGCGGTCCCATGAAGACCATGGCGGGCCTCCTCCGCAAGGGGCGTTTCGCGGACGAGATTATGACATTGCCCACCGACATCCAGGAAAACACCTAGCGAACCTTCTTGGAAGGCTCGCCCTTCCGTGCTCCAATTGAAGCTGCTGCTGATGCAACTCTTTCCCGGAGGCCATTGAGGCAGTCTATCCGAAAGCCAGCGTTCAGCTATGCATCGTGCATATGGTGCCGGCCTGACCGGTGCTAAGCTCTACGCCGGTCCCTGGAGCGAGTGGATCACGGACCTGGACCGCCCGGTCACCAAGGGCGAGTAGAAAAACGAGGATAGACAGGATTTACAGGATTAACAGGATTTCAAAAACAATCATTCGAGCCTTTCAGCTTTAATCCTGTCCATTTGTTTTTTCTGAATAATGAAAAAAGTAGACGATTTTCGGCTGCGGTTCGGGAAGCACGAGCTGGTGCCGATCATGATCGGCGGTATGGGCGTGGATATTTCGACCGCCGAGCTGGCGCTCGTGGCCGCGCGCCTCGGCGGCATCGGCCACATCTCCGACGCCATGGTGCCGACGGTATCGGACCGGCGCTTCAAGACCCGCTTCGTCAAGGAGAAGCTGAAAAAATACAAGTTCAACGTCGCCAACGTTGACAAGTCCGTGGTGCAGTTCGATCTCACGCGGCTGGCCGAGGCCACGCGCCTGCACGTCGGTCGCACCATGGAGGCGAAGCAGGGCGACGGGCTCATCTTCATCAACTGCATGGAGAAGCTCACGATGAACAGCCCGCGCGCGACGCTGCGCGTGCGCCTCGCGGCGGCGATGGACGCGGGCATTGACGGCATCACCCTCAGCGCCGGGCTGCATCTCGGCTCGCTGGCGCTGGTGCAGGAGCATCCGCGCTTCCGCGACGTGAAATTCGGCATCATCGTGTCGTCGCTGCGGGCGCTGCTGCTGTTCCTGCGCAAGACCGCGCGCCTCAACCGGCTTCCGGACTACATCGTGGTGGAGGGGCCGCTCGCCGGCGGCCATCTCGGTTTCGGCATGGATTGGGCGCAATTCGACCTCAAGACCATCGTCAACGAGATTCACCGGTATCTCGCCCAGGAAGGCCTGAGTATTCCGGTCATTCCCGCCGGCGGCATCTTCACCGGCACCGACGCCGTGGAATTTCTCGAAGCCGGCGCCGCGGCGGTGCAGGTGGCGACGCGCTTCACCGTGGCCAGGGAATGCGGCCTGCCGGCGCGGGTGCAGCAGGAATACTTCAAGGCCAGCGAGGAGGACATCGAGGTCAACCTGATCTCGCCGACCGGTTACCCCATGCGCATGCTGAAGCAGAGCCCGGCGATCGGTTCCGGCATCCGACCCAACTGCGAGGCCTACGGCTATCTGCTCGACGGCTCGGGCAACTGTTCCTACATCGAGGCCTACAACCGCGAGCTGGAGAAACACCCAGACGGCGAAGACATCTCGGTGAAGGACAAGACCTGTCTGTGTACCCACTTTCGCAATTTCGACGTCTGGACCTGCGGCCATTACGCATACCGCCTCAAGGACACCACCCGGCGCCTGCCGGACGGCGGCTACGCGCTGCTCAGCGCCGAGCACATCTTCCGTGATTATCAGTTCAGCACCGAGCACCGCATCGCACTGCCGGAACAACAGAACTAATTCACAGGATTAACAGGATTTTTCAGGATTGACAGGATTAAATCGTTGCCTACTTCAAAAATTGACAAGCAACATCTAGCCGAGGCGGTGCGGGTGGCGTGTCTGGAAGCCGCGAGCAAAGCCTACGAACAGGCGTCCATCAGCGGCTTGTGTGGTGAAGGTGCGTGGGAAGCTGCGCGCGGGGCATTGCAATCGCTCGACTTGGAGCGCTTACTGCGGGAATACGAAAAAAGCCAGGCAGAGTAAACCAAATTAAAACCAAAATGTTCTTGGTCTTAATCCTGTAAATCCTGAAAAATCCTGTTAATCCTGTGAAATTTTATTTGTTTTTCTTTTCCAGTTTCAGCGCCGCGGAGTTGATGCAGTAGTGTAACCCCGTCGGCTTCGGGCCGAAGCAACATCGGTTCTCCTGCTATCTGAAAGGTTTTCTGAGATATCCTGCGGCCGGTACTAAAATGGCCGCCGCCAGGATCAGTTTGATGGTCCTGGCGGGCACGTATTTCTGAAGCATGGCGCCGCAATATATCCCTGCTAGTCCGCCGGCGCCGAACAGCAGGCCCAGCATCCAATCGGGCCCCACCGCCATGTCAGGGTAAAACGGGGCAAGCAGTTGATAAAACGCCACGCCCGCCACCGACGTAACAAACGTCGCCATCAGCGCCGCTCCCGCGGCGGTATAGACAGGGAGTCCGAAGAACGAAATGAGGAAGGGCGCCATGATCGCTCCGCCGCCGATACCGTAGATCCCTCCGACGATCCCCACGATAAAACTCAATAACGCGATACGGGGAGTGCTCAGGTCGAACCGCTGGCCGCAAAACTCGTAGACGAGACGCAACAGACTGAATTCCTTAACAGCAACCGGGGGGATCTCATTTTGGGCATGACCGTGCCTGGCGTTGTTGAATCGTTGCTGAAACCGCGCTTCGGCTGAAGCCGACATCGGATGAGCGCGCCGCGGCAGGAGCAAATCCCAGACCAGCCGGCCGCCGAGATAGAGCAGCACCAGCCCGACGAAAAATTTGAAATCCTCGGGATCGGCAAGATAGTGCACGCGCGCCAGCGCACCGATGAAGACCCCCGGCAGTGTCCCCAAGATGATGATCCACGCCAGGGGCCAGACCATGCGCCCTTCGCGGGCGTACCGCCACACGCCGCCGGGAATTGCCACCATGTTGAATAGATGGTTGGTGGCGCTCACGGCCGGGCTGTGAAAGCCGAGGACGCTGACCTGAAACGGCAGCAGTAGAAAGGCGCCGGACACGCCGCCCATGGAGGTGAACAGCGAGATCGCAAAAGCCACGACCGGCGGAATCCATGGGCTGATCTCGATGCCGGCGACCGGGAAATACATATTGGTATCAGCGATAGAACAGTGTCAGTCCGCCGAACAGTATCATCCACGACACGACTTTGCGAAAGACCTGTTCGTTGATGCGCAAGTGCAGTTGATTGCTGAACCAGAGCGTGATCGCCAGGAATGGCGCGCTGAAGACCATCATCTCCATAATCTCCGCCGTGTACGTGCCGTGCACCAGGTACTCCACGGCGCGCAGGCCGTTCATGGCGAGAAAAAACGCGAACGCATAGTGCCGCACCACAGCTTTTTCCTTGAAGGTCGCCAGCAACCGCGTCATCGCGATCGGCCCACTGATGCCGAACAGCGCCTGCGACGTACCGGCGAGCGTGTCCATGACGCGTATGCCGACGGGACCGAACTTGGCGCGGTGCGGCGCGATCACCAGGAGCAATCCCGCGGCGCTGATTGCCGAGGCCAACAGTATCTGGAACACGTTGGCCGAGAAGTAATAGAAGAGGGCGAAGCCGGCGATGGCGCCGATCCCGGCGAAGAACAGCATTCCGGCCAAGAAGCGCGCGTCTACTTTTTTAGGCGAGCGGATGAGCCCGATGACGGCGACGAGTATCTGGGGCAGGACCGAATAGATGACGAGTGTTTTGGTGTCGTACAGAAAACTCAGCAGCGGCAACATCAGAATCGTGCCAGCGAGTCCGAAAACGATTTCGAAGGTATAGGTGAGAACGCAGACGAGCGTCAAAATAATAAGTGACAGCATGCCTGTTTAGTACCGATGTAGCTGGCTATGTGGTGGTGATACTGCCTGCACGTACAAATAACTGAAGTGTGCGGAGTGTGTCGTCAGTAAAGTATGTTTTTTCGTGCTTGGAGCGTTCACCGATGGATTGGATAATGTTACGAAAATCCCAAAGTTTTATGCCGTTGCGGTCCGCCATCCTTTTGGCCCCATCTGTCCAGCCCCATGTGACAATTACTTTTGTGTAGTTACCTTTCTTGAAGCCGTATTCTTTTAGTTTGGTTTTGATATCCGTTGCGCCAAATTTTCGCTTAATGAAATAGCCCATCGTTCTGCGTTGGCCTGCCTGTTCCACTCGTTGTTTTAGACGATCTGGTGAATAAGTTTTTGCCGTCAACTTCGAGTAAGCGCCTGAGATAGATACTCCAGATTCAATGTGGTAGCGGCGTACTTTTTCCCCCACTGGCTCGATGGCTAAAAGATCAATTTCATATTGACCATCACATTTTATGTTGCTGCATTCAACATCTAAGTGCAACACTCCCGGCGGAAGACCTCCGCGGGCGTTTGGTAATCAAGACACTTGCGCGGCCGATGATTCAGCCAACGCTCCATGCGCTTTATCGCACGCACCGGGATTCGGGTAAAGTCCGT
>JACREB010000175.1 GCA_016218475.1 Nitrosomonadales bacterium | reverse complement strand
GTTTATGGCTGCATTAATTTCATAATTGTAGTCATGATGCCGATTGCTGCGACAGTCATTGTTCCCAGCTTCATAGTTAAACGCAATTCCAGTTTTTCTAAATCGTCTTTAGTGGCCAATCGTTCACCGATCAGTCGGGTTTGTTCTTCGGCAAGTATTTCAGCTTGATTCAATGGCATTCCAGCTTCTGTTAATCGTTCGCGAATTTGTGTGTATCGAATGTTATTGTGCTCATGATGATTTTCCTTTCAAAGTTGCCCAAGGTTAAATGATTCCGATGGCTTTGGCAAACAACATCAATCGCCAGCCTGTCAGTGATAAAACGCGTTCTCCGATGATTTGCTCCCGTGTTTTTGTGACTTGTCACACTTTGCACGGCTTCGATCAGGCTTTTTCCATTGGTTATTTCAGCCGCAACCGCTGTGTAATGCCAGCCTTTTGCGTCCGTGAGGGGTAGTCATTACCATTAACACGTCGCCAACATGCACGATGTGTTGCATGGATAGATTAAGAGCCTATTTCAGCAGGTTTCATACCCCGCGCCGTTTGCCTGCGGGCGCATTGCGGCGTTGTACCGCTTGCCAATGGAACGACCATTGGCTGCGCGCTGCGCCTTGCATCCATCCGCGCCCAGCCCCAACGCGGGGTATGAAACCTGCTGAAATAGGCTCTAAATACCCGTTCCCCGTCCTGTCTGATGGCGAGCAAAATGCAATCGACAAGGCTCAGTAATCTTACTGTGTCACAAAGCGATCAAGGGATGCAGTGCAAGGCAAAATCAGGCGAAAAAGCGGAGTTTACATGTAGTAAATGAGCATTTTGAGCCTGATTTTAACGCCGCAATGCGCCCTTCAGCGCTTTGTGACACAGTAAGAGTAAGTAATGACAAGCGTCATAAAACCCTGATAAAGTAGCGTCGGCAAAACACTTTTTGGCTTTCAGGTTTTTGCCAAGCAGCGGTTTTTGTCAGCAGCAACTTTTCATACTACAGGTGAACACGATGAGCACTCCGAAAAAAGTTACTTACAAACCCTTTCGCCGTTCCGACCAGAATTCAATCGAAAACTCGTTGACCAATCACCTGATGTACACGGTGGGCAAGTCTGTCAAGGCCGCCACCGGGCATGATTGGTACGATACTTCCGCGCACACCGTGCGCGACCACCTTATCGAGCGGTGGACACATACGGTGGACAACAACCTCGAGCAAGACCCCAAGCGGATTTATTATCTTTCGATGGAATTCCTGATCGGGCGCACGCTTTCGAATGCCGCGCTCAATCTGGGGGTAGAGCCCTCGCTTCGCGCCGGATTGCTTGCATTGGGCCAGGAGATGGAACATATCGAAGAAATGGAAACTGATGCCGCGCTCGGCAACGGCGGCCTGGGGCGTCTCGCCGCCTGTTTTCTCGATTCCATGGCGACCATGGATCTGCCGGGCATGGGTTACGGCATCCGTTACGAGTACGGTATGTTCAATCAACGCATCGAAAACGGCCAGCAGGTGGAGCATCCCGATAACTGGCTGCGTTATGGCAATCCGTGGGAGTTCCAGCGCCCCGAGCGCCTGTACCCGGTCAGATTTTACGGCCATATAGTCAAGTTTCCGGATGCGCACGGACATGTCGAACACCGCTGGGTGGACAGCGAAACGGTGATGGCGATGGCCTATGATTTTCCGGTTCCCGGCTTTAACACGGAGACCGTCAATAACCTGCGCTTGTGGGCGGCCAAGTCAACACGCGAATTCGATCTCAGCTCTTTCAATGCGGGTGACTATATCGGGGCGGTGGTGGAAAAAGATATCACCGAAAACCTGTCCAAGGTGCTCTACCCGGACGACAGCTCGTTAATGGGCCGTGAATTGCGCCTCAAACAGGAATATTTCTTTGTTTCCGCATCTGTCCAGGACATTTTGACTCGCTTTTTGTCCAGGCACAGCGATTTGAACCAGTTGTCGGAGAAGGTCGCCATCCAGCTTAACGACACCCACCCGGCTGTCGCCGTGGCGGAGATGATGCACCAGTTGCTCGATAAGCATCATCTCGACTGGGATCATGCCTGGCGGCTGGTGACGGGCATATTTGCCTATACCAACCACACCCTGATGCAGGAGGCGCTGGAGGCTTGGCCGGTGGAAATGTTTGAACGGGTATTGCCGAGGCATCTGGAAATCATCTACGAGATCAACCACCGCTTCCTGGCGCAGGTGAACCATTGTTTCCCCGGCGATGCCGGATTATTGGAACGCGTATCCATTATTGACGAGAGCCATGGTCGGCGCGTGCGCATGGCGCATCTGGCGGTGGTCGGCAGCCATACCGTGAACGGCGTTGCCGCAATCCATAGCGAGCTGTTGAAAACCGTGCTGTTTCTCGATTTTCAGCGTATTTTCCCCGGCAAATTCATCAATGTCACCAACGGTATTACGCCGCGCCGCTGGTTGAACCAGTGCAATCCGCGCTTGACCGAATTGATCGCATCGCGCATCGGCGCCGGCTTCGTGCGCGATCTCTCGGAACTCAAAAAGCTGGCCAAATATGCCGAGGATGCCGGATTCCGCAAGGAGTTTCGCGCCGTCAAGCAGGCCAATAAACTTTACCTCGCCGAACATATCGGGCAGGCGACCGGCATCCGTGTCGATCCCGATTCGCTGTTCGACGTGCAGGCCAAGCGCATCCACGAGTACAAACGCCAGTTGCTCAACGTGTTGCATGTCATCACCCTCTACAACCGCATCCGTTCCGGGCGGGCCAATGGCATCACGCCGCGTACCGTGATTTTCGGCGGCAAGGCCGCGCCCGGTTACCGGACGGCCAAGCTGATTATCCGCCTCATCAACAACGTGGCCGGTATCGTCAACAACGATCCGGCGGTCGGCAATTTGCTCAAGGTGGTGTTCTATCCCAACTACGATGTTTCAACGGCGGAAAAGATTTTTCCGGCCAGCGAACTTTCCGAGCAGATTTCCACTGCGGGCACCGAGGCTTCCGGCACCGGAAACATGAAAATGGCGCTTAACGGCGCGCTTACCATCGGCACGATGGACGGCGCCAACATCGAGATATGCGAGGAAGTGGGCGACGATAATATTTTTATCTTCGGCCTGACCACGCCGGAAGTCGCCGACCTGCGCGCGCGCGGCTATAACCCGTGGGATTACTACAACGGCAACGCGGAGTTGCGCCAGGCACTGGATATGATCGGGAATGGCTTTTTTTCGGTTGAACAGTCGGACCGTTACCGTTCCCTGTTTGATAATCTGACGAAGAACGGTGATCACTACCTGCTGCTGGCCGATTATGCCAGCTACATTGAAGCTCAGGACAGGGTGAGCGCACTCTATCAGGATCAGGAGGAATGGACGCGCCGCGCCATCCTCAATGTCGCCAACATGGGCAAGTTTTCCAGCGACCGCACTATTCAGGAATACGCCGACAAGGTGTGGAAAGTGAAGCCTGTGTCGCCTACGTGCCCACTGTAGGGGTTCCCTTATGAATTCATCCGGCTCACCAAACGGGCAAGGCAGTGCGGGCGGCGAGGACAAACGCGTCAATGCGCATTTGCGCGTGGTTTTCGGAACTGCCTGCCAGATAACGGCGCCATTCTTTGATCCCGCTCAGGGATGGGGTGGCAAACCCCTGACGCTTTATGCCCGCCAGACTTTGCATGAGAAATATCCCGACCTGACGCAACAGGATGTCGCGATCCTGTTTTCCGCAGTGCAGCGTTTTCATAGTGGCAACACCAGCAAGTAGCCGGGCGAGCCGGAAACAAAAACAGGAAGGCTGTTGCAATCGCCCTTCGACATCATGACGAAGGGCTTGTTATTTTCAGGCTGGCAATAAACTAAATGAACCCCACCCTCGTTTTCGACATTGAAACCATTCCCGACATTGCCGGTCTGCGCGCGTTGTATGAATTGGGCAGCGCGGTAAGCGATGCCGAAGTGGCGGAGATGGCTTTCCAGTTGCGCCGCCAGAAAACCGGCAGCGATTTTTTGCCGCATCACCTGCAACGCGTCGCGGCGATTTCATGTGTATTGCGCGAGGGCGATAACTTCAAGGTCTGGTCGCTGGGCGAACCGGGCGATGACGAAGCCAGCATCATCAAGCGCTTCTTCGACGGCATCGACAAATACACGCCGCAACTGGTGTCGTGGAACGGCGGCGGTTTCGACCTGCCGGTGCTGCACTACCGCGGACTGATCCACGGCGTGCAATGCCCGCGCTACTGGGACATGGGCGAGGACGACCGCGAGTTCAAATGGAACAATTACATCAGCCGCTACCACACCCGCCATCTCGACCTGATGGATTTGCTGGCGATGTACACCGGTCGCGCCAACGCGCCGCTCGACGAGTTGGCGAAGCTGATCGGTTTTCCCGGCAAGCTGGGCATGGACGGCAGCAAGGTTTGGGAGGCGTACCGGCAGGGCAGGCTCGCCGAGATACGCAATTACTGCGAGACCGATGCGGTGAACACCTGGCTGGTGTTTGCGCGCTTCCAGATGATGCGCGGCGTGTTGACCCGCGCACGATTTCAGCAGGAATGCGAACTGGTGCGTGCCGAACTGGGCAAACTGGATCAACCGCATTGGTGCGAGTTTCTGGCTGCATGGCCCGATCAGAAAATTTTGAATAAATGGCCACAGAAAACAGGGTAACAATCGAGTCGCTGGATCAGGAAGGGCGCGGTGTTGCGCACTTTGACGGCAAGGTGATTTTCATCGAGGGCGCGCTGACCGGCGAGTCCGTCAGCTATAGCTCATACCGCAAAAAGCCTTCCTTCGAGTTGGCGCAAGTCACGCAAATTCACAAGCCGTCATCGATGCGCGTGCAGCCCAAGTGCGCGCATTTCGGCGTATGCGGCGGGTGTTCCATGCAGCATCTGGAGGCCGGCGCGCAGGTCGCGGTGAAGCAGCGCATTCTCGAAGACAGCCTGTGGCATATCGGCAAGGTCAGGGCGGAAACCATCCTGCCGCCGATCCATGGACAGGCATGGGGCTATCGCCAGCGCGCGCGGCTGTCGGCCAAGCATGTCATCAAGAAGGGCAAGACGCTGGTGGGCTTCCACGAGAAGCGCAGCAGCTACGTCGCCGACATGCAGCACTGCGAAATTCTCGCCCCGAAGATCGCCGGGTTGATTCCGCTGCTGGCGCAATTGATCGGGGGATTGTCTATCCGCGAGAAGCTGCCGCAGATCGAGGTCGCGGCGGGCGAGCATGCCGATGCGCTGGTGCTGCGTGTGATGGAGCCGCCATCGGCGAGCGACGAGGCCGCGTTGCACGCCTTTGCCGACCGGCACAAAATCCAATTCTGGCTGCAATCCAGGGGGCCGGACACCGTCGTGCCGTTCCACCCTCTGGCGGCTCCTCCGCTCACCTACACCCTGCCCGAGTTCGGCATCGAAATGCCGTTTTCCCCGGTTGAATTTACCCAGGTGAACAGCACGTTGAATCGCGTGATGGTCAGCCGCGCCCTGCGCCTGCTCGACCCGCAGCCCGGTGAACGCATCGCGGATTTTTTCTGCGGCCTGGGCAACTTCACCCTGCCCATCGCGCGCAGCGGAGCACAAGTGCTGGGTGTCGAAGGCAGCGCCGCGCTGGTGAAGCGCGCACAACAGAATGCCGCGCATAACGGGTTATCCGGCAATACCGGCTTTGCCGCGATGAACCTGTTTGAGATGACCGAAGAATCTTTTACCAGGCTGGGGCGCTTCGACAAGCTGCTGATCGACCCGCCGCGCGATGGTGCAATCGAGCTGGTGAAAGCGCTAGGTTGTGGGAATGGGGGTTGTGGCGAATATGTCCCGCGCCGCATCGTGTATGTATCCTGCAACCCGGCCACACTGGCGCGCGACGCGCAGGTGCTGGTGCAGGTTCATGGCTACGCGCTGAAGGCGGCGGGCGTGATGAATATGTTCCCGCACACCTCGCATGTAGAGTCTATTGCCTTATTTGAGAAAACCTGAGCCGGACAAGCCGGAACCAAAAAAGTTAAAATCCGCGTAGCCCACCTTTCGAGGAGACGCTGATCATGAAACCCCTGGCCGAACGTTATCAAGCATGCCTGCTTGGCGTGCTTTCCTGCTACGACCGCATGATTATCACGGGCACGCTGCCGGGCGCCTGTTACGCGGGCGGCATGACCAGCTTCCTGAATTCCCGTCACATCAAGATATTCGACTATGCCAAAGTCTTTGCAGACCCTTGGCGTGAGCGCATTCGCCAATGCGCGCATGAACTCGCCGACGCGCAGGGCGTATCTATCGAACACGTCAACAAGCCGCATATCCGCAAAGAAGACCTGGTCGCCAAAGTGATTGAACAGCGCGGCAAACATCCCGGACTGGTGCGTATCCTTTCCGCGATGGAGGCGTGTTCCGCTTACAAACCCCGGCATGATAAAAATTCCCATAAGACCTTTTTACGTTCGACTACCGGTAAATGCTTGCACTATTGCTTCTACTTCATCGGCGAAGAAGTCGGCCTGTGTTACCTGCGCGTACCCACCTGGTGCCCCTTCCGTTTGCAATTCTACTGCAACGGCCATTCCTGGCTCGAAAGCAAGCTCATCGCAGACGGTATCGGCTATGCGATGGCCGATAATGCGTTTATCCGCATCGACGACTTCGAGCGTGCGCAGTCGCTGTCAGATCAACTCAAGCCCGATGACCTGCATCGCATTCTCGACCGCTACGCCAGGATGTGCTGCCCGGTTCAGGAGGAGTTTGGGCAGCAATATCACTGGAGCCTGATGGAACTACTAGCCATTCGACTAGGCTATCAAAAGACGATAGCCAAGTCGCTGGTTATGATGCAAACCGAGTATTCGACCGATCTGGTGTTCCGTTCCGATGCCATACTTTCCACTCTCTATGAGGATATATCCCGGCAGGCGGTCATCGCGGTCAAGGCCGAGCAGGTATCTTCTTTCCTCGGCAAGAAGATCACGCCGCAACTGGCACAGGAAATCGGATCCCGCTTGCCCACCCGCATCGAGGGAACCCGCATCAAACATTGCATGGGCAGCGCCCCGGTCAAAATATACGACAAGTTCAAACGTGTGCTGCGCATCGGGACCACGACCAACGACGTTTCCTTCTTCAAACACCACTGCAAGGTCGAACGCCGGGACGGTTCCATCACGCGGGAACTCGCCCCTCTCAAAAAGTCCATCTACAGCATCGTTGATCTGCGCGAGATTCTCCTCGGCT
The DNA here is from genome assembly GCA_016218475.1 of Nitrosomonadales bacterium. Taxonomy (GTDB): domain Bacteria; phylum Pseudomonadota; class Gammaproteobacteria; order Burkholderiales; family Gallionellaceae; genus Gallionella. Next base: position 10,706 of record JACREB010000175.1, on the reverse strand, counting down.
GCAACAGCCGTTACCTCGAATTCCTATCCTCGCTCGACGACTGCTCCGATGGACACCGTGCTTTACAGCAACTGACCAAACCCAAAACAGATCATGGCACTCAGGTTCGCGGCTTCAATTTCTTCGATGCGGCCGAACAAAATTTGTTGCTCGCCATTCAACGGCCCGAATTCAATATCCATGGCCTGCGTCGCGCCGATCTGAAGAAACATCTTCCGTCTGTTTCAAGCGGGAAACTCTCCCGATATCTCAAGCGACTGCGCATTCTTGGACTGATCAAACGTGTCGCAAGAACCTACCGGTACTATCTGACACACATCGGTCGATCCGCTGTCGCAACCTGTGAAAAACTGACAGAGTTCACCATCATTCAAACCCTTGCCACTGCTCGATGAATGCAAAATCCTTGTCATTTTATGAGATCATTTGGCTGGTAAGAGACTAAAAACGGTAATTCATCCACGAAGTACGTGGGTTGGGCAAAGCGCAGCGTGCCCAACTTGAAACCGTGATGTTGGGCGCGCTGCGCTTTGCCCAACCTACGAGAAAACAGTTTCCAATTTTTGGTCATGAGTCATTCTGACATAGGGAAATGTAGTTGAAAAAATCAGTAGCCTATGCGATCAACAACAAGGAGTAATTATCATGAGCCACACAAATACATCAGGCGGCTTCCGCCAAATCCAGCGCCATGACGGCATTTTCAAGGAGCGCGTGCATGATGCCTACAAGGCGAAGGGAAAGCTGCCGGAACCGACCGTTTGTTCGCAATGCGGCGCTGTTTTTCATGCGGGGCGCTGGCAGTGGATCAAGGCTCCGGCAAATGCGCACCGCGAAACCTGCCCTGCCTGCCACCGTATCCACGACTGTTATCCCGCCGGCTTCCTTACGCTGAAAGGAAAATTTTTCAACGCTCGTCGCGACGAGATCATGAATCTCGTACACAACCACGAAAAACACGAGCGCGCAGAACACCCGCTCAAACGCATTATGGCGGTGGAAGAAAAAGATGGCGAAACACTGGTGACCACCACGGATATCCATCTTGCACGCGGCATCGGGGATGCGCTGCACCATGCCTATCAGGGCGAGCTGGAGTTTCACTACAACCCCGAACAAAATCTGTTGCGCGTGAGCTGGGCGCACTGAAGGGGAATAGGCTATCCGCTGGATTCGTCTCACATTGTTCTGAAAGATACCGGAAAGGATTGTTATGAATAACAGGATTAGCCAGATTCTCGACCAGATAACCGCCTTGGAAAATGAATTGCATACCGCCATCGAACAACAGGAAGGACGCCTGCGTTACCAGATAGAAGGCAAGTGTGTCACTTTTGAGCGCGCCATCAAGGAGGCTCATATCAAGGTAAAGATAGGCGTGTTCCGCTGGTTTCTGACCGTCCGCCCGCAAAACTATCTCACCATGCCCATCATCTACAGCATGATCATTCCACTGACCTTGTTCGATCTGTTCATCACTTTATACCAGGCGATCTGCTTCCCGATTTACCGGATTGCCAAGGTCAGCCGCGCCAACTACATCGTGCTGGATCATCAACATCTGGCCTACCTGAACATCATTGAAAAGGCTCACTGTGTGTATTGTTCATATGCTGTAGGATTGTTGGCCTACGCGCAAGAAATCACCGCCCGCACCGAGCAATATTTTTGCCCGATCAAACACGCGCAAAAAATTCTCAGCGCGCATTCGCGTTATAAAAATTTCCTGAGCTATGGCGATGCGGATAATCTCCATGAGAAAGTCGAAGAATTTCGCGCCGCTCTCGCCAAAGAAGAGGGTCAAGTTCGTAAAATTTAGGGAAACACTGAATAAGTCCGTTCGCCCTGAGCCAAGTAAGCCCCGCATACGCGAGGCAAGGCGCGAGCAGGAAACAAAACGAACCCAAACCCCTCCCGGCCCCTCCCCTTGTCAGGGGAGGAACTGCACTGGCTCTCCCCCTGACAAGGGGGAGATGGAGGGGGTTTGGGTTGCTGTTTGACCATTTTCTGTACTTTGTAACCTATTGTAATTATGGACATAAAAAGCTGTTTCTTGAGAGCCTGTCGAATGGTAGGCTCGCGCTGAACAAGCAAGCTGCACGAAATAACAGGGAGCGTCTGAAATGATTATGGAATTCCTGAAACCGCAAGTTGGAGAAGAAAATGTTCGGTGGCGATGATCGTTACGCCGAGGCGCGGCGCCGGATGGTCGAGGAAATCGTTGCGATGGCACTGGAACCCGGCGGCTATACCCCAAGACCCATTTCAGAAAAAGTGCTCTCTGTCATGAAAAAGGTGCCGCGCCACCGTTTTATTTCCGAAGGGTCAATATACGCCGCCTATTACAACCGGCCATTTTCCATCGGCCACGGGCAGACCATTTCGCAGCCCTACATCGTGGCCCTGATGACCGATCTGCTGGCGCTGGATAAACAGGATAGCGTGCTGGAGGTTGGCACCGGATCGGGCTACCAGTCAGCCGTCCTCGCCGAAATGGCAGGCAAGGTGTACAGCATGGAAATTATCGAGCCGCTTGCCGCGCGTGCGGCAAAGCTGCTGGGCGAATTGGGCTATGCCAATATTCAGTTAAAGCTCGGAGACGGCAGTAAAGGCTGGCCGGAATACGCGCCATTTGACGGCATTATCGTTACCGCAGCGGCGGATCACATGCCGCAGCCGCTCGTGGATCAACTCAAGCCGGGCGGGCGCATGGTGATCCCGGTGGGCAGTTGGCAGTATGCACAGGAATTGATTCTGATTACGAAGGATCAGGATGGAATGATCCGGCAGGAAAATGTTTTGCCGGTAAGTTTTGTTCCGCTCACCGGGAGATATTAAATGCAAGAAAATGCGGTATGCGGCTCGGTAATTTTGCTTACGGGTTATGCGCCATGGCCCTGCTCGAACTAAAAAACGTCACGCGCCGCTTCGGCAGCTTCACGGCGGTGGATAACGCCAGCCTCGGCATCGAGGCTGGCGAATTTTTCACGCTGCTCGGCCCATCCGGCTGCGGCAAGACCACCATCCTGCGCATGATCGCGGGTTTCGACCTGCCCGATGCGGGGCAGATACTGCTCGACGGCAAAGACCTCGCCGACACGCCGCCGGAACAGCGCCCGGTGCGCACCGTGTTCCAGAGCTACGCGCTGTTCCCGCACATGACGGTGGCGCAGAACATTTCCTTCCCGTTGACGATGGCGCGTCTCCCGCAAAACGAAATCTGCCAGCGCACGCAAGAGACGCTGAAACACATGCGTCTCGCCGACAAAGCAGATAAATATCCGCGCGAACTGTCCGGTGGCCAGCAGCAGCGCGTGGCGCTGGGGCGCGCGCTGGTCAGCCGCCCGCGCGTGCTGCTGCTGGATGAACCGCTGGCCGCGCTGGACGCCAAGCTGCGCGAGGAAATGCAGATCGAACTAATCAACCTGCAACGCGAGGTGGGCATCACTTTCGTGTTTGTCACCCATGCGCAGGATGAGGCGCTGGCCTTGTCGCACCATATCGCGGTGATGCGCGACGGGCGGGTCGAGCAGGTGGATGAGCCTTCGAAATTGTACGGTTTCCCCAAGAGCCGCTTCGTCGCCGATTTCATCGGACACATCAACATGCTGGATGCGCAGGTGCTGGAAGCGGCGCACGGGCACACCCGCCTGGCCATTACCGGGTTGGGCGAGATCACTGCGCCGCCGGTTGCAGGGATATCAGCCGGAGCAAAGGGCGCATTCGCTATCCGCCCGGAGCAGGTGCGCATCGGCATCCACGGCGAAGTGGCGGAACTGAAGAACCACTTCCCCGGCGAGGTGCGCAATCTTTTGTACAGCGGCGATGTCACGGTGTACAAGGTACAGCTTGCCGGCGGGTCTATGCTGGAGGCGCTGCTGCCCAATTCCGCACCGGGGCGTGCCGAATTTTTTGAGGTAGGCGATGCGGTGAGGGTCGGCTGGCGCCACGATGCGGGAGTGTTTTTGCATGAGTAAAAAACACGCCGAACTATCGCCCGCCGCGCGCCTCACAAAATGGCTGGTGAGCGGCTCGCCGTTTGTTTTTCTGCTGCTGTTTTTCGCAGCGCCCGGCATCATCATGGTGCTCGCTTCGTTCCGCTATCCCGGCGAATTCGGCGGGCTGGCGCCGCTCACCGCCGACCCCGGCACGCTGCACGGCCTCACGCTGGAAACATACCGCTTCTTCTTCAGCGACCTCATCTACACGGAGATATTTTTCAAGTCCCTGCTGGTCGCGCTTGCCACCACACTGATCTGCCTGGTCATGGCTTATCCGCTGGCGTTGCTGATCGCGCGCAGCCCGAAGCGCAGCCGCGACTTCATGGTGCTTTTGGTCATCCTGCCGTTCGCCAGCAATTTCCTGATCCGCATTTATGCGTGGATGATCCTGCTCGGGCCGCAGGCGGCGTTGAGCCTTATGCTCAACGGTTTGCTCGGGGCGTTCGGCATGGAACCGGTGCATCTGCTGTTCTCGCCGTTCGCGGTGCTGGTCGCGATGGTGTACGTGCATCTGCCGTTCATGGTGCTGCCGCTGTACACCAACCTGGAAAGGCACGATCCCGCATTGCTCGACGCGGCGCAAGATCTGGGCGCGAACGCATGGCAGCGCTTCTGGCGCGTGACCTTCCCGCTGTCGCTGCCCGGAATCTTTTCCGGCTCGGTACTGGTGTTCATCCCGGTGATGGGCATGTTCGCCATTCCCGACATACTCGGCGGCACCGGCGACATGCTGATCGGCAACCTGATCAAAGAGCAGTTTCTCGGCACGCGCGACTGGCCGTTCGGCTCCACGCTATCCATCATGCTCACCATCGCCGTGCTGTTGTTCGTGTGGGTTGCGGCGAAGCTGGGCAGCACACGGGGGCGCTATGCTTAACGTGATACTCGCGCAGCGAGCCCACGCCCCCTCTCCCGCTTGCGGGAGAGGGCTGGGGAGAGGGAAACAGGCATGGCTGGTTTCATCATCAAGGGGCAACCATGACAGTTAGCGGCGCAGGACACAGGGGGCTGGGACTATGGGCCGCCGCGCTCGCGGCGTATGCCTTTCTCTACCTGCCGCTGCTCATCGTCATCGCCTATTCGTTCAACGATTCGCGCCTCAACGCCGAATGGGTGGGGTTCACCTGGCACTGGTATGACGTGCTGCTGCACGACGCGGACATGCTGGCGGCGGCGGGCAATTCGCTACTGATCGCTACGGTATCCAGCCTCGCCGCCACCGTGCTCGGCACCATGGCGGGCATCGCCATGCACCGCTATAAAATCAAAGCGCTGACCTTCATGGCGATGGCGCCGGTGGCGATGCCGGAAATCCTGCTCGGCGTGTCATTGCTGCTGTTCTTCATCCAGATACTCAACCTCACGCTGGGCATGCTTTCCATCGTCCTCGCACACATAACCTTCTCCATCGGTTTTGTCGCCATCGTCGTGCGTACCAGCCTGGCCGGGCTGGACGACAGCCTGTTCGAGGAGGCGCGCGACTGCGGCGCCTCGCCATGGAAAACCTTCCGCCACATCACCTTCCCGCTGATCATGCCCGGCGTGGTCGCCGGCGGGCTGATGGCGTTCACCCTGTCGCTGGATGATTTTGTCATCACATTTTTTACCGCCGGGGTCGGCGTGAGCACGCTGCCGCTGCACATCTACTCGATGATCAAGATCGCCGTCACACCTGAAGTAAACGCGGTGTCCACGCTGCTGATGCTGCTCACGCTGACCATGATCGTGCTGGCGGCGCGCATCGCGCCCAACGTGCTGAGATGGAAAACATGAAAATCTTTAGCCACATAACCAGCGACTTGGCTGCCGTTTTTTGGCAGCCTAGTCGGATGGCTAGTAGTTACATCAGAGAACACAGAGATCACAGAGAGGTTGGCGTCTTTCTCTGTGTCCTCTGTGTTCTCTGTGGCTCATGGTTTGTTTCGTCATCAGCCTTGGCGCGGGACGAGCTGCACCTCTACAACTGGAACAACTATATCTCCGCCGAAACGGTGGCGCGCTTCGAGACGCAGTGCGCGTGCCGCGTGGTGCAGGACTATTATTCAGACAACGAGGAGATGCTCGCCAAACTGGCGGCAGGCGCGACCGGCTACGACATCATCGTGCCGACCGGCAACGCGATGGAATCGCTGATCAGGCAACAGGCGTTGCGCCCGCTCGACAAAGCAAAATTACCCAACTTGAAAAATATCAACCCCGCCTATCTCGACACCGCATTCGATCCGGGCAACCGGTTTTCCGTACCGTATGCCTACACCCTCACGCTGCTCGGCTACAACGTCGAGAAGATGCGCGAGCTGGGGCTGCCCACCGACACCTGGGCGGTGATCTTCGAACCGGAATTTCTGGAGAAAGTAAAAGGCCGCATCACCGTGCTCGACTCGCAGCGCGAGCTGATGGCGGCGGCGCTGAAGTACCTTGGCTATTCGGCGAGCGACACCGATGAGGCGCACTGGAAACAGGCGCGCGACCTGATCATCCGCGCCAAGCCGTATTGGGCGGCGTTCAACGCGTCGAGCTATATCAAAGAGCTCACCGTCGGCAATATCTGGCTGGTGCACGGTTATTCCAACGACATCTTCCAGGCCAATCTCGACGCGCAAAAAGCCGGCAGGAAGTTCAGCATCGCTTCCGCCATCCCGAAGCAGGGCGCGGTGCTGTCGCTCGACTCGATGGTGCTGCACAAGACCGGCCCGCGCCCCGACCTCGCGCTCCGCTTCATCGACTACATGCTCGAAGGCAGCAATTCCGCCGAGCTGACCAACCTGATCGGCTCGGGCAATCCCAACCTGGATGCGCTGCGCTACATCAAGCCGGAGATCGCGCAAAACCCGGCGATCTTTCCCGACGCGCAACATCAGGTAAACCTGGAGATGCTGCGCGATTTGAATCGCCACCAGCGCCGCGTGCTGTCGCGCATGTGGACCGAAATCAAACTGAGATGATCCCGAGCATGTTATCCATGCCACTGCGACACTCTCCATGAATCGGCCCAACAACAAAATCATGAAACACCGCTTCGCCCTGGGGGCATTCCTTTTTTTCTGTTTTGCCTTCCCGTCGCAGGGCGTGGGGTTCGATGCAGCGCGCCGTAGCATGGTGGATGAAGTGCTATCAGACGCTGCCGAAACTTCATCCTACAGCGGCAGTTCCGCGCTCAGCCCCGCAGTCGTCGCGGCGCTGGAAAAAGTGGAGCGCCATCGTTTCGTGCCTGCTACGCTGGCTTCGGTTGCCTATCTCAACCGCCCCCTTCCGATCGGCCACGGGCAAACCATTTCGCAGCCGTTCATCGTGGCGCTGATGACCGACCTGATGAAAGTCAACAAAGGCGACAGGGTGCTGGAGATCGGCACCGGCTCCGGCTATCAGGCGGCGGTGCTGGCGGAAATTGCCGGGGCGGTTTACACCATCGAGATCATCGAGCCGCTCGGGAAAGAGGCGGGCGAGCGGCTGAAATCGCTCGGCTACCGCAACGTGGAAACGCTGGTAGGCGACGGCTACTACGGGTGGCCGGACGCGGCGCCGTTCGACGCGATCATGGTGACGGCTGCCGCCAGCCATGTGCCGCCGCCTTTGCTCAAACAGCTCAAGCCGGGCGGCCGCATGGTGGTTCCGCTCGGCACGCAATTCATGACCCAGTACCTGATGCTGATAGAAAAACAGCAGGACGGCACGCTGACCACCCACCAGATATTGCCGGTGCGATTTGTTCCGCTTACCGGCGGGCATTGACGTGAAGATCGCGCAGCGATTCGATTACTCCCTCTCACGCTTGCGGGATAACCAGCGACTTGGCTGCGGTTTCTGGCAGCCTAGTCGAATGGCTAGTTGTTTCACTCAGAGGGTTGGGGAGAGGGCAATGTTACGCCCGCCATTCATCGCCATCGGCCTGCTCTCCGCCTGCGTGCTGGCCTACGAGGTGCTGCTGACACGCCTGTTCAGCATCGTGCTGTGGCATCACTTCGCCTACATGATCATCAGCGCGGCGATGCTGGGCTACGGCGCGAGCGGTACGCTGCTTACCCTGCTGAAGAAAAAAATTGCCCCGCATTTCGGCACAGTATATGTCATGGCTGCGGCGGCATTGGCTGTGCTGATGCCCGCCGCATTCCTGCTGGCGCAGCAGGTTCCGTTCAATCCGCTCGAACTGCTGTGGGACAAAACCCAGCCGGCCAAACTGCTCGCTGTTTACCTGCTGATGATGCTGCCATTCTTTTGCGGCGGGTTGGGCATCGGTCTCGTCATGTCGCACTTCGGCAAGCAGGCAAGCCGCATCTACGCCTGCGACATCCTTGGCGCGGGGGCGGGCAGCCTGGGCGTTATCGGCGTGCTGTTTCTCGTGCCGCCCCGGCAGGTGCTGGCCGCGCTCACGGTATTGGCGTTGCTGGCTACCGCTATCGCCGTCATTGAACTGAAAGTGCGGCCGAAATGGCTGACGGAATTATTCATCGGACTGGCCGTGCTGGCTGCTGTGGCAATGCCGGGGATTCAAGTGCAGCCCTCCGCCTACAAGGATTTGAGCCAGGCGATGAACATTGCCGGGGCGCAGATGATCGAGGAGCGCAGCAGCCCATTGGGGCAAATCACGGTGGTGGAAAACACCCGCGTGCCGTTGCGCCATGCGCCGGGGATGAGCCTCAACGCGACGAGCGAGCCGCCGCCGCAGATGGGCGTGTATGTCGACGGCGACGGGCCGTCGGCGCTGACCCGGTTCGATGGCCATCTGGCGCCGCTGGCTTATCTCGACCAGCTCACCTCGGCGCTGCCCTATCATGTGCTGGCCGCTCGCGAGCAAAATCCGCCGCGCGTGCTGGTGCTGGGCGCCGGTGCAGGCAGCGATGTGCTGCAGGCGCTGTACCACCGCAGCGCCGCAATCGATGCGGTGGAGCTGGATCGCAACATCAGCGCTCTGGTCGGCCAAAATTTTCGCGGCTATGCAGGCAATCTTTACACGCAGCCCGGCGTGCATATGTATGCAGCCGAAGCGCGCGGCTTCGTTAATTCCAGCGATAAGCGTTATGACCTGATTCAGGTGGCGCTGCTGGATTCGTTCGGCACCGCCTCGGCCGGGCTGTACGGCCTGAGCGAAAATTATCTGTACACGGTCGAAGCACTCCAGGCCTACCTGAGCCGCCTCGCGCCGGGCGGCATGCTGGCCGTCACCCGCTGGCTCACATTGCCGCCGCGCGACGCACTGAAACTGTTCGCCACGGCAGTGGCCGCGCTGGAGCGCAGCGGCGTGCCCAACCCGTCAGCAAGGCTGGCGATGATCCGCGGCTGGAAAACCGTCACGCTGCTGGTGAAGAACAGCGCTTTCACCGCGCCGGAAATCGCGGCGATCAGGAAATTCAGCCGTATGCGTTCTTTCGACATGGCCTGGTACCCCGGCATGAGCGCCGATGAGGCGAACCATTACAACATCCTGGCGCAGCCCTACTTTCACGAAGGAGCCGTTGCGCTGCTAAGCCCGCAGCGGCAGGACTTCATCGACCAGTACAAGTTTTACATCGAACCGGCGACCGATGACCGGCCGCATTTTTTCCGCTTCTTCAAATGGAATGCCGCCGCAGAAATATTCGCGCTGCGCGAACAGGGCGGCATGCCGCTGCTCGACTGGAGCTACCCGCTGCTGGTCGCGACGCTGCTGCAGGCGATTGCGGCAAGCGTGCTGTTGATCCTCGCACCGCTGGCCTTGTCGCGTTGCCGGCGCACCTTGCCCGGCGCGCCGGCAGCGCTGTATTTTCTCGCCATCGGCTTCGCCTTCATGTTCATGGAAATCGCCTTCATCCAGAAATTCGTGCTGTTCCTGTCCCACCCGCTGTATGCCGTGGCGGTCGTGCTGTGCGCCTTCCTGGTGTTTGCCGCTGCGGGAAGCTGGCTTGCCGGAAATTGGCAAAACCGTCTTTGGAAGACCGGGCGCTGGCAGGCGGCGAACAAAGTCACGTTGGCGGTAATAGCGTTGGGAGTGTTGGCGCTGCTCTATCTCGCCATTCTGCCGAGCTTCTTCCACTCGCTGATTCATTTGCCCGATGCGGCAAAAATAATTATTTCCGTCGCGCTGATCGCACCGCTGGCGATATGCATGGGCGTGCCCTTCCCCACCGGCATGATGCGGCTGGCGGGCACAAACGAGCAAGCCATTCCCTGGGCGTGGGCGATCAACGGCTTCGCCTCGGTAGTGGGTGCCGTCCTCGCCACGCTGCTGGCGATCCATCTGGGTTTTGCCGCGGTGATCCTGCTCGCGGTGCTGATCTACGCCGTGGCCTGCGCTGCATTGAGGGGGTTTGCCTGACCGCTTTCCTGTTGTGAATATTGATGGGTGAATAGCAGGCCAGCGCCAGAACCGGGGCTCCAGGATACCGGCATAACTTGCCTCGTTCGCTTTACACATGTAAATAAATGCTTTACAGTTCTGCCATGATCGAATCATTCATGCACAAAGGGCTGGAAGAACTTTTCGAGAAGGGCAAGAGCGTCAAAGTGCAGGCATCATTGGCCAGTCGCGTATCGCGGCGAATGGACGCCATCGATACGGCAAAGACACTTGAAGCGTTAAATATTCCCGGCTTCGATTTTCACCCGCTGCGCGGCAAGCCAAAGCGTTACAGCATTCATGTAAACGGCCCGTGGTGCATCACCTTCGAATGGGAAGGCGAGAATGCACTTCGTGTCAATTTGGAAAATTATCATTGATAAAACAACTAG
>JACREB010000176.1 GCA_016218475.1 Nitrosomonadales bacterium | reverse complement strand
GGCACGATATGATTCGATCAATTCTCGATCCTCGTCGGTAAGATGCAGTTCGGTCTGTCGCATGGCTGGCTCCTCGTCATGGGGTGGGCGTACGACAGTATAATGCATGTTTCGTTATTTATGTGTTGTTATACTAGCCTTACCGCTCGTGAAACGACATCGATACGACGTCGATCAGCGGTTTAACCAGGTATGCCAGCAAGGTTTTCTCTCCCGTCAGAATCTCTGCTTCCACGCTCATGCCGGGTTGCAGGAGGTTGCGTCCCGGCACATCGCCGACATACGGGTTATTCAACTCGACCAATCCTTGATAATAAGGGGTTTTATTCTCGCCCACCATGCTGGAGGCGCTCACCCGTTTCAGGCGTCCTTTTACAAAACCGAACCGGGAGTAGTCGTAACTCGTTACCCGCAGATTGACCGGCTGGCCTACCCTGACAAAGCCGATGTCGCGTGGCGTGATGCGCACCTCTGCTTCAAACACGGCGTTGTCGGAAACGACCTGCATGAGCAACGCCCCCGGCTGGACAACCTGGCCCACATTTTGTACGCGCATATCCAAAACATAGCCGCGGATGGGAGCGCGCACTTCGAGACGGTCCACGCGTGCCTGCAGGCGCTGGATGGTCTCCTCTACCTCGGCCATCTCGGCGCGCACGGCTCCCAGCTCGGCCAAGGCATCGCGCCGCGATTGATTCTGGGTGTCGGTGCGACGGTTTCTGATCTCCTCCAGCTCATTCCCGGCAACGCCAATTTCTTCCGTCAAACGTGCGACCTCACCGGAAGCCGTCACTTTTGCCCGCCGGGTTTCCAACAGCACGGTCCGGTTTATCAGTTGGCGGGATGCCAGATTTTCGCGCATCGCGGAAAGTTCACCGGTCAGGGCTAGCTGCTCCCGCGCCACGGACAATGCCATTTTCAGTTGACGGATGCGCTGCTTGCGCTGGTCGATCTGGCGATCCAATATCGAAAGGGTCGAGTCCAGCGTGGCCAACTGTGTGATATATATTTCCTGCTGGTTGGAAACCATGCCCGGCTGCTCTATGCCGAGCGAGGCAAAGTCGGGGGTCTTGTCTTCCGTAAATGCCTTCAATCGCTCCTCGCGCAGGCGCAACGAATCGAGCCGCGCCTTCATTTGCCCATAATCGGCATGCGCCTGCGTGCCATCGATGCGTAGCAGCACCGCGCCTTGTTCGACCAGTTTGCGCTCTTCAGCCGCGATTTCCGCCACCACACCGCCATCCAGATGCTGCACCACCTTGACGCTGCCGGAAGGGATGACTTCTCCCGGAGCACGTGCCACCTCCTTTATGCGGGTCAACGCCGCCCATAGCAGAAAGATCAAGACCAATGCCCCTACCAGATACAGGATAGGCCGGACAAAAGCGGGAACCAGCTCCTCTTCGATATGGATGCTCTCCGAAAGGAGGCTGCGTTCCCTGTTACCCAGCGGCGTTTGAGCCGGGGATTCCGATTCCGGGTGCGGCTCTTTCTTTTTGAAAAACAGTCTTTTTTTGAAAAACATTTTAGGGACACCTCTATAAACATAAGCCGGACAAGCCGGAGCCAAAAATGTAGGTCGGGCTCTGCCCGACCGCTTCAACAGGCTCAGGACAGGCATGGTGGGCAGAGCCCACCCTACGGTTTCGTTAAAAAATTCTTGTCATGAATTAACTCAACTCCGACATGACCTTATCCTTGATCTTTTCAAAAGGCCCCATGGCGACCATGGAGCCGCGATGCATCAGGATTACACTATCCGCCATGCGCATGTGTGCCGGGCGGTGAGTAACAATAATGACGGTGGAGCGCCCGCGCAACCATTCGATACAACGCACTAACGCTTCTTCCCCGCACTGGTCCATGCCGGTGCCCGGCTCGTCGAGCAACACGATGTCGGCCGGTTTGAGCATGGCGCACGCGAGAGAAAGGCGCTGGCGAAAACCGTGCGGCTGCTGCGACGAGCGGCTGCCGGAAATGCGCGTGTTGAATCCCTGCGGAAGCGCCGCGATATCCCCGGCAAGCCCGGCCATTTCCACCGCCCAATTCATCTCCGCATCGGATGCGGTCGGATGCGACAGGCGCAGGTTTTGCGCCACCGTGCCGTAAAACAACTCGCATCGCTGCGGCATATAGCTGATTCTGGCGCGCAGATCGGCGGCGGTAAGCTGGCGTATATCCACGTTATTGATGCGGATGGTTCCGGCTTGCGGGACATAAATACGCTCCAACAATTTGAGCAAGGTGGACTTGCCCGAGCCATTGCCCCCGGCGATCGCAATAATCTGTCCCGGCGTCACCTGAAATGATACGCCCAATAGAACCGGATCGGCATCATTGGCGTAACGGAAAGAAACCCGCGCAAAACTGAGCGTTCCGCCCATGGCGGTGCCGATGGTTTGAAACACCCCGATTTCCGATTCGCCCCGGATGCGCATCAGGTTCTCTACCTGGTGGAGGCTGGAACGGATATGCATTACCGAGGTTGCCGCCAGAAATATATTCTGTAGCGGGCCGGTGACGCGCCACAGGATCATCATGGTCGCCATCATGGTGCCGCCGCTGATGACACCGTGTATCGTGAGGTAAGCGGACAGCGCCAATGCCAGAAGACCGGTAGCCGATGCCAGTATCTGCGCCATGCTGTTGATGCGGGCATGAAATTGATTATTTTTGAAATTGGACATGGCCGATTTACCGCTAAATTCCCGGAACCGGCTTACCCAGGATTGATCCGCACCCACCGAGCGAATAGAACTCATATCGGTCAAAGCCTCGCTCAAAAAATCCCAGCGAGCCGAGGCCAGCATTCCGGATTTCGCCACTAAGATTTCGCTTGATTTTCGCGTAACAAACCACAGCAGGATAAAAAGTAGCACCGACGATAGCATCACCAGCAATACCCAGGGATTGATAATGGCAACGGCCAGCAACAACACCAGGGTCGAGGGCAATTCAAAGACCAGCAATGCAGCCGGTCCCAGAAAGAAATCGCGTAAACTTTCCAGATTTTTAAACCGCCCCACCTGATTGCTGACCGTCACGCCGTCGGTAGAAGAAGCAGGCAGGTTGATGATGCGCTGGAACAGGGTGTTTCCCAGAATATATTCAAAACGGCCGCCAACAAAAGCCATGATCTGGCTCTTGAGATTGCGCAACAAACTATCGACAACAATGGCGATAACCACCCCGGCTACCAGGAAAGCGCCCATCACAATATCGCCGGACGGCAACACCACATCATAGATTGCCCTCACAAACAGGGGTGTCGCCAGGGCGAGCAACGCTCCCGCTATCGTAAGAACAAACGCCAGAAAAATGTGGCTGCGGAAGCGCAACAATAACGCGCCGATCCAGCTTGATTCGGAGCGGCGCTGCTTGGCCGGAACATCCGTTTTCCGGAACAGGTAGATTTTTCCCATCTCGGCGGTAGGCGCCATTTCTGTTTCGGCGCGCAAGATGCTGTCGAACACCCATAGATTCCCGTTGGGCAACCGTTTCAAAACCACCATCGCCGCCTTGCCGGGCGGCACAAAAAGGCAGGGCATCAAACGGTAATCCAAACGCGCCAGATGGCCGTCAAGGTGTTTGGGGAAAAGCTCCAGACCGGCCATGATATGGCACAGCACGGTGATGTCCATGCGCTTCACCAAATGCGGCATGGCATCGGCCAGTTCCCGCGGTTGCCCCTGCCATTCAACCGCGTGCAAAAGCGGCAGCAAACATATCGACAAGTCGGATTCCCCATCGAACTGGCGGCGGATGACAGCGGAAAGATCCTCGGCAGATGCGGGGCGTTCCGGCAAGTTGAGAATATCTGCCTGAGCCGATGCGGCAACCGCCGCATCGGAACGGGTTTCGACAATACCTTCATGCAGGCAGCCATCGACCAGAGAATAGGTTTTATCGGCAAGCTTGAGCAGCGAAGGGCGGTGGGTCACCAGCACCACGCTGCATGTTCCTTTCAGCTCCGCCAGATAGTCGCGCAGCAACTGATCCAGGCGCATATCCAGGGAAATATTGGCTTCGTCGAACAGGATGACACTGGGCTTGCGCACCAGCGCCCTGATGATGGCGATGACCTGGCGCACCCCTGCCGGCAGGGTTTCCGCCACGCCCTCGCCGACATTGGTTTCATACCCCAGCTTCATGCCGGCCACAATTTGGTCCAAACCCAGCTTGCTTGAGATTCTCAGCGCTTCCTCATTGAGACCCGCATCGAACATGGTCATATTTTCGAGGATATTGCCGGACACAATCATGCCGGTTTGCGGCAACAGGGCTATTTGTTTATGAATACTGCCCGTGGCAAAACTGTCCAGCGGCTGCCCATCCACCAGAATTTCGCCGGAAACAGGCCGCACCAATCCGTTCATCAACGACAGCAGGCTGGTTTTACCGCTTCCGCTTACGCCCAGAATAGCGATGCACTGCCCCGCCTCCAGCGTCAGGGAAAGATTGGAAAACAACTCGCCACGCTCGTTGCTGTTGCGGGAACTGCCGCCGTAAAGAGCGCTCTTGCCCAGGGATTGCGTGGAAACAGAATCGGCGCCTTTGAACTTCAGCGTGATATTGCGCAACTCCAGCGCTCTTTTAACCGGCTGCATCTCCGGTTTCCCCTCGTCGTTGTCGTGGGGCATATCGAACACCTGGTTGAGCTGGGCTTGTGCCGCAATAAAAGACTGGTAGCGCATCCACACCGACAGGCCCCGGCGCAACGGTTGCAGCGCGCGCACCGATAGCATCATGCATGCGGCCAGGCCGCCGGGGGTCATGTTTCCGCTGATCACAATCCACGAGCTGGCAGAAACCACAGACACGATCATGACCTGAGAAAACAGCATACCCATATTCGAGGCCAGCGCGTTGCCGCGTATCAGCGCCTCGCCCAGCCTTGAGTTGGTCTCCTGCAACCGCTCGTAGCGGCGCAGCATCAACTGCTCCATCGTCAGGGTTTTCACCGAATAGATGCCGGACAACACCTCGGTCAAAAAACCCATGCGGCGATCATCCTGGATAATACGTTGCCGGACCTGCTCGCTCATCCAGTTACCGAAGAAGTAAATCAGACAAGAAAACAGCAGCAGCAGGAAAATCGGTACGGCGGCCAGCCAGCCGCCGATGATGTAAATAAAAAGGGGGTAGAGTGCCACAAAAGGGAGATCGAACAATACCAGCAGCGCCTGGCCCGAATAAAATTCGGTCACCTTGGTCGTAGCCAGTATCCGCTCCTCGTGTACGCCCGGCTCATCCTGCTGATAACGCTGCAACGGGACATGCATCAGCCGTTCGAGCGCGGCAACGCTGGTGTTATGCTCGAAGCGCGCACCCAGCCAACTCGTGACCAGCCCATTGATCGAGCGCAAAACTTCTTCCAGGATTAACGCGATGACTACCCCGACAACCAGAAAAGCCAGCGTCTCCAGGGACTGGTTTGCCACCACGCGGTCAAGAATCTGAAGAATCGCGAGAGGCAGCGCCAGCGCCAAAATGTTGGACAACAAAGTGGAAAAACCCAGCCCCGGCAACACCCGGCGCAAATCGGGCGAGCGGAACAATTGGCGCAAAGCGCTGTCCCCCGGCTCTCCCCTGGCCGGGCTGCCATTACCGTTCGTATTCCGATCAAGTGCCAAACGTGTTTTTTCCATGCTATTTCGTAATCCCGTTAACCCCAAGCCGGACGAACCGGAGCCGAAAATGGGAAGTAGTCTTCCTGTAGGTTGGGCAAAGCGTAGCGTGCCCAACATTAAAGCCGAAAAACTTTTGGCCGGTCACCCGAATGGCATTTTTGTTCGTTGGGCACGCTACGCTTTGCCCAACGCACTAACCCAACGCACCACCCTGCCTTTTTAGAAAATTCCTAAAGCCACTTCTCGTCGGGCTGATCTTGCATGATGACCAGCGTTTGACCGGTGTCCACTTCCTGCAACTCCTGTTCCAGTGCTTTGCTGTGGCTCTTTGATTCCTCGTGCAGCAACCGCACCTCCAGCATATTGTGTACGCGCGCCAGCACCTCGTCCCGGTCGAACGGCGTGCTGATAAAATCCTTTGCGCCGATAAGCAGCGCGCGCAATTTGTAATCCGTGTGGCCGGTAATCACGATCACCGGAAGATAATCATCCGGTTCTATTTCCTTGAGTCCCTCCAACACCTGAAACCCGTCCATACCGGGCATCTCGATATCGAGCAGAATCAAGTTGTAGCGATTTTTACGGTACAGATCGCAGACCTCCAGCGGGTTTGTCGTCGACGTGATGGAGTTGTAACCGGCGTTCCTCAGTATGCGATCAAGTATCTGAACATTGAATTCCAGATCGTCGACGATCAGGATGCTGGCGTTAAGAATGTCGGTTTCTTTTATCATATTACCCAGCACTTCTATCTGGAATTGGCATCATTCCACAACCACATTGTCTATTGCCCGACGCAGCAACGGATGGGTGAACGAAAGCCACCCATCCTCGTTGCATGACAATACCCCGGCGGCTATTGCACGCTCCATTTGTTGGCGCAAGACCTCAATATTTTCGCCCAGGGCAGCGGCTACTTCTTCCAGATTTGCGCCAACGGCATTCTTGGCCACCTCGCGCAACAAATTGTGATCCAGATGCAAGCTGTCTAGACGGGCATTAATCGCCACCCGCAACGGCAACGCCAGTTGCTCCGCCTCATGATGCCGCGCCAGTTCGACCGCAAACAGCGGCACGCCTGATGCCGCGCTGGTAATCCGCTGAACCTTGCTCGCCCGCCCTTTGATTGCGCCTTTACCCAATGCATCGCGCACCAGCACCTGAATGGCTTGCGCGGATAAGCGCCGCAGACTGATCGTCTCGATTTTGTTCGCCTCGGTTGGATGGCCGGCGTTTTCGCGCATCCCCCTGCGCCCCGAAAAAATCACCAGCTTGCCATTCCTGGTCGCATCCGCCCCGGCAGCAGACAGTAAAATCTGCTGTTCTTTGGCTAATAAATGAAAGTCGTCGACAACAATGAGCTCCGGGAAGCACGCAGGCTTGACGCGCAGCGATGCCGCGACCTGCTCCGCAGAACATTCCGTTCCACTCACGGTATCGTAGAGACATTTGCCCAGCACTGGCGGCAAGCTGCGGCAAAACGCCACCCTCCCATCATGCTTGAGGCAAAGTTTTGCAATTGCATCGCAGAGTCGGGACTTGCCCATGCCCATCTCGCCTTCCACGAAAATTAACTTGCCACCCCCTTTCGCAGCCTCAGTCAAGGCCGCATAAAGTTGTGCCAATTCGGCGACCCGGCCAACCAGGTGATAAGCCCGGCGCGACCCGGTCCAATGCAGTTTTTGCAACTCCTGAAAGAACATCGTCGGCGATACTCCTTGCGTTCCCCCGATGCCAAACAATTCGATCAGATCCAGAGCCGTTTGATCGAATACAAACTGCCCCGGAGGAACGCCGTTCAACAACTCGCGGGCAGATGCAATAGCGGCGCTGGCAATCGCCTCTCCGGTCCAGCCGCCGAACCGTTTCATGCTCGCAAAGGCTACCCCTGCCGTCATGCAGCCGCGCAATTCTTCCGCTATTCCTGTTTCCGCTTCCCCTGTTTTCGCCATTTGGGCTTCCATCGCCAGCAAGTCGTCATACACCGCACGGGCGGTTTGCAGGGCAATCGCCAGATCGTATTCGGTGACCCGCTGGATGCCGAAAATAATGTCTCCGGCATTGCCGTTGCGCGCCAGAAAAACAGCATCGTGGGCGGATGCCAAAGCCGCCAGGCTGCCATACATGAGTTTCGCTGCCGCATGGCTCGCGTCTTGCGGCAGCGCAATACTGAGCACCACGCAGGGGCGGCATTCCAGCAAATCAGCCATCGGCAACGCGGTGCCGCGATTTTCCTGCTCATGAAAAATCTCCATGCCATGAGATGCCGCCATGGCCCGGTTGCTGACGTTTAATTTCTTGAAAATTGCGACCAGGTGTTGCTTGACCGTGCCGAGACCGATACCCAGCTCCTGCGCGACCTCCTTGTTCACCTTGCCCGCCTGCAACAGCTTGAGTATCTGATGCTGGCGCTGGCTAAGCTCTGGCTGGTTTCGCATATTTATATTCATGGTTGAATCCCTCTTGCTATCTTGCCCGGAACCTTCTTTGTCAGTCACCGGAGGCGCATTCGGCCCGGATAATCCCTTAGCCGTATTTACCCCACCCTTGAGTTCTTTCAGTTGGTATGTCATTTTTCCGACTTGCTCTTTCAGGTGGTCGCGGGAATCAAGCAGCATTTTTTCACTTTCCTTGCGTTGCAATTCCATGTGATGGCGCACCAGCGCATAGCGCACCGTACGGCCCAACGCATCGTGATCGAATTGCCCCTTGACCAGATAATCCTGTGCGCCGGCTTGTAAAGCGGCGACAGCGAGCGCATTGTCGTCGCGTCCCGTCAGCACCACTATGGGTACACCGGGCAGTGCGGCGCGCATCGCCTGCACCGTGGCGAGCCCTTCCGAATCGGGGAGAGATAGATCGAGCAACACGACAGCAGGCTTGTTGTTTCTGGCTGCTGCAATGCCCTCTGACAGTGTTTTCGCCCTTGTCACGCACTCTCTATTGCCGGTGATGCCCAGTTTGGCGAGACGCGCATATGCCCGGATCAACCCGAAATCGCCGGGATCGTCCTCTACCGCCAGAATCGATACAATTTGCTGTGGAGTTTCGCCCATATGTTTTCCCCGTTAATGCCGCGCCATGTGTACAGTATTCAATCAAAGTTCAAACCATCTTTCCCCGCAAGCGACTGCGACGATACGACGCCACAACGCTGCTGTCCGGCGCGCAATGTTGCGCAAAATTCTTCGGCCATTTGTTTTTCAGGGAACCTGGCAATAAATAACTGATACCGGGAAGCACGCTCTTCGCCCGCATTGCTCATTCCACCTTGACGGCGCAGAAGAATCTCCCGGTTTTTCATCTGGGCCGGGTAACGGGTAAGCAAGTCAAGCCGTGCGGCGGTAACAGTATTGCGGTCATGCACATCGGACATTTCTACCAGCCAAAACTGCTGATCCGACCAGTCCACCCCATCGAATTGCTCCTTGCCTGACGGAGTTGCTGCAAGCGCCGCCTTGGCATCTTGCACGGCTTTCGCACGTGCAGCCTCGGCCTTGGTTTCTTCTTTCTCTTCCCATATCTTCCATTCGCCATCCCGGTTCCTGCGAGCCAACAATAGCTGCTTCCGCGACGTTTTTTTATAACTGCCGACTTCTATTGTTTCTACAAAACGTGCCGTCGCCATCAGTTCATTATGCCGTTCAATCTTCAGGTTCTCGGCTCGCACCTTGATGGTGGTCGCTTCAGTAATACGGCGGCGGCGATTGGCTTCCCATGCCCCGCGGTCTTTCCCGTCTCCCGGTTGAAACCCGATGTCGTAGTGAGACAGGTAACCATCCACGTTCTTTTCCGCCCAGTCCTTCATCCAATGCTCAACCAGTGTTTCCGGTGAGCTGTCCAGTAGTTGCGCCGCTACGGTTTCTGCCGGTTGCATGGTTTTTGCAGGCTGTACGGTTTCTGGCGCCGCCTGTTTTTCCACTGGAGCTCCGGCTTCCGTTGCCTGCCCAGCCTGTGACACGGCTTGCGGTGAGGTTTGCGCCGTTACCGGTTGCTCCGCTTGACCCCGGGTTTTTTGGACACCCTTAACTTGCGCCATATCCTGATTGGCCGCCTCGGATGCCGCTCCTACCCTGGCGATAACGCTTCCCGGTTGATCGGACGGCGCGACAAAATCACCCTTTCCCGCGAGCGATTGCGACGGCACGACACCGCAACGCTGCTGTTCGGCGCGCAATGTTGCACAAAATTCTTCGGCCATTTTCTTGCCGGGGAATGTACCGACGAACAACCGGTACCAGGAAGCGCGCTCTTTGCCTGCAGCATCCACTTGCCCTTGCCGCTGCGGGAGCAAAATCCTGCTCTCAACCTGCCGTGGAAACCGGGCGCGCAAGTCTCGCCAGGCAGGCAAGACGGCGCCACGGTCGTACACTCCTGAAAGCTCTGCCAGCCAATGATTTGCGCCGCCACGCAACGAATTTCCGGCCCAGTCCACCATTTCGGCTATCCTCTCGGCCTCCTTCCTTGGCTGCGCACCGGCTACCCTATCGGCCTTGGCGGCAACGCCTCCCGCCCTTTGCGCCGCGTCATTTTCAGCCTTCGGCATCGCGCCTGTTTCCGCAAAAACCGCGCCATAACCGGGCTCGCCAGCCGACGGCGCAGGCCGTACACCTTCTCCCGGCATGGCATCACCTTCAGGAACCCCTCCCCCCAGCGCGCTGAACAGGTTGACCAGGCCGCGGTAGCGTTCCATGCGGACGTTGTACCAATCATCCAGGTTGCGCTGATAAGTGCGTTGCGTATCCAGCACGACCAGGTAATCCACCGCCCCGGCCATAAAGGCTTCCTGGCTGAAATTCCACGCGCGCAGCGACGAATCGGTGGCCACGCCCTGCATTTCCAGACGCTTGCCCATCAGGCTGATCGCGCTCAGCGAGTCATCGACTTCGCGCACCGCGTCGTATATCACGCGCACATAAGTTTCCACCATCTCTTCATGCACAGCCTGGGCAAATTCCACTTCCATGGAACGCTTGCCGCTGTCGAATATGGTCGCCGAAAGGTTGGCGATGGCGCTCCAGAACAGTGATTGCGGCATGAATAATTTCGACATGTACACGCTGCCGTAACCTATCTGCGCGGTCAGGTCGAGCGGCGGCAGCACGCGCGCACGGGCAACATCGATGTCCGCATCTGCCGCCAGCAGCCGAGCCTCCGCCGCGCGCACGTCGGGTCTACGCAACAGCAATGCCGACGGTACACCGGGAAGCACCGGCGGAAATTTTGCCGAGTCCAATCCACCATCTGAAAGTTTCAGTTCCACCGGCGCCGATCCGGCAAGTGAAGCCAGGCGATTAAGCACTACCTCACGCTGCTGATCGAGCACCGGGATGGTGGCCTTGACCGAATGGACCGCCGCCTCCTGCTGCTCCATTTCCGTAATGGTGGTATCGCCTATTTCCAAGCGCGCATTCACCGATGCAAGCATCTCGCCCAGCGATTTTTCGGTCTCTCGCACAACCCTCAAACGGTCGTTGAGCGACAGGTATTCCATGTAATTGACGGCCACACCGGCAACCACCTTTCTCTGCATGTCGTCGCGCTGGTAAGTTGTGCGCAACAACTGCAACTCGGCGGAGTCGTACAGCGAATGGGTCTCCCCCCAAATATCGGGACGCCAATCGCCCTTGAGGCTGATTTGATGGGTGGTGCGCGACTTGTTATTGCCGTCCGCTTTGCCCCTGCCGATGCCGGATTCCGGATACTCGTTTTTAACCTGGGCCGGCATGGTAATCACCGGAGCCTTATCGGCTCCCGCCTGGTCGAGCCGCGCCTTGCTTTGCGCGATACGCAATGCCGCGATCCGCAGGTCGGGGTTATTTGCCAGCGCGCGATCCATCAAACCGTTCAGTTCATGGCTCCCCAATAGTCGCCACCATTCCGCCAGCG
The DNA here is from genome assembly GCA_016218475.1 of Nitrosomonadales bacterium. GTDB lineage: Bacteria > Pseudomonadota > Gammaproteobacteria > Burkholderiales > Gallionellaceae > Gallionella. Next base: position 3,848 of record JACREB010000176.1, on the reverse strand, counting down.
CCGCGCCCAGCGGCGATGGGGGTACCGGCGGACGGGTTGAAGTGTTTTTGGGGTTGGCGATATCGGCGGCTACCGGAGCCTTTGCGTATTGTTTTGGAAGGTCTGGCGCGGGCACATTGTAGTAATCGCGTATTGCCGCACAACCCGCCAACAGCGAAAAACACAGTGCCGCGAGCGCAATGCTCCGCAAATTTGAAAACCGGTGATATTCCTGATACACCACTTATTCCAATCGTAGATGGAAGCGCCAATAACCTGGCACATGCGCGATTAACCCTTCAAAACGTACGCACCCTCCGGGATTGGCGGTGTACCCCCACATTCCGCAAGCCTACCCTAAACCGGCCAAAAGGATCCGCCCGAGCTGCCGTTGCCAGCATTTCTGCGGGTCATCGGGCCAAGAATGTGTGTTCTGTGTTTAACCACGCTCATAACCGGGCTATAAAAAGCGGACTTTTTCGTCCGACCCTACAAGCGAATGAAATGGCTATTGGGGTAACAGCGCACGGAAGGTTACCAAAATTCGGCAGCGATAAGCTGACAAATACTGACAATGCACCACATGCAACTTTCCCCGTCCAGCTTGCTGGAAGAGCGGAGCGGGGAAGGTTTTTTGCTACCCAAGGTCTTAGCAATTTAAATTGCGCCCGATACTGTGGATATGGCACACTATTGACATTTACATAATTGGCGACAATCTTTCCCCTTCCCAACCCTTCCCCCGGAGGGAGGGCTTGTCTTCCCTCTCCCTGTGGGGGAGGGATTGAGGGAGGGGGTCTATGGCAACATTGTCATGTATTTTGTAAAACTCAATAAGCTATCGCTGGATGTTGCAGTCCAAAAATTAACCCCTCCTCTCCGCAATATACCGCAATAGTTACTTTTATTCAAAAACACGAGTGAACCAGCCCCATGAAATATGAAACCCTCTCACGCAGTGAGGAAAATGAGCACGGCATCGTTTCGGCAAAAGAAACGATATCGATATTAAAATACATTGCCGAGAATGCAACTCGCGTCGCGCTTGATTGTGTTGATGGGAGTGGCTCCATCATGACCACGCTACTGGGTGTCAATGACAAAGGGTTATGGCTGGAGCAGAGCACGAATCAGTTGGACAATAAACGTATTCTCGAAAGCGACGATCTGATTTTTGTCAGCACCCATTTGCAAGTCAAGGTTCAGTTTGCCGCCAGGCAGGCGCGCAGCATGGAATACCAGGGTTATTTGGCCTTTTATCTGCCATTGCCAAAATGTATTTATCGTCTGCAGCGGCGGAACAGCTTCCGGATCCATGTTCAACCTGCCAAGCCTTTGCGCTGTGCCATTCCAACAGATAAACGAAAGTCGAGTCAGCCGTGCGAAGTAAATTTGATGGATATTAGCGCCGGAGGCATGAAACTGACCTGCGTAGAGACCGACATCGAGCTCGTGCAGGGACAAACTTACGAAAATTGCCAAATCAAATTGCCCGACCTGGGCACAATCAGCGCCACGGTAGTAGTGAGGAGCCTGTTTTCATTGCCTACCCAATCCGGACATACGATTAAACGCGCAGGATGCCAATTCATTAAGAATCTCAGCACCGCATCCAATATTTTGTTGCAACGCTATGTAAACAATATGCAACAGCATCAGTAAAACTGGCCAAATACAGGCTGGCATAGTCCGCCGGGCTGTAGCAATCCGGGCAGCGAGTATGCCGGAAAGCGCCCCGGATTCCATCACATTTCATCCAGTATCTACGCCGCTGTTCGTATCTGTTCAAAAAAACGAACCCTATTGCGCCCGCCCTCTTTCGCCCGATACATCGCCATGTCCGCCCACTTGACGATGTCTTCCGCGCCGGTTTCATGACCGATGAATAGCACCACACCGATACTCGCCGCGCAACGGTGTTCGACGGTCTTCTCCGCTTCGCCTTCGTGCCTGAATGCCAGCAAATAGGGTTCGGACAAAGCGGTGCGGATTTTTTCCGCAACGATACTGGCATGCGTGGTGGATTCGGCTTTATCCACATCCAACTCGCCGAGCATCACCACGAATTCGTCGCCGCCGAAACGCGCGACGGTATCCGTCTCGCGCACGCAACCGGCAATGCGGTGTGCCGCTTCTATCAGCAATAAGTCGCCCGCACCATGCCCGTGCGTATCATTGAGCGGTTTGAAATTATCCAGATCGAGGAACATCAGCGCACCATAACAACCGCTGCGCTTGCTGGCGGCCATTGTTTGGCACAAGCGATCATTTAACATGCGGCGGTTGGGCAGTTGCGTCAAGGTGTCATAAAAGGCCAGATTGCTGATTTCCTCTTCCGCTTTCTTGCGCTCGGTGATGTCGTGCAGCGTGGCGACGTAGTGGGTGACCTCCCCAATAGTTTTTTCATGATATTTTCCTTTGTGTGTAATGATTGAAACCGGTTCGACTACACGCAGCGGAACGGCGCTGCCCCGTTTTATAGCCGACCGCGTGGGCACAAAAACGTGCCCACCCTACGGCTGCTTGGCGCGTACAACGAACGTCCAGCTATGACGTAACCGAATACAGCGTGGTTCTGTTGCGCCCCTGATTTTTTGAAGCATAAAGAGCTTCGTCGGCTTTACCCATGGCATCTGTCCAGTCGCCATTCGCATCGCAATCGGCGATACCGATGGAAATGGTTATGCCCTCGACACTTTCCTGTTTTTCCTGCCTGCGGATTTTGCCTTTTTCGATTCCCTGACGGATGTGCTCGGCAACTGCGTATGCTCCCTGCAAGGAAGTATCCGGCAGGAGCACCGCAAATTCTTCGCCGCCCAAGCGGGCGACCGAATCCTGCCCTTTCACCTTGGCCTTCAATACTTCTGCAATCGCACGGATTACCTTGTCTCCAAACAAGTGCCCGTAGGTGTCGTTTACTTTCTTGAAAAAATCGATGTCCAGCATCATGAAAACAATTTTCTTGTCCTGCAAATCGGCGTTGACAGCAAGTTTCTTTATCTGCAATTCAAAACCGCGCCGGTTGAACACACCGGTCAACGGGTCAATCAATGCCTCGCTCCGCGCGTTCTGGAGTTCTTGTTGCAGCTTCTCGATTTCACTTTTGCTATCGTGCAATTTTCCCTGAAGCGCATCGACGGAACTACGCATGGTTTGCGTATCCTGCATAATCTCGCTGACCAGATTTTTCAGCATGGGAGTATCCAGTTTGCCGGTCAGTTTTTCCCCGTATTTTTGCAAGCCGTCGCTGAAACGGCCTGTTTCGCCGCCCGTCGTTTCGGCAAACTGAGCCAGGTTACCCAGCACCCTTTGCATATTCAACCTGAAAGCTTTTTGCGCTTCGGGATTACTTTCGGAAATATGAAGGTCGAACAATCCTTGGGTTATTTCGCCGGTAATCTGCTCATTATCATTGAGCAAATTGTTCATCGCCTCGCTCAACGGCGGATTGATGCCCGTCAGAAACTCGTACCACACGGCATAAGTCGGTGGAGTAAACGAAGCCGGATGCCCCGCAGCCTTCTGGAGAATCAATCTCAGAATCTCGGCGCTGGCCGCCTTGTCTTGCGTGTATCTGTTTGTCATTTCACCAAAAAATCCAAGTGTCCGTCAGATTGACGTCCAAATTCATGCACAACCTGTTCATGCGTAGGGTGGGCACGTTTTTTGTGCCCACGCGGAAACAACCTCCGCTGACCGCGTGGGCACAACCCCCGTGCCCACCCTTGATTAAACCCTGAACACTTCCACCGCGCCCCTCACCTGCGCGGCCTTGCTTTCCAGCGCATTCGCCAGCTCCAGCAAACTTTGCGCCGCACCGGCATTTTCTTCGGACATGGCGGCAACGCGCTCGGTGCTCTTCGCCAAAT
>JACREB010000015.1 GCA_016218475.1 Nitrosomonadales bacterium | reverse complement strand
TAAATTTCGCAGACAACAGCCGATTGAAACATACATCGTTGATTTCGTATCCTTCGGAAAAAGGATAGTCATTGAACTCGATGGTGGCCAGCATTCAGAAAACAGTGAATACGACAGACAAAGAGACCATTGTTTACGGGCGAACGGATACAAGGTGTTGCGCTTTTGGAACAACGATGTGATTGAGAATAGTGAGGGGGTGCTGGAGGTTGTCAGAGAGTGCTGCATGGCGGCGGTTCCCCCACCCCCTAACCCCCGCCCGCCAGGGGCGGGGGAATTAGTTTCGACGACTTTGGATCGCGCCGATGAGTAAGCCCATCATCGAGGAAATCCTCGCGCCCAAGCCTGAAGCCCGCCCACGCATCTACGCCTATTCCATTGACGACAAGGCACACAAAGGTCTGCTCAAGGTGGGGCAGACGGCGCGCAATGTGAAGCAGCGCGTCGCAGAGCAGGTCATACGCCAGATGCAGGTGCTTATCTCTGCACCGGCGCTCAAACAACTTAAAGAATGACAAAAAACACGAATATTGATAAACAAGAGAAGGGCTTAAAACATGAGCAAAAAATATTTTGGCACCGACGGCGTGCGCGGGCGGGTTGGTGAACATCCGATTACGCCGCAGTTTGTGATGCATCTGGGTTATGCCGCAGGCAAGGTGCTGGCCGCTGACAGTCAGGCGCGCGGCGAGCGCACTGGCGTGCTGATTGGCAAGGACACGCGCATCTCCGGCTATATGCTGGAATCGGCGCTGGAAGCCGGTTTGATCGCGGCGGGTGTCGATGTGTACCTGGCCGGGCCGGTGCCGACGCCCGCCGTGGCTTACCTGACCCGCGCGTTGCGCCTGCAGGCGGGTATCGTGATCTCCGCATCGCATAATCCGTTCGAAGATAACGGCATCAAGTTTTTTTCGGCGCACGGCACCAAGTTGCCGGATGAGACCGAACGCGCCATCGAGGCCGCACTGGATGAACCGATGCAAACCAACTCATCGGAGGGGCTGGGAAAAGCCAAGCGCATCGACGATGCGGTCGGCCGTTATATCGAATTCTGCAAAAGCACGTTCCCGAGCGAACTGGATTTGCGCGGCATGAAGATCGTGGTGGATAGTGCGCATGGCGCGACTTACCACATCGCGCGCCATGTATTCCACGAACTCGGCGCTGATGTCACCGCCATCGGCGTGCAACCGGACGGCAAGAATATCAATCACGGCTATGGCGCGACCGCGCCGGATAATTTGCGCAAGGCCGTGGTCGTGTACAAGGCCGACATCGGCATCGCACTGGATGGTGACGGCGACCGTTTGATCATGGTGGATAGCTCCGGAAAACTCTACGATGGCGACCAGTTGTTGTACGTGATCGCCAGGCACCGCCAGGCACAAGGCAGGCTACACGGCGGTGTGGCCGGCACGCTGATGACCAATTTGGCGTTCGAACACGCGATGCAAAAATTGGGCATTCCGTTCCAGCGCGCCAAAGTGGGCGACCGCTACGTGATGGAATTGTTGCAGCAGCAAGGCTGGCAGCTCGGCGGTGAGAATTCAGGCCATATCATCTGCCTCGACAAACACAGCACCGGCGACGGCATCGTCTCCGCATTGCAGGTGCTGCACGCGTTGCGCGCCAACGGGCAACAAACCCTCGCCGAAGCAACGGGCGATTTGCGCATGTATCCGCAAGTGCTCATCAACGTGCGGGTGGACAAGGGCGCAGATTGCCTCAACCACGATCAGGTCAAGGCGATAGTAAAAGATGTAGAGCAAGCCCTGGACGGCAAAGGCCGCGTGCTGTTGCGCCCATCCGGCACCGAGCCGTTGCTGCGTGTGATGGTGGAAGGCGAAGATCAGTCGCTGGTCGAACGATCCGCGCAGCGTATCGCCGATGTGGTGCGCAAGCTGGCAACCGGTTAGAAAATATCGGGGGAGCAGAAGCGGCAATAGCCGGTTAATCACACCTGTTTTTCAAACCGGTTTTTCAAAAAATCGCCTTTATCAAAAAAAAGTTGTATGCTGTCAGCCGGATCTTTAGCTCGGGTTTGCCTTCATGACAACTACTGACGATCTGCCCGCTTTTCTGGATGCGCTTCTTGCGCGCCACGGCAACAACCCAACCAATCTCCTGCAAATACTTTGCGAGACTCAGGATCGGCAAGGGTGTATCCCGCCACCAGCGATAAACCACCTTTCCCAACGACTCGGCATTCCGCGCGCGCGGATCGAAGGTGTTGCCGGCTTCTACTCCTTCCTGCACCTGCGACCGAACGGCGAATACCGCGTGCTGTTTTCCGACAACATCACCGACCGCATGTTGGGCAGCCAAATTCTGATGGAAAAGATGTGCCAGCAGTTGTGGCTGCAACCTGGCAAGGTCTCGGAAGACGGGCTGGTCAGCATCAACACCACATCCTGCACCGGCATGTGTGACCAAGGGCCGGCGATGCTGGTCAATGGCCGCGCCATCACGCGCCTGACCCACCAGCGCGTGCAGGAGATCGGCAGCCTGATCCGCAACAACACGCCGCTTGCGGGCTGGCCTGCCGATTTTTTCCTCGTGGAAGACAACATCCGCCGCAGCGGTCCGCTGCTCGACAACACCAGCGCTCCCGGCGACATACTGCGCGCAGTGCTGTTTTCATCAGCCGTTCGCCCTGAGCTTGTCGAAGGGCTACATGGTTCGCCCTTCGATACCTCAGGAGGCTCACCACGAACGGAGATAGCAAAAGACATCGTCGAAGCGGTCAAGCATTCCAGCCTGCGCGGGCGCGGCGGAGCGGGCTTCCCCACCGGGCAGAAATGGGAAGCGTGCCGCAATGCACCAGGCTCGAAACATTACGTGGTGTGCAACGCTGACGAAGGCGAGCCAGGCACCTTCAAGGATCGCGTACTGCTGAACTGCCAGGCCGATCTGGTATTCGAAGGCATGACGCTGTGCGCGCTGGCTGTCGGCGCACAACATGGCTACCTTTACCTGCGCGGCGAATACCGCTACCTGCTCGAACCGTTGCGCGCCATCCTGCAACGCCGCCGCGACAACAACATGCTGGGCAAAAACATCCTCGGACAGGCCGGCTTCGACTTCGATATCGCCATCCACACGGGTGCGGGCGCCTACATCTGCGGCGAGGAATCGGCGCTGATCGAATCGCTGGAAGGCAAGCGCGGCGTGCCGCGCAGCCGACCGCCGTTCCCGGTGACGCACGGCTATATGCAGCAACCGACCGCTGTGGACAACGTCGAAACCTTCTGCAGCGCCGCGCTGGCGATACAGATGGGCGCGGAGAATTTCCGCGCCATCGGTACGCAAAAATCCTCCGGCAGCAAGCTGATCTCGGTGTCCGGCGACTGCCCGCGCCCCGGCATCTACGAATATCCGTTCGGCGTTTCGGTGCGCGAGGTGCTGCAAGACTGCGGTGCGGTGAATACGCGCGCGGTGCAGATCAGCGGCCCTTCTGGCATGTGTATCCCAAAAAGAGAATTCGACCGCAAGCTGGGCTTCGAAGACCTGCCCACCGCCGGGGCGTTCATGGTGTTCGACGACAGCCGCGACCTGTTCGAGGTGGCGCGCAATTTCGTGCACTTCTTCGCGCACGAGAGCTGCGGCTTCTGCACGCCGTGCCGTGTCGGCACCTCGATGCTGAAGCAGACCATGGACAAGATCGCCGCCGGGCACGGCACGCGCCACGACCTGAACGAAATCGAAAATCTGGATAAAGTGTTGCAGACCAGCTCCCACTGCGGGCTGGGGCGCACCGCCTGCAACCCGGTGCTGCACACCCTCAAACATTTTCGCCCCGCATATGAAAACCGCCTGAAGTCGCTGGACTTCGAGCCGGCTTTCGACCTCGACGGCGCACTGGCGCGGGCGCGCCAGATGACCGGGCGCGACGATGCCGGGGCACACCTCAAACCGGAGGAGACATGAGCGACACTTTCCAACTCGACGGTGAATCCGTCCCGTTCGAACCGGGGCAGACCGTGATGCAGGCCGCGCTGGCCACCGGGCATTACATCCCGCACCTGTGCTACCACCCGGAATTCAAGCCGCACGGTAGTTGCAAAGTATGCACGGTCAAGGTCAATGGCCGCACCGCCGCTTCCTGCACCATGCCTGCCGAGGCCGGGCTCGATGTGGAAAGCAACATCGAGGAAATGAACGGCCTGCGCCGCACGCTGGTGCAGATGCTGTTCGCCGAGGGCAACCACTTCTGCCCGTCTTGCGAGAAGAGCGGCAACTGCATGTTGCAGGCGTTGGGTTACGACCTCGAAGTGCATACCGCCGGTTTCCGCCACCTGTACCCGGATCGCCCGCTGGACGCCTCGCACCCCGACATCCTGCTCGACTTCAACCGCTGCATCCTGTGCGAACTGTGCGTGCGCGCATCAAGCGAAGTGGACGGAAAGAATGTATTCGCGCTGTCCGGGCGCGGCATCACCAAACACCTCGTCGTGAATGCAGAAACAGGTTTGCTGAAAGACACCGACATCGCGCTGACCGACAAGGCGATGCATGTCTGCCCGGTGGGCGTGATCCTGCCCAAGCGCGTCGGCTTCAGCGTACCGATCGGCAAACGCCGCTACGACCAGCGTCCGATCAGCAAGCAGGCGCTCGACGACGCTCCGCGCCAGGCCGATGCCGGTGGCAGTTGCGCGGCCCGCGAAGGAATCCCATGAGTACATATACAATTTCCGTTAACCCTTCGACAGGCTCAGTGCGAACGGAGAATGAGAACGGCTCTATAAATCCGTTCGTCCTGAGCCTGTCGAAGGACGTGCGGATTCGCCGCACCTGAGAACAAGAAAATGTTTTGGGTTTACATCCTGAGCTGTGTCGATGGCAGCTACTACACCGGGCACACAGACAATCTCGAAAAACGCATAGGCCGGTACTATGCCGGTGAGTGCGAAGGTTACGTTGCCGCACGTCTCCCGGTAAAACTTGCCTGGTCGCAGGAGTGTGCCACGCGGTATGAAGCCTTGTCGGCAGAGCAACAAATCAAGGGCTGGAGCCGCAAGAAGAAAGAGGCAATGATGCGGGATGATTGGAATGAAGTTTCTATTTTGGCAAAAAACAAAACAACCGTTCGTGGTGAGCTTGTCGAACCACAAGTCGCTGTCGATCAATCCGTCCATCCTTCGACAAGCTCAGGACGACCCGATTTATTGTTGCTGGAAGCGAGTATAAATTCATGAGCAAAAAACTGCGCATCGCCACCACCTCGCTGGCCGGTTGTTTCGGCTGCCACATGTCGTTCCTCGACATCGACGAACGGCTGCTCGCGCTGCTCGATCTTGTCGAATTCGACCGCTCGCCGATCACCGACATCAAGCATTGCGGGCCCTGCGACATCGGCATCATCGAGGGCGGCATCTGCAATGCGGAGAACGTGCATGTGCTGTATGAGTTTCGCAAAAACTGCAAGATACTGATCGCCATCGGTTCTTGTGCGATCACCGGCGGCCTGCCCGCACAGCGCAACCATCTCGATCTGGGCAGTTGCCTGACCGAGGTATATCTGACCGAACCGGGGCTGGCGCACGGCCATATCCCGAACGACCCGGAACTGCCGCTGCCGCTGGACAAGGTACATCCGCTGCACGAAGTGGTGAAGATCGATTACTTCATCCCCGGCTGCCCGCCATCGGGCGACGCCATCTGGAAATTCCTCACCGACCTGATCGCGGGCAAGACGCCCGAGTTGGGACATGGGTTGATTAAATATGATTGAAATTATTGTTCTGGTAGCTTCGACCGATGCTGTTGCCATTCGCCGGAAGATGCTTCACCATTCGCCAACAAAGGAGATACAAAATGACACTCGCTGAATTGATTTTTGAAAAATCCAAAGACTTGCCTGTCGTCAAAGCGCAGGAGGTGATCGACTTCATCGACTTCATCAAGACCCGTCATTACCAAGCTGATGAAGCGGGTGCGCAGCAAGAACGGGAAGCGACGCTCGCCAAAATCTCCAGTGCCCGTATCCACTGGGAGGGTAAGCCCATCCCCAGCCGGGATGAACTGCATGACGGAGCGCGGGGCTGAAATGCCCGTTTTTCTGGACAGCAATATCGTGCTCTACGCTCTGGGCGATGATGATAAAAAAAGTCGCATTGCCGCAGCCCTGATTGAGGCCAGCCCATGGATTTCAACGCAGGTCATCAACGAATGCAGCCACGTATTGCACCGGAAATTACAGTGGTCTCCGGGCAAAATCGACGAACATTTATCGGCCATGCTCCGGCTGGTGCAACTGGCCGATGTCGGCCTCAGCGAAATCCGCTCCGCTTGGGCGCTGGCTGAGCGCTACGGCTTTGGTCATTACGACAGCCTGATTGTCGCCGCAGCACTCCATACAGGAAGCGCCACACTCTACACAGAAGACATGCGACATGAACAAGTCATTGAAGGGCGGCTGACACTCATCAATCCTTTTGTTTAATTGCCCAGCGAACCAAACCATGACCGACACCACCAACAATCTTGAAACCGCTGCCCACCCGGAGAACCTGCGCCGCGTCGCCATCGAGCCGGTGTCGCGCGTCGAGGGGCACGGCAAGGTCACGCTGCTGCTGGACGAGAACGACCGCGTGCATCAGGTGCGGCTGCACATCGTCGAGTTTCGCGGCTTCGAAAAATTCATTCAGGGGCGGCCCTACTGGGAAGCGCCGGTGATGGTGCAGCGGCTGTGCGGCATCTGCCCGGTGAGCCACCATATCGCCGCAAGCAAGGCGATGGACATGATCGTCGGTGCCACGCTCACGCCGACGGCGGAGAAGGTGCGGCGGTTGATGCACTACGGCCAGATACTGCAATCGCACGCGCTGCATTTCTTCCACCTGTGCTCGCCGGATTTATTGTTCGGCTTCGATTCGGATGTCGCCAAACGCAACATCGTCGGCATCGCCGCCGCCTACCCGGAGATCGCCAAACAGGGCGTGCTGCTGCGCAAATACGGGCAGGAAGTGATCCGCGTCACGGCGGGCAAGCGCGTACACGGTACCGGCTCGATACCCGGCGGTGTGAACAAGAACGTCAGCGTCGAGGAACGCAATTACCTGCTGCTGGACATCGAGCGCACCCTCGCGTGGAGCCGCGACGCGGTCGACATCGCGCGCAAACTGTTCGAACAGAACCTCGATCTCTACAACAACTTCGGCACTTTCAAGACGCATACGCTCAACCTGGTGCGCGCCGACGGCGCGCTGGACCTGTATCACGGCGGGCTGCGCGCACGCGACATGAACGGCGATACGCTGTTCGACCACTACGATTACTCGCACTACTGGGACGTGATCTTCGAGGACGTGAAGCCGTGGTCGTACATGAAATTCCCGTTCCTGCGCAGCCTCGGGCCGGAAACCGGCTGGTATCGTGTCGGCCCGTTGAGCCGCGTGACGCAGTGCGACTTCATTCCTTCACCGCTGGCAGAAGAGCAGCGCAAAGCGTTCATGGCGTTTAACGGAGGCTCTGCAACGGTTGCGACGCTGGGCTTCCACTGGGCGCGCATGATCGAGATGCTGCATGCCGCCGAACTGATCCAGGAACTGCTGCACGATCCCGACCTGCAAGGCAATGATCTGGTCAACACCGGCAAACGCCAAGCGCGCGGCGTCGGTGTGATCGAAGCGCCGCGCGGCACGCTGATCCACCATTACAAGGTGGACGACAACGACCAGATCATCCGCTGCAACCTGATCGTCTCCACCACGCACAACAATCAGGCGATGAACGAAGCGGTTCGCCAGGTGGCACGGCAATTCATCGACGGGCGCAAGCTCACCGAAGGCCTGCTCAACCATATCGAGGTCGCGATCCGCGCCTTCGACCCCTGCCTGTCCTGCGCCACCCACGCGCTGGGCAAGATGCCGCTTGAGGTTGAGTTGCTGGATGCGGAAGGCAAGCAGATCGACACGCTCGCGCGTGATGGCTGAGGCCGTTTCCACTTCAAAAATCAAACAACCCTGTAGGAGTTCAATGCTCCTTATGAAAAAACCGTTCGCCCTGAGCTCGTCGAAGGGCTGTGGGTGAATATCCGGTGGTTCGACAAGCTCACCACGAACGGTTGGGCGGGTAGCTTGTGGCAGGGTCGCCATAATGAATGAAACCGTCGCGCCGAGGCTCATCATCGGCATCGGCAACCCCAGCCGTGGGGACGACGCGCTCGGCCCGCTGTGCATCGAGCGCCTGCAAACCCTGCAACTGCCGGACACGGAACTGCTGACCGACTTCCAGTTACAGATCGAATATGTGCTGGACCTGCTCGGTCGCGAGGAAGTGATCTTCATCGACGCCGCCGCCAGCGGTGCAGAACCCTACGCCTTCGAACCGCTTGCCGCACAAACCGACCACAGCGTCACCACCCATGCCGTTTCGCCGTCCGCGCTGCTGGCGACCGGCCAGCAGATCAACGGCCATTTACCGCCCAATACCTACCTGCTCGCCATCCGCGGCTACAGCTTCGAACTGGGGGATGCGCTCAGCGCGCAGGCCGCCGATAATCTCGAACAGGCGATGGTGTTGCTTGAGCGGCACATGGCAGATACTGCCGCCTAACCTGCTTGGCTTTACACCAAACCCGGATTGGCACGACAAAGCAGCAGTCGTTTGATTCTAAAACTTGGCTCTTGTTGCGCACAGCGCAACACGCTATCATGCCCGCATGATTACATCGTTTCGCCATAAAGGCCTGCGGAAATACTTTGAGTCTGGCAGTCTGGCTGGAATCCAACCGGCACATGCGAATCGCCTCAAAATGCAGTTGGTTGCACTCGATACCGCTCAAACCATCGAAGACATGGATATCCCAGGCTTCCGTCTTCACCCGCTAAAAGGAAGCGAGCGTGGGCGCTGGTCGATATGGGTAAACGGTAACTGGCGCGTCACATTCGAGTTTGAAAATGGCAACGCACTTATTTTAGATTATGAGGATTATCACTAATGGCTATGCACAATCCACCACACCCCGGCGCGTTTATTCAAGAGGTCTACCTCGCGCCCAATGGAATCAGTTGCAGGGAACTTGCCCTGAAATTGGGCGTTGCCGCATCGACCCTTAACCGCGTATTGAACGAAACCAGCGGCGTGAGTCCGGAAATGGCGCTTCGTCTCTCCAAAGCATTGGGACGTTCCCCCGAAAGCTGGTTGACGATGCAAGACAATTACGATTTATGGCAAGCCAAACAAACTGTAGACTTGAAAAAAGTCTGCAAAATTGAATTCAGGTATGCCTAATTCGGTATCAGGGTGCGCGACCTATATGGATTGCCTATATTTCGGCATATTGTTAATACTGTGCTTTGCTGGTAGCGTGCATTCTATGTTCATAGACCCCGTTGCTTGAACCCAGATTGTCCATTAGGCCATAAAACGCCTGTTTTGAATGGGTTTCTAATGGAATCCATTAGAGATTTTCCTTATTTTTCAATGAGGTGTTGTTCTAATGAACAATCTGGGTTGAACGGGAATTTGGTTGCTGTATCAAATTTGGAAGTCAGTCACAAAACAGCATGATAGAGTCACATCCAACACATTCACCGAGCCACGTCATTTAATGAATACTATTCTCGTAACAGGGCTAGTATATAAACCCATTAATTACGAAACATAATGCCGAGCCATTTTTGTATCCGCATCCTGCCGGGTGAACTTCCACTCGATGCCACGTTGCTCCGTGTTACGGCGCAACTGCCAGGCATCAACTTCGGCGGTGATCG
>JACREB010000174.1 GCA_016218475.1 Nitrosomonadales bacterium | reverse complement strand
GCCAGCCGTTTGCGGGAGCGGGTCCGAAAAGCTTTTGGCCGGGCACCCGTGTGAGGTGGCTATTCCCGCCCCGGATGCTTCGCAACGCCGTGTCATAGCCACCACATCCCGCGACACGTTACTGGCGAAGCCGGCCGTTTGCGGGAGCGGGTGTGAGGTGGCTATTCCCGCCCCGGATGCTTCGCAACGCCGTGTCATAGCCACCACCCTACGGATGCTATTTAACGCGTTGATAATATATAAACACAAAATTCTTGTCATTTTTTGACATCATTTAACTGATAAGTGACTAATACCATACTTTGAGTGGCTCGGTTCAATTCCGAAGCTGGACCGCAGCTTATTTTAAGATAGAGCAATGGCGGCAATTGGCACACAGCCGAACGCCATGTTCAATTTCTTGCTTACTGCAAGCGGCCACTCATAACGCGTAGTCAGGCAGCCATGAAGCCCGGCAACCTGGATGCATTTCCATCGAATGTCGCCGTTGCCCGGCATCCCATCCGCCGGTTTTTGGCTCCAATCAGGCCGACAGCAAAATCGGCAGCCGACTCCTTCCAGATAAACACAGCTTCCTCAATGGGCGTTTCACCCTCAAATTGGATAACTGTGTGTAGCATGGCCTCAGCCATGCGCTATTTTTAGAGCCTTTTTGAATGCCTTCAAATCGGCAACGGCGAACATCTGATTCCGGCCAACCGTGGAACTTGGATTCAGCTTTCCACTCGCGACAAACCGCCGAAAAGTTGACATCGAAACATCCAGATATTCGGCAGCTTCCTGAGCCGTGAAATTATCTTCAGTGAGATGGCCAAACAATTGTTCGTGGCTCACCCCATTCACCGCATTCCAAACTTTCAAAGCATCCACTGTCGCGCGCACATCATGTACGCGCACGATGCTCGCGCCGTGCTGCACGGCGAGCAATGCCGCCGCCACGCTGGCATGTACACGATGTTCAACATCCTGCCCGGTCAGCGCGCCCAGCATGGACTTGCGCGACAGCCCCGCCAGCACCGGCACGCCAAGCCCGGCCAGCTTTTCCAGCCCGCGCAACAAGGCGAGATTATGCGCCAGTGTCTTGCCAAAGCCAAAACCCGGATCGATCACGATGCGCTCGCGCCCGATTCCGGCGGCTTCGGCAGCGGCAATACGCCCGCGCAGAAACTCGCGGACTTCCGCCACGACATCCTGATAATAGGGCTTCGCCTGCATGGTTTGCGGGTCGCCTTGCCTGTGCATCAGGCATACGGCAACATTTCCGGCGGCTACCGCATTCATCGCGGCTGCATCCTGCAATGAATTGATATCGTTGACCATCTGCACACCGGCTGCAATGGCTGCCTGCATCACCTGCGATTTGCAAGTATCTATCGAGATCGGCACAGGTGTGCCGCGCAAACTTTCGATGACGGGCAGCACGCGATCCAGCTCTTCCTGAACGCTGACCGGCTGCGCGCCGGGGCGTGTGGACTCGCCGCCGATGTCGATTATATCCGCGCCCTCGGCGATGAGTTGTTGCGCATGAGCGACGGCAGCATCGCGCCGCAAATGCTGGCCTCCGTCGGAGAATGAATCGGGTGTGACGTTGACGATGCCCATCACCAGCGGGCGCATCAGGTTGAGTTGGAATTTGCCGCAGAGGAGGAGCATTCTAGCTGGTAGCTAGTAGCCGGTAGCGGGTAGCCAACCCAGATTTTGCTACAAGCTACCCGCTGCAAGCTACAAGCTGCTTGGTTGTGTTGGGGTCGTGGCAGGCGTGACCGGTGCGGCATCCTGCGGCGGCTGTGGTGGCGACTGGGTGCTTTGGGTTGGCTTGGGGGGGCGCGGCGCGTTGCCGGCCATGATATCGTTGACCTGGTCGCTATCGAGAGTTTCCCATTCCAGCAAGGCCTTTGCCATTGCCTCGATCTTGTCGCGGTTCTCTTCGATCAGACGGCGCGCCAGCGCATACTGCTGGTCGATGATACGGCGAATCTCGGCATCAACTTGCTGCATGGTCGCCTCGGAAATATTCTTGTGCGTGGTGACCGAGCGCCCCAGAAATATCTCGCCCTCGTTTTCGCCATACACCATGGTTCCAAGCGCGTCCGACATGCCCCATTGGGTGACCATCTTGCGCGCCATACCGGTGGCTCGCTCGAAATCGTTGGAGGCTCCTGTGGTCATCTGGTGCATGAAAATTTCTTCGGCGATGCGCCCGCCGAACAGCACGGTGATCGTATCGAGGATGCGGTTCTTGTCCATGCTGTAACGGTCTTCCGCGGGCAGTTGCATGGTCAGGCCGAGCGAGCGCCCGCGCGGGATGATGGTCACCTTGTGCACCGGGTCGGTCTTGGGCAGCAGTTTGGCGACCACCGCGTGGCCGGATTCGTGGTAGGCGGTGTTGCGCCGCTCTTCTTCCGGCATGATCATCGAACGGCGTTCCGCGCCCATCATGATTTTGTCCTTGGCCGCCTCGAAGTCGTCCATTTCGACGAAACGCTTGGTGCGCCGCGCCGCGAACAGCGCCGCTTCGTTCACCAGATTCGCCAGGTCGGCGCCGGAAAATCCCGGTGTGCCGCGCGCCAAAATATCGGCCTTCACGTCCGGGGCAACCGGCACCTTGCGCATATGCACCACCAGAATCTGTTCGCGCCCGCGGATATCCGGCAACGGCACGACCACTTGGCGGTCGAAACGTCCCGGGCGCAACAACGCCGGGTCGAGCACGTCGGGGCGGTTGGTCGCGGCGATGACGATCACGCCGCTGGCGCCCTCGAAGCCATCCATTTCCACCAGCAACGCATTCAACGTCTGCTCGCGCTCGTCGTTGCCTCCGCCGAGACCCGCGCCACGCTGACGGCCAACCGCGTCAATTTCGTCGATGAACACGATGCACGGGGAATGTTTCTTGGCCTGCTCGAACATATCGCGCACACGTGCCGCGCCGACACCGACAAACATCTCCACAAAATCGGAGCCGGAGATCGAGAAGAACGGCACCTTGGCTTCGCCGGCAATCGCTTTCGCCAGCAGCGTCTTGCCGGTACCCGGACTGCCCACCAGCAGCACGCCGCGCGGAATACGCCCGCCGAGGTTCTGGAATTTGCCCGGATCGCGCAAAAAATCCACCAGTTCGGATACTTCTTCCTTGGCTTCATCGCAGCCCGCCACATCGGCGAACGTGAAGCGTTCCTTGTTCTCGTCCAGCATGCGCGCGCGCGACTTGCCGAATGAGAACGCGCCGCCCTTGCCGCCGCCCTGCATCTGGCGCATGAAGAATATCCACACGCCGATCAGCAAGACCATCGGGAACCACGAAATGAAAATATTCATCAGGAAGGACTGTTCTTCCTCCGGCTTGGCCTCGATGATCACACCGTTTTTCAGCAGGTCTGAAACCATCCACAAGTCGCTCGGCGCATAGCTGGTAATACGCTTGCCGTCGGTAGTCGTCGCCTTAAGGGTGCGCCCCTCGATGGTCACCCTGGCGATATGGCCTTGCTTCACTTCCTCGAGGAATTGCGAGTAGTCGAGTTGCGACTGCGGGGCCTGCTGCTGGCGTGTGTTGAATTGATTGAAGACGGTCATCAGCACCAGGGCCACAACCAGCCAGATCGCAATACTTTTAAACATGTTATTCAAAATAGCTCCTTAAGCGGCAATACCACGGTTGCCGAGGTCGTTCATTAGACTATGTATTGCCCGATTACTCAAGAGCAAGCCATCAGCCGGTCAGGCTGGGAATAAAGTAGGCCGGGCTATGTCCGACCGCTTCGACAGGCTCAGGACAGGCATGGTGGGCGCGGCCCACCCTACAGTTTTTTGGTACCCAAAAGATACAGCTCGCTGCTCCGGTCGCGCGATGCCTTCGGCTTTCGCGTGACCACTTTTGCGAAGCGGCTGCGCATCATCTTGTAAAAATCCTCGAATCCGGCGCCCTGAAACACCTTAACGAGGAAACTGCCCTCCGGTTTTAACCGTTCGAGCGCGAATTCCATCGCCAGTTCCGCAAGGTGCATGGCGCGTGCCTGATCGGCCGAGGCTACACCGCATATATTGGGTGACATATCGGAAATTACAAGGTCGACAGGTTTGCCTTGCAGCAAATCCTCCAATTGTTTCAACACGGCATCGCCACAGAAATCGCCCCGGATAAACTCCACCCCGGCCAGCGGATCCAGCGGCAGCAAATCCAGCGCGATCACCTTGCCGTTTCGCCCCACCCTGCCCGCCGCCACCTGCGACCAGCCGCCCGGCGTCGCCCCCAGATCCACAACCACCGTGCCGGGCTTGAGCAGGCGATCCTTGGCATCGATCTCCATGAGTTTATAAGCGGCGCGCGAGCGATAGCCCTCTTTCTGCGCAAGCTTCACGAAAGGATCGTTAATATGCTCACGCATCCATTGTTTGCTGGTTTTGGAAGGTTTCATCGTTTAGAATCCACGCCTAATCTTACTGTGTCACAAAGCGATCAAGGGATGCAGTGCAAGGCAAAATCGGGCGAAGCGGGTCAAGCAGGGATGGGCGGCTTGCCGTTGCCGCCCAACTCGCAAAAAGCGGAGTTTACATGTAGTAAATGAGCATTTTG
>JACREB010000170.1 GCA_016218475.1 Nitrosomonadales bacterium | reverse complement strand
TGTCACATAGCGCTGAAGGGCGCATTGCGGCGTTAAAATCGGGCTCAAAATGCTCATTTACGCTATGTAAACTCCGCTTTTTCACCCGATTTTGCCTTGCACTGCATCCCTTGATCGCTATGTGACACAGTAAGATTAAGACGATTTTAATATCAATCGACACTGCCCCCATTGATTTCGCTCACCAGCCCATTTGATATAAACTAGCAGCAGGGAATTCGCCGCAAACCTAAGGAGGTCATCATGCAAGCTATCGAATTCAACTCACAACTTGAACATGGTCAGATCGCCGTGCCCAAGACTCTTCATTTGGTAGAAGGCCAACCAGTCAGAGTCTTGATCCTGTTGGACGAGGCGGCAGAAAGAAAAGATGCTAAACAAGCTGATGCAAATAGCGTGTGGGCGCGCACGGCGGGAGCATGGCAGGGCGAGCAATTGGTTCGTGAGCCACAGGGTGAGTATGAGCAACGGCTGGAACTGAAATAATGCTGTACCTGCCGGATACCAATGTCTGGATACATCACCTCAATCCGGCACCATCCATCGTCAAGACCAGACTGTCCGCTTGTCCGCCATCGCAAATTGCATTGTGCGATGTGGTGAAGGCGGAGCTGTATTACGGTGCGTACAAGAGTGCGCGGTGTGAAGAAAATCTGAAGCTACTGAAAACGCTTTTTCCTGATTTTGTGAGCTTTGCTTTCGATGGCGAAACCGCGCGGATTTTTGGTGACATTCGTGCCGATCTGTCGCGAAAAGGCACTCCCATCGGCCCCTATGATTTGCAGATTGCCGCTATTGCGCTGGCCAATGACTGTATTTTGGTAACGCACAACACGGGTGAATTTTCACGTATTGCCGGGCTGAAACTGGAAGACTGGGAAGTGGGCAAATGATTGCGATGCTGACCCCGATGGCACTGGTGGTGGACAAGTGAGCAGCGGGAAAAGTGGTCTGTCCCTGAGGTTTCCGATGCCTTGAGCACGGTATCTCCGGCATCATGCCCGTAGGTGTCGTTGACCATCTTGAAGTAGTCGAGATCGAGCATCAGGATCGTCATCCGGCTATTGCGCCGCTGCGTGGAGGCCACCAGTGTTTCGGCATATTCTTCGAGGAAGCGCCGGTTATGCAATCCGGTCATGGCATCGCGCAGATTGGATTCGCGCAGGGTGTCCATCAGGCGTTTTGCCTCGATCACCGGCGCCGCCTCGCGCAAATAAACATTGATGTAGGGAATAATCTCCCTGATGCGCCCCGCGTCCTCCTGCCCGATCACCAGTTGCAGCACGCTGCCGACCATGCCGGACTGGATGACGGGAAAGCAGGCGTGGCAATATTTCCGCCCGCCTTCGGGAGGCTGGAAAGCGTAGCAAATTCCCGGCGATTCCGTTGAATCGATCAAATGCCCGGTGCGCCGCGTGCGGCAGGTTTCCGAACGCGCCAGAATTTGCGGGTCGCACCAGCGGCAGGCAGCGCCGAATTCCCCATCCACCGTGATGGGAACCATCTGGTTCGCGCCGGCCTGCACTTCGTAGATCGAGAAATTGGGAATGCCGAAACGTCCGCGCACCACGGCAGCAAGCCGCCGGTAAATTTCCGTTCTGGATTCGTCCTCCTCGATCGCCTGCTTGAATTGCTGCGCGTCTATCAGCCCCTGCACCATGCCTATGGTTGAATTCAACAGATTGCCCTGTTCTTCGGGCGGCTTGTGTTTGAGCAGTTGCGCCACATCCTCGCGGATGGTGCTCAATCCCTTATGCAGGAACGCCATCAGCTTATTAACATCCTGCGCGACCTGCCCGATTTCGTCATTGGTGCGCTGCTGGATGTTGGCATGAAAATCGCCGTTGGCCGCGTGGCTCACCGCATCCTGCACATCGTTCGCCGTGATAATCATCGGCTTGACCAGGCGGCGGAAGAAATACAGCATCAACACCATGAAGAATGCGACCGATGCCACCATGATGATCGAGACAAATACGGCGTTATCCTTGAGATGCCCGATATACATGGTGACCGTCACCGCTCCCAGCACCGCACCTTCGGCCACATTGTGGCACTGCATGCAGACCGGGTTCCCCTTGCGCGTGGCTATAAACGGGATAGTGCCGCGAAATATCGGCCCGGTTAATTCGCTCACCACCTCAAAATGGGGTTGGCCGGTTTGCAGCACCTTGGTTTCGATGTCGTCTGTCGCATTTTCTTCGTCCAATCCCTTGCCGAACTGGCGCACGACATTCTCGCCGCGCGCTATATGCACCGATTGCAGGCCCTCCACCTCGCCGAGGCGACGCAACAGCCCATCGCGCTTGGCAATCATGCCATTGACCATATCCTCGGTCAGGCTGACGCGAATGATTTCTGCCGTAGAGCGAACATGCGCCCGCGCGGACATGACGGAAAACTGGCGGAACGACAACAGGCTGACCACGGTCAGCACGACAATCATGACCGTGGCCAGCCCCACCGAAAACAAGGTGATTTTTTTATTGAGATTCATCGCTCCCCCGAACCGGATGAGCCGGAACCCGTAGGGTGGGCTGTGCCCACCATGTCGGGCATAGCCCGACCTACATTCATCATCTACACCCTGAACACTTCCACCGCGCCCCTCACCTGCGCGGCCTTGCTCTCAAGCCAAGTAGGTTGGGTTAGCGGCAGGAAACAACAAGCGTTTTTCACGTTTGCCTCCTCTCCCGCAGGCGGGAGAGGATTGAGGTGAGGGGCATCGCGTAACCCAACAAACCCTATCTTCAAACCGGCTTTTGTTGGGTTACGGCGCAAAAAACCGCGCCTAACCCAACCTACACGTATTTCCACTACGAGCTACAGGCTACAAGCTACCAGCTAATTAAACCCTGAACACTTCCACCGCGCCCCTCACCTGCGCGGCCTTGCTTTCCAGCGCATTCGCCAGCTCCAGCAAACTTTGCGCCGCACCGGCATTTTCTTCGGACATGGCGGCAACGCGCTCGGTGCTCTTCGCCAAAT
>JACREB010000169.1 GCA_016218475.1 Nitrosomonadales bacterium | reverse complement strand
TGTCACATAGCGATCAAGGGATGCAGTGCAAGGCAAAATCGGGTGAAAAAGCGGAGTTTACATAGCGTAAATGAGCATTTTGAGCCCGATTTTAACGCCGCAATGCGCCCTTCAGCGCTATGTGACACAGTAAGATTAACCCGGACAATCCATTGGTGCCCAATATGTGGGAGCGGCTTTAGCCGCGACAGATCGTGCAGTGGATGACAGGGCAATCGCGGCTAAAGCCGCTCCCACAAAGACAATGCTGTAATTGGAGGGTAGGCGAATTTCTCTAATGAACTATTTGGGTTAAAAGAAACGCTGAACAAGTCCGTTCGCCCTGAGCATGCCGAAGGGATGGCAAATTAACACATTGATTGCTCATCATCCTCCGACCATCTTTCTAGTCGGCTCTGCCAGTTAACTGGAACGCAGCCCAAAAAAACGGGTGGGGAAGGGTGACAAGTGTTTTTAACTGGGCTTCCCGTAGCGCTTCCGGCTTTGAGTTGCTCTTTAAATTCTGGTAAAACGCCAACATCAATTCCGATGTCGCCCGGTCATCCACGCTCCACAAACTGGAAACAACGGAGCGTGCGCCGGCAAATAAAAAGCCTCGCGCCAGGCCGACAACATCATCGCCATTGCTTATTTTGCCAAGGCCGGTTTCACAGGCTGATAGCGTCACCATATCCGCGTTTATTTGCATCGAATAAAGCTCGGTCACATGCAGCATACCGTCGTTTTCACCATCCGCCGCCAGGTATAAACCGGAATCAAGGGGAGACTCTGCCTGAAATTTGCCATGCGTGGCAAAATGAATGTGGCTAAACAGGCTTGCCGCATTGCGGAAATTGCTCTCAGTCGCGTCCTTGCGCAGCAGTAACCGTGACCCCGGCATCTGGCCGGCTACCGCCTTGGCCTCGTTTTCGGCAAAAGCAAGATTCAATTTCTGATCCCCAAGATCAGGGTTGCCGATTACGAGGATCGGCGAAGCGTTCTGCCTGATTATCGGCTTGAGAAACTTTAAAATACTGGCTGAAGGCAAGATGCGTATCGTGTAATGCTCGATGAGCATGCTGCCATCCTGATGCATCAGCACGTTGAACGGCATATAGTGCAAAGCCCCGTGTGCAACGACAAGCAGTTTATTGCCGGATATGAACGGTTTTACAGGTTCCACCAGACGGGCATAAAGCGTCTTGGCGAGGGCAGGCCAGTTGGTGCTTGACGGATTCCCGACGCTGTCGCTGAATTGCCTCGCCAGTTGCGCCAAGCCCGATGCGTCGAGTTTGACTGCCCGGACAGCGCGCCTATCAATAACGAAGATGAATAGCGTATCGCCCTGATAATAATATTCGATCAGTTGCTCATCATCGGCGAGCAGGCCCTGGATTTCAGGCGTTGGTACCGAACTCACGGTCACCAGCGTGGAAAGTTCCGGCGCGGTTGCCTGGATTTCACGTCGCGCCGTTTCCAGATTGCGATACTCCATGCCCATGTCGGGGGCGGGGGCAGCAGTTAGCAGGCGTGCATTGCTATCCGCCTGGTCGAGCCGGGCAAGGACAAGTTTTGTCTTCTCGGAGTCTGTCCCGGCAAGGGTAAAATCCTTCTTTCCTGCCAGCATATCAACGAGCGAGCGCGACTTGGATCGCTCGATATACTCGAAAGCCTCCGCATACCTTCCAGCCTGAAACAGGAGGTCGATCGCGCGGGAATAAACCTTCTGTTTGTCGCCCGCAAAACCTATTTTTGCGGCTTCGGTATTGATGGAGGATCGCTGTTGCTCGATCACCTCGATCGCCCGGCGGTAATAATCGGCAGCCTTGGGGTCGGATTCCCTTTCCGCGAGCCGCCCCCGCTCTGTCAGGGCAACCCAGTATATATCCGGCTGTTCTCCCACGCGTTTGTGGCCGATCAACGCATCCAGCGTTTCGCGCGCCTCCTTGAGCTTGCCGGTCTCAAGCAGCACCTTGCCCAGCATCAGGTATTTCGGCAGGTTGTAGAAGGTGCTGACACTGTCACCACCGCCTCCTATGAAACTGTCGACGACTGTCCGCGAAAAGACGTCATGTTCCCCTTTCTTGAGGAATTCGTGCGCCTTCTCATGGTTGCCGAGCGCGAGATACACCTTGGCAAGACCGACATCTTTCATATTCCTGAATTGCTGGCCTCCAATGTAGGGCACATCGGTTGCCAACAAGGTTGCAAGATACTTCTCGGCATCTTCGCGCTTGTTGGCCATGACTGAAGCGATGGCCAGAACGGGCAGCAATTCGACACGGAAGGCGACTGGAGGGAATACCGCGCCCACCCCTGATTCCCGGATCAGCGCATAGGCCTTGCGCCCCTTTTCTATCGCATCGTTCGGATCGCCTAATTCCAGGCTGGCGACTGCCCTGAGTGTGTCTGGCAGCGCCTCGATGGGGGATGGTGCAAACATGGAGTCAGTGTGCTTGTTATCTCCCGCCTTGATCCGCAAATCCAGTTTATCCGTGCATTCAAACAGCTTCCCGTAGCGCTTCAGCCTCGCGTAGACATAACAAAGCGGAGCCAGCGCCGATGCGTCGGCTTCCTCAGGTTTTTTAATGCTTTGCTCAATGGTCTTTTCGGCATCATGATACCGGTTGAGGCCAATGTCCGTATATACGCTGTAAGGTAAAGCATAAGCGGCAAATGAGGACATCAGGAGCAGGCACGGGAGCACACGAATGAATGGCATGAAACCCTCTCAACAAAGCTCTGCAATCTAATCGCACAAATTGGTTAAACAGCTTAGTCACTTATCAGTCAAATGATGTCAAAAAATGACAAGAATTTTGTGTTTATATATTATTATCAACGCGTTAAATAGCATCCGTAGGGTGGTGGCTATGACACGGCGTTGCGAAGCATCCGGGGCGGGAATAGCCAC
>JACREB010000173.1 GCA_016218475.1 Nitrosomonadales bacterium | reverse complement strand
TGGCACGATATGATTCGATCAATTCTCGATCCTCGTCGGTAAGATGCAGTTCGGTCTGTCGCATGGCTGGCTCCTCGTCATGGGGTGGGCGTACGACAGTATAATGCATGTTTCGTTATTTATGTGTTGTTATACTAGTAGCGGGTAGCCAAACCCGGTTTTGCTACAAGCTACAAGCCACAAGCTGCAGGCTACGAGCTACCAGCTAATAAAACTTTGTCTCGCCTTCCGGGCGCGTCTTGAACCGTTTATGCAGCCAGAAATATTGCTCCGGCATTTCGCGCACGCGCTGTTCGATGAATTCGTTCATGCGGCGCGTGTCTGCGGCCACATCGCCGGTCGGGTAATTTTCCAAGGCCGGATAGAACTTTAACTCATAGCCCGCACCATCCGGAAGTATTCTTATAATGAGCGGTACAACTTTGGCGCCGGTCATTCCCGCAAGGCGCGGCACGGTAGTCAGCGTGGCGGCCTGCACGCCGAAGAATGGCACAAAAACGCCGTCTTTTGTCGCCAGATCCTGATCCGGCAGGTAATAAAACGGCAAGCCCGCGTTCATTGCCTTGACGATGGGGCGCAAGCCCTGTTGCCGCGAATAAAGCTGAGAAGCGCCGAAACGCAAACGCCCGCCCAACAGTTTCTTGTGAAAATACGGATTCTTCTGGTTGGAATACACGCTGACCAGATTGTCCTGTTGCGTAAGCCACGACCAGCCGACATCCAGCGCGACGAAATGCGGCACCAGCAGGATCACCGGTTGTCCGGCCAGTTTTTGCAGATGGTCATGCCCTTCTACATGTATCAGGCATTGAATACGTTGCCGAGATGACCACCACAGCACGCCTCGCTCCAGAAAACTGCGCGCGAAAGCCTGAAAATTCTTCTTTGCCAATACCCTGCGCTCAGGCTCCGGCAACTCCGGAAAACACAGCCGCAGGTTGGTGGCGGCAACAAGGCGCCGCTCTCCCGCAAACCAGTACAGCAACATGCCCAGCGCATTGCCCACTTTAGCCAGCAGCGGCAAGGGCAGGAAATGCAGCAGCCACATTAAGAAAATACCGATCCTGGCCATCATGCTCGTTATGAAGTTGTCGCGGGGGGCTGTACGCCGCGCGGGATTTTATAGCGATTGTAACTCCACAGGTATTGCGCCGGGCATGCCCGGATCGCGCCCTCCAGCGCCGTGTTGATCTGCCGCGGCACGGGTGCGGCAAAATCCAGCGGCAGCGGATCGACATGGATCACATAACCCTCGCCGTGCGGCAATCGTTCGGAATAGGCCATCAACACCGTCGCCCCGCTGTTTTCAGCCAGCCGGCCGGCCAGCGTCATGGTGTAGGCGGGGCGGTTGAAAAAATCCGCCCACTCACCTTCGCCCCGGTCGGGAACCTGGTCGGGCAACAGGCCGATGGCTTCGCCGCGCTTGAGCGCCTTGTAGAGCAGCCGCACACCGCCGACATCGGCTTTCGCCAGCCTGGCCTGGCCGCGTTCGCGGCCGCTGCGCATCACGCCTTCCAGAAAGCCGAGTTTGGGCGGGCGATACAACACGGTAATCGGCACGCGCTGTGCGGCATACAGCGCGGAGATTTCAAAACAGCCCAGATGCGGCGTGAGGAAAATGATGCCCTTGCCGCGTGCTAGTGCCGCTACGATGTGCTCCAGCCCGATGCATTCGCGCACCTTGCCGACCACCTCACCATAGGGCCGCACCCATATCCATGGCAATTCCGCCAGGCTTTTGCCCGCTTCCGCAATGGTTGCGGACAGTATGTTCCGGTATCGGGTTTTATCGGGCGCCAGATCGGACTGTTGCAAATTCTCCCTGGCGCGCGCGGCATACTGCGCGGAGATTGCGTAAGTCATTCTTCCGAGCAACGCCCCTAGGCCATGCAGCACGCCCAGCGGCAACAGCGCAAGCAGGCGGAAGAGAGTTTTGAAGAGAAGGTCGGCCATGTATGGGCGCAATTATACATAGCGACATAAATCTACTGCGCGATTTTGGGGCGGGGTCGGGCAGTGCAGATGGTATTGCCCCGCCGTTGCGACTATAATTTGCATCCTTTTTAGTCTGTCATCCGCCAAATACCAAGATGCAGTTGTTCGCCTTTGGCATTAACCATCAAACCGCGCCGCTTGCCGTGCGCGAGCAGGTCGCATTCAATGCGGACGGGATGGAGGGCGCGCTGCGCGATCTGGTGGAAAACGGTGCAGCGAAAGAGGCGGCGATCCTGTCCACCTGCAACCGCATGGAGCTTTACTGCAACGCCGTGCAGCCCGATCATGCCATCGATTGGCTGGCGCAATACCATCATCTGGCCCGCAAGGACATCGATCCCTATCTCTACACGTTGCAGCGCGAGCAGGCGGTGAAACATTCGTTCCGCGTCGCCAGCGGGCTGGACTCGATGGTGCTGGGAGAACCGCAGATTCTCGGGCAGATGAAGCAGGCGGTGCGCCAGGCCGAAGAGGCCGGTACATTGGGTTTTCTGCTGCATAAATTATTCCAGCGCACCTTCTCGGTCGCCAAGGATGTGCGCACCCAGACCGAGATCGGCGCGAATCTGGTGTCGATGGCGGCGGCGGCGGTGCGGCTGTCCGAGCGGATTTTTCCGAGCATTTCAGAACAAAGCGTGCTGTTCATCGGCGCGGGCGAGATGATCGAACTCAACGCGGTGCATTTTGCGGCGCGTTCACCCAAGCGTATCACCGTCGCCAACCGCACGCTGGAACGCGCCCATGTGCTGGCGCGGCGCATCAACGGCCACGCGATCACGCTGAACGAATTGCCGGAGCAGATCGCGCATCACGACATCATCGTCACCTGCACTGCCAGCCCGCTTCCGATCCTCGGCAAAGGTATGGTGGAGCGCGCACTCAAAACGCGCAAGCATCGCCCGCTGTTCATCGTCGACCTGGCCGTGCCGCGCGACGTGGAAGCCGAAGTCGCGGAATTGAGCGACGTATTCCTGTACACCGTGGACGATATCGCTGAAGTAGTCAAGGAAGGCCTCGGCGCGCGTCAGGGCGCGGTCAAGGAAGCGGAGGTCATCATCGATTCCAGCGTATCGGATTTTGTGCACTGGATGGAATCGCGCGAGATGGTGCCGACCATTCGCGCCTTGCGCGACCATGCCGAGCGCAACCGCCGCCACGAAATGGAAAAAGCATTGCGCATGCTGGCCAAGGGCGAGAGTCCGGAGCATGTTCTGGAGGCGATGAGCAGCGGCCTGACCAACAAATTCCTGCACGCGCCGACCCACGCGCTGAACCAGGTGAATGGCGGCGACCGCGAGGTGTTTCTCGATGTGATTCACCGGCTGTATCACCTGCACCCAGACGAATGATTCCAGATTCCGTTCGCCCCGAGCTTGTCGAAGGGCCGTTCATGGTTCGACAAGCCTGTCCTGAGCGACAGCCGAATGGCTCACCACGAACGGTTTTCCAGTACCGATTTCGCTTAATGGACAATTTGGAATGAAGCCCAATATCGCCGCCAAACTCGCTCAACTGAGCGAGCGCCTGCTCGAAGTCGAACAGTTGCTGTGTACCGAAGAAGCCACGAAGGACATGGACACGTTCCGCAAGCTCAGCCGCGAACGCGCCGAGCTGGAGCCGGTGGTGTCGCTGTACCATGCCTACAAGACCTGCGAGGCCGACATTGCGACCGCGGAAGGGATGGCGGGCGACACGGAAATGAAGGAGTTCGCCGAAGCCGAAATCAAGCAAGGGCAGGAGCGGCTGGCGCAACTCGACGGCGAATTGCAAAAGCAATTGCTACCCAAAGACCCCAACGATGACCGCAACGTATTTCTTGAAGTGCGCGCCGGTACCGGCGGCGACGAGGCGGCGTTGTTCGCCGGTGACCTGTTCCGCATGTATTCGCGCTTTGCCGAACGCAAGCGCTGGCAGGTCGAGGTCATTTCGGAGAGCCCCGGCGAAATGGGCGGCCACAAGGAAATCATCGCGCGCATTGCCGGACAGGGCGCATACTCGGTGCTGAAATTCGAATCCGGCGCGCATCGCGTGCAGCGCGTTCCTGCCACCGAAACGCAAGGCCGCGTCCACACCTCGGCCTGTACCGTCGCAATCATGCCGGAAGTGGACGAAGTGAACGACGTGGTGCTGAACCCCGCCGATTTGCGCATCGACACGTTCCGCGCCAGCGGCGCAGGCGGGCAGCACATCAACAAGACCGATTCCGCGGTGCGCATAACCCACCTGCCGACCGGCGTGGTAGTCGAATGCCAGGATGGCCGCTCGCAGCACCAGAACAAGGCGCAGGCGATGCGCGTGCTGGCGGCGCGCATCATGGACGCGCAGGTGCGCGAACAAAACGCCAAAATCGCCGCGACGCGCAAGAGCCTGGTCGGCAGCGGCGACCGCTCCGAACGCATCCGCACCTACAATTTCCCACAAGGCCGCGTCACCGACCACCGCATCAATCTCACGCTGTATAAAATGGATGCAATCATGGACGGCGATATCGGCGAACTCACCGGTGCGCTGATGTCCGAGCACCAGGCCGAGCAGCTTGCCGCGATGGCGGAAGATGTTATTTAATCTTACTGTGTCACATAGCGCTGAAGGGCGCATTGCGGCGTTAAAATCGGGCTCAAAATGCTCATTTACGCTATGTAAACTCCGCTTTTTCACCCGATTTTGCCTTGCACTGCATCCCTTGATCGCTATGTGACAC
>JACREB010000172.1 GCA_016218475.1 Nitrosomonadales bacterium | reverse complement strand
ATCGACACCACCGCGTTCCGCAACGGCACGCTGCAGGGCGCTTACCTGCTGATCGCCGCCCGCGCGCTCGGTCTCGACGCGGG
Organism: Nitrosomonadales bacterium; assembly: GCA_016218475.1. Classification (GTDB taxonomy): domain Bacteria; phylum Pseudomonadota; class Gammaproteobacteria; order Burkholderiales; family Gallionellaceae; genus Gallionella. The sequence continues at coordinate 5,062 of JACREB010000172.1, read as the reverse complement.
GCCGATGTCCGGTTTCGACAACGAGAAAGTGGATCAGGAGTTTTTTGCGGGCACCAAGATCAAATCCAACTTCGTGATCAATCTCGGCTACGGCGACAGCAGCAAGCTGTTCCCGCGCAATCCGCGCCTGTCTTTCGAGGAAGCGGCACAAATTCTTTAAACAAGGTAGTAGGTTGCATTCCATGCACCCTACCCCGTTATTTCTCGATCTTCCGATACAGCCGGTAATGCTCGCTTTTATCGCCCTTGCGGCTGCCTTCCCAGATTTTTTTCCAGCGCTTTTCTTCGAACAGCGGCCTTGATAGATTTTCGCCCTGGATCAGGCGCAGGTCGCAGTGGTATTTGGGATCGTGCCGGGTAATGATGTTGCCGAAATAATGCAGCATGGCGCGCTGCCCGTCGCCGAGGTAATCGTATCCGACGCACCGGTATTGCTTTGGCATGACTTTTTGCAGCGACGAAACCATGTTGCGGTAGCTCTTGCCGCTGTCCAGCCACGGCAGCCACAGCGTCATCGCGAGTATCCAGACCAGCGTGATGCCCAATAGCCAATTCACCACCGCGCGGCGCATCGAGCGGCCGACGCGCCACACCAGCACCAGCCATAGTACGGTGGCGATGATGGCGATGGTGAACGGCGCGGTCTGGAATTCCGGCTCGAAGCCGGGCTGGTAATTCTTCAGCCACAGGGTGATTTTGGCGTGGTTGTCCAGCAGCAAACCTGCCCAGCCCCACCACATTGCGATGGCGATCAGCGCGAAGGTCATCAGCCCGAACCAGTCCAGCGCGTTGGCCGCGCCGCGTTTCAGCGACGACAGCGAGGCGGTGGCGAGCAGGGCGATCGGCGGCAGCATCGGCAGCGCGAATACTTCCTTGATATGCGGCACAAAGCTGAGCGTGACGAACATCGCGCCGAATGCGACCAGAGGCAAATGCAGATCGTCGCGTTGCGCCAGCCGCTTGCGCGATTGCCATACCGCCCACGCCGCGAGCGGCAAGGCGGGCCACGCCAGCCACGGCAGGTTTTTCAGGTAATAGAACGATTCCCTGTTCGGGCCGCTCTTCGCATAATCCAGCCAATGGCCGGTGTTGTTTGTCCACGCCCAGTCGGCAAACAATTGCGGGGAATGCAGGTACAGCAGCAGCGGCCAGACGGCGAGCCACGGCAGCGCATACAGCGCGGCGATGCCCAAGCTGGAAAAATAATTGCGCACGCGCCAGTTCTGGAACAGCGCGGGCAACAGCACGGCAATCGACACGAACAGCACCGGTGCGATGAAGCCTTTCGCCATGAAGCCGATACCCATGCCGGTACCGATGAGCAAGCCGGCGCGTTTGACGCGCTCCTGACTTTGCGCAAAACCGTACAGCATCATCGCGCAACCGGCGAGCAGCGCCAGATCGGTGATCATCTGGTGGGCGCGCACCAGCATGCCGATGCAGCCGATCAGGATGATCGCCGCCGCCCAGCCGCGATTCTCGCCGTACAGCTTGCGGCCTGCGAGGCCGGTAAACAGCATGGCCAGCGCGATGTAAAAACCGCTGGCAAGGCGCGCGCCGTCGTGCGGCGGCAGAAGCTGGGAAAACAGTTTGGCGAACAGCGCGGCGGTCCAGTAATACAGCGGCGGATTGTCCATATACGGCTCGCCCGCGAGGGTCGGCACCAGCCAATCGCCGCTTTGCAGCATGGAATAGATCAGCCCGAAACCCTGCGCTTCGTCCGGTTTCCACGGATCGTGCCCGACCAGCCCGGTACCCAGCCAGATCAGGCACAGCAGCCCGAGCAGCGCGGCCTTGCCGGGGGTGATCGGGTGCGGGTCGGTGGGTTTGATGAAATACATTTGCCTGATTATCCAAGCCGGATGAGCCGGTGCCAAAAATGGGAAATTATCTTCCCGTAGGTTGGGCAAAGCGTAGCGTGCCCAACGGGCGAAAGAATTTTTATTGATGTTGGGTACGCTACGCTTTGCCCAACCTACGCACTATGATTTTTTTGTTGTGCCGCTATTCCACGATCTTGACGCTCTGCCCAACTTGCGGTTCGCCGTCGGGGTATTGCGCGTTGATCAGGCGCAGATAGCTTTCAGCCGATTTGCCGAGAGGCGAGTTTTTCGCGAGCCCGGCGTAGGTGTCGCCCCGGCGCGCGCTGATGGCGCGGATGCTGAGCGGCCTGACCAGTTTTCGTTCTTCGGCGGTAAGCGCATGAAAACTATACACCGTGTCGATTATCTCATTGCGATGCGCGGCCAGATCCTGGCGGGTTTTCCCCTGGCCTTGCAGGATAAATGCCTGCTTGTTCGCATAAACCACCCCTCCGATACTGTTTGGCAAATCAAACAAGGCGGCAGACAAGCCGTTTACTTCGAGCGACCGGATTTCCGCACCATAACCTGCCAGGCGGCGCGCATACTCGACCGGTGAGCCGCTGGGTTTGTGGTCCATTTTCATTTGCAACCGGGCTGCGCCTTGCGGGCTGACAGCAATCAAGGCATTGGGCAGGTTATGCACGAGCCAGGTTTCCGGGAATTTCAGCGCGATCCCCAGCTCTCCATGGCGGAAATGGTTGTTGCGCACCACGCCCTGATCGCTGTTGTCGCCGAATACCAATCCTTCGGTGGCGGCGAGAAATTCGGCGCGGCCTTCGAAAGTCTTGGCGGAAGCCAGCTTATCCGCTTCGCCGACCACTTCTTTCAGGCGCGTGTCGTTGTCCGGGTGTGTCGAAAACAGGCCGGAATAACGTCGCGGTTCGCGCCCCTCCTGCTTCGCCAGCTCGGCATCCTTCATCTCCTGATTTTTCAGCACGCGGAGGACGCGGATGATGGCTTGCGGATCGTAATCGCTGCGCGCCAGGTATTGCGCGCCCAAACGGTCTGCCTCGAGTTCATGTTCGCGCCCATAGCCGGACAGCAGCGCGCCGCCCATGATATTGACCAGGTTTTGCCCGAGGTTGGATCCGATTTGCGGCACAAAGATCGAGGCGACAGCCAGTCCGAGATTGGCGGCCTGCGCTGCGCTTTGCTGGCGCACGGGGTGGCGCGCGGTGACGTGGCCGATCTCATGCCCCAGCACCGCGGCCAGTTCCGCCTCGCTGTTGAGATAGGCCATGATGCCGCGCGTGATGTAGACATAGCCGCCCGGTAACGCAAAGGCGTTGATTTCCGGCGTATCCAGCACGGAGAAGCGATATTGCAGGTTCGGGCGGTGGCTATGTTTTGCGAGTTTTTGGCCGACGCGATCGACGTAATCCTGTAACGCCTTTGATCCATAAACCTGGTATTGTTTTTTGATGGCCTGCTCGTTGTATTGGCGACCGATGGCTATTTCCTGCTCTTCCGACATCATCACAAAGTCGCTTTTCCCGGTGACCGGATTCTGGGCGCAGCCGGCCAGCAGTGAAAAAACAAGGCTGATAATCAATATACGCATGTCAGCTCCTTGGGGGTCGTTTGATATTGGGCGCCATTTAATATTGGGCGTAGGGCGTGATTGTCGCCGCAAATAAAAAAGACAGCAAATGCTGCCTTTTGATATTACCGTAGCGATTAGTTCCCTCAGTCATTACACCGGGCAATCCGGAAAACTGCCAGGCGGTGGGTAATTACGCTGCGGTCTTGCCGTATTTCTGGCGGAATTTGTCGATGCGACCGGCGGTATCGACAATCTTTTGCGTGCCGGTATAAAACGGGTGGCATCCGGAACAAACTTCGACTTTCAGCTCCGGCTTGCCCATCGCAGATTTGGTCTTGAAGCTGTTTCCGCAACTGCAAGTCACGGTAATCTCCTGGTAGTTCGGGTGGATGTCGGCTTTCATTTTCTTTCCTTCGGCTAATTTTAGTGCGGCGGGTGTACGCACTCCCAAAATGAATACAGTCACGGGGGCGCGCATTATCCATAAAAATAGGGGGTTGCGCAAATTTTTAACAACAGGCGTTTAACGCCTGACCACTTTTGTTGCCGCGCAAACTACGCGCGGCGCGGCGGCGCGGAGGTGTTTGGATGGACTTGTTTCGCTTTGCTTGTGTGTGCTGCTGATATAATTCAGCCAAATTTTGGAGAGACGCCATGACCACTATGCTTATCCTACCGATGGAAAAACGCTTGCAAAAACTCGCCAAAGCGGCGGGACGCACAGACAGACAGACAGACAGACAGACAATTTCCGCCTTAGCGGAAATTGTCTGTAGCGTATTTCTGAATGCGGTTTGCGGAATGAAAAACAATCCAGCCCAAAGCCAGAAATCGCAAATCAAAAATTCAAAGACCCCGGTTTCGCCGAAGCATCGGTGGCCGGGGTTTTTTTATGTTATGACCCAAGCAATTAATAATAAGTTTGCAAGAAAGAATGACTGGATGTGGTTGGGCGCGGGAGAGATGTGGTGAAAGGGAGATGAGGTTAACCATGCCTTTCAAAATACGCACAAAGCTGACAGGTGCATTCCTTGTAATGCTGATACCCCTTGTCGTCCTCATCGGGATCAACAGCTATAACGAGAGAGTGCTATCCCTGGTTCTTCATAAAGCCAAAGATGAGTACCGGGAGATATCGGGTCTCTCGGATATTCAGATTGCCATCGGGAAGCTTATCATGCACCCAAATGACTACCTCATTACAGGGGATATCAGGGAGAAGGAGGGGTTTAACAGCACAGCAACCGAGATTGAGGGATACCTGCTCAACCTTTCCGATACCATGAGCTGCCGACAATGCCATGATAATACGCATGAAAGGGTAAAGAGGTTGTACGGTCTAGAGCCAAAGAGTTTCTGGGCAGATGATATGGTCTATATGAAGGGAGTAATGGATAGCCTTCAGATCATAAAGGGGAAGGGGGAAAAGATATTTAAGATAGAAAAGTCTGTGGGGTCAAAGGAAGGGGCCTTACTGATGCAGGAGATTGACGCCACGGCCCACAAGCTGTCCATAGGAGTTAAGCAAAAATAACTTGAACAATTGCGACAATTCCTCTATCGTGGAGATATGAGTGACATGACGACGATAGAAGCAAAATATCAAGCGCTGTCCGGTCGGCTGAATGAAGCCGCGTTGCGCGTGTGGGCGGCT
>JACREB010000168.1 GCA_016218475.1 Nitrosomonadales bacterium | reverse complement strand
TGTGTCACATAGCGATCAAGGGATGCAGTGCAAGGCAAAATCGGGTGAAAAAGCGGAGTTTACATAGCGTAAATGAGCATTTTGAGCCCGATTTTAACGCCGCAATGCGCCCTTCAGCGCTATGTGACACAGTAAGACTAACCGCCAACATAAAAATATACTCTTCTTCGGCTTCGCGGCGGGAGAAGGGGTTGTTTTTTGCGGAACACACTGCTGACCGATAACTACTCCACCAGCCAATATTAAGGTTGCCTTTGCTATTTGGCGCGTCTGCCTTCCTCGGGTGAAACCCTCTCCCCCACCCCCCCGCCTGCGGGGGAGGGGAGTGAAACCCGCTGCACCTGAGTAGTTACGTTATTTTGAGATAAGAGAGTGAAACAGAATGCCGCGCGTCACTTGCCTTTGGTAAAATGCCGGTCTGGAAAATCTAAACAACCCTCTATTCCCCCGCTATTCTGGGGGCGAATATGACACGGATTGCGACTTATATCAAACCATTGAAGCGGTATGTTTGGCGCTATGCCGGCATACTTATTCGGGAACAGACAGGCACTTATGAGCAACGCGGCAAATCAACTGATCGTGGATCTGGATTTGATCCGCAGGCTGGACAAAAACGGCCCGCGTTACACTTCCTATCCGACCGCAGACCGTTTTGCCGGAGATTTTAACGCGGAGAGTTACACCCGCTGGGTAAACAAACGCAGGGCCGGTTGCGACAACCGCCCGCTGTCGCTGTATATCCACATCCCGTTCTGCAACACACTGTGCTTTTACTGCGCCTGCAACAAGATCATCACCAAGGATCGCAGCCAGTCCGCCGAATATGTGCGCTACCTGATAAAAGAAATGGCGATGCAGGCGGAGCTGCTCGGGCCGGGGCAGGTTGTCGAGCAGTTGCACTTCGGCGGCGGCACACCGACCTTCATGAGCGACGACGAGTTTCGCCAGATCATGGCGGCGATCCGCCAGCACTTCAAGCTGGTTGAAGACGGCGAATACTCCGTCGAGATCGATCCGCGCAAGGTGAGCGATGCGACCATCGCGTTGCTAGGCGGTGAAGGCCTCAACCGCATCAGCATCGGCGTGCAGGATTTCGACGCCGAGGTACAGCGTGCGGTGAACCGTATCCAGAGCGAGGAAGAGACCCTGCGCATCATCAAGGCAGCGCGCGCCAACGGTTTCAAGTCGGTCAGCATCGACCTGATCTACGGCCTGCCCAAGCAGACGCTGCAAGGCTTCGGCGTGACGCTGGACAAGGTGATCGCCGCCAACCCGGATCGCCTGTCCATCTACAACTACGCGCATATGCCGACCATTTTCATGCCGCAGCGGCGCATCGACGAACAGGATTTGCCCGCGCCGCAAGTGAAGCTGGACATCCTCAGCATGGCGGTGGGCAAACTGACCGATGCGGGCTATGTGTATATCGGAATGGACCATTTCGCCAAGCCGGAAGACGAACTCGCCGTGGCGCAGCGCCAGGGCCGCCTGCACCGCAATTTTCAGGGCTACTCCACCCATTCGGATTGCGACCTGATTGCGCTCGGCGTCAGCGCCATCGGCAAGATCGGAACGACCTACAGCCAGAATTTCCGCGAAGTGGAAGATTATTACGGCGCGCTGGACAAAGGCCTATTGCCGATCATGCGCGGCATGGAATTGAATGACGACGATCTGGTGCGCCGCGCCATCATCCAGGCATTGATGTGCCACTTCGAGCTTTCCAAAAATACTTTTGATGCCAATTACCGGATCGAGTTCGACCAGTATTTCGCCACAGAACTGGAAGAACTGCGCGAATACGAGCGCGAAGGCCTGCTGGAAATGGCACCGCAACGGATCACCGTGACCCCCAAGGGACGCATGCTGATCCGCAACATCTGCATGGTGTTCGACAAGTACCTGCGCACGCGCACGGAACATGCGCGCTACTCGAAGGTAATTTGACCGGGAGCGCTATAATCCACCTCTGTCGTTAATCGTGAGACAAGCATGAACAAAATCCTCAAGTACGGTCTGATAGGCACGGGTGCGGTGATCGGTATCGTCGTCGCGGGCGTGGCTTATATAGCAGTGACTTTTAACCCCAACGACTACAAACCCAGAATCATCCAGGCGGTGAAAGACAGCAACCAGCGCAACCTGCATCTCGACGGCGACATCAAGCTTTCGCTCTACCCCAATATCGGCGTGAACCTGAACAAGGTGTCCCTGTCCGAATTCAAAAGCGACAAGGAATTCGTCGCAATCGAAACGGCACGCGTCTCGGTAGCGCTGATGCCATTGCTGCGCAAGCAGGTGATAGTGGATGAAGTGGCGGTGAGCGGCCTGAAAGCCGCGCTGGTCAAGCATAAAGATGGCACGACCAATATTGACGATTTGCTTGGCAAGGACGAAAAGAAAAAAGACGGCAAACAGCCGGTCATGTTTGATATCGCATCGGTATCCCTGGAAAAAACAAACATCTTTTACCGCGATGAGGGCGCGGGAGCGCAATACGCCATCAAGGATTTGAATCTCAAGACCGGGCGCATCGCCAACGGCGTTTCAAGCAAGATTGACCTGTCGGTCAGCGTGCAGGCCAACCAGCCCAAACTGAACATCGCAACCCAGGTCAAGACCACGCTGACGTTCGATCTGGAAAAACAGCGTTATCGGTTTGAAGGACTGGATTTACAGGCCAGCGGCGCGGCCATGGACATCGGCAACCTGAAGCTTAAAGCGGGCGGCGACGCGAGCGCCGACTTGAACACGCAGGAATTCGGCGCGAAAAAATTCAAGCTGAATGCGACCGGCGCAAAAGCCAAGGACAACTTTGATGTCGTACTGGACGCGCCGTCATTGAGCCTTACAAAAGATAAATTTTCCGGCGACAAGCTGACGCTGAACGCCAGGCTGGACGGCGTATCCGGCAATATTGCCGCAGCCTTGTCGCTGCCCGGCCTGGAAGGCAATGCGCAATCCTTCAAGAGCAGCGCGTTCACGCTCGATCTCGATGTGAAGCAGCCGGAGCAGTCCTTCAAGGTGAAGCTCAGCTCGCCGCTTTCGGGCAACTTTCAGGCGCAACAATTCAATTTAAGCAACCTCGCCGTGTCGATCAATGCCACCGGCGACAAGCTGCCGAACAAATCGGTGAGCAGCGAGATGAAGGGCAGCGTACAGGTGGATGCGTTAAAACAAAACGTGCGGGCGAGCCTCGCCGGTGGCCTGCTGCAAAGCCAGGTCAAGGCCAAAGTCGGCGTGAACGGTTTTACCAATCCCGCGATTCAATTCGATGTGGATGTGGATCAGTTCGATGCCGACTTGTACCTGCCGAAAAAACCCGCCGACACAGCCAAATCCGGTTCGGCCCAACCCCGTTCAGCCCAACCCCGTTCAGCCCAGCCCGGTCCGCCCGAGCAGCCACTGGATTTATCCGCGTTGCGCAAGCTCAATCTCGACGGAAGCCTGCGCATCGGCTCGCTGAAAGTATCCGATGTCAAACTATCCCAGTTGCGCCTCGACATGAAGGCACACAACGGGCTGCTGGACATCAACCCGCTGTCGGCCAACCTGTATCAGGGCAGCTTTAATGGCAGCGTCGGCGTGAATGCGCAGCAGGCAACACCCAGCTTTACCATCAGCGAAAGCCTGAACAACATCGACATCGGCGCGCTGCTCAAGAGCGCGGTCAATCTCGACACGGTGGAAGGCAAGGGCAGCATATCGCTCAACCTCAGCACGCATGGCAACACCGTGAGCGCGCTCAAGAAAGCGGTATACGGCAAGGTGGCGCTGAACGTGACGAACGGCGTTTTCAAACAATCCGGCAAATCCTATGCCGGCGAGGTGAAAGGCGACGTGCAGATTGACGGCAGCAGGCAAAGCATGCTGGCCAACCTGTCTGGAAAAATGCAGCAGAGTAAATTTGCAGCCAAACTGGCACTGTATGATTTTAACGACCCAGACATCCGTTTCGATGTGGACGTGGACCAGCTTGATGCCGATCAATACCTGCCCAAACCGGCGCCGTCCGACGCCAAAAAACCATCCGCTCCGGAAGAGCCGCTGGATCTGTCCGCCCTGAAAAAACTGAACGCGGAAGGCGGGCTGCGCATCGGCTCCCTCAAGGTCTTCAACATGAGGCTCGCGCAGGTGCGCCTCGACATGAAGGCGCGCAAGGGTGTAGTCAGCGTGAATCCGCTGTCCGCCAATTTGTATCAGGGCAGCATGAACGGTAGCCTCGGCGTGAATGCGCAAGCCACGCCGAGCTTTGCCATCAACCAGAACCTGAACGGCGTGAATGTTGCCGCACTGACCAGGGATGCGGCGAATTTCGATACGCTTGAAGGAAAGGGCAACGTCGGCCTGAATCTCACCATGCAGGGCAATACGGTCAGCGCGATGAAAAAAGCGCTCAACGGCAATATGTCGCTGAACCTGGCGGACGGCGCGGTCAAGGGCATCAACGTCGCCAAGAAACTGCGCGAGGCGCAGGCGCTGTTCGGCAAGGGCGGGGCAAGCGCGCAAACGCAATCCGCCAACAATTTCGAAAAGACCGATTTCAGCGAGTTCAAGGCAACCTTCAAAGTGAGCAACGGCGTGGCTCACAACGATGACCTGTTTATGAAATCGCCGCTGTTGCGTTTGGCGGGGGCTGGCGACATCAACATCGGCAACGACAGCGTCAACTATCTCGCCAAAGCCACACTGGCGAAAACGCTGGAAGGCCAGGGCGGCAAGGACAATGTCGGCGGCATCACCGTGCCGGTGCGTGTCAGCGGGCCGTTCACCGACCTGAAATACACGCTGGATTTCGGCTCGATGGTCAGCGAAGCCGTCAAGCAGGAAGTGAAAACCAGGCTGCAGGATCAATTGAAGGGCAAGTTGAAAGGCCTATTTAAATAATCAAAAGGCAACCCCCTCTACCTCCCCCTTGTCAGGGGGAGAACGCTGCTCCTCCCCTGATGAAACAACTAGCCATTCGACTAGGCCATCAAAAAACGATAGCCAAGTTGCCGGTTATGACAAGGGGAGACCGGGAGGGGTTTCAGGGTCACCCCCATGAGTAACTTTTCATCCCGCCTCATCCGCTGGCAACGCCGGCATGGCCGCCACGGCCTGCCCTGGCAAGGTGCGGACGCCTACCGCGTGTGGCTGTCCGAGATCATGCTGCAACAAACGCAGGTCGCCACCGTCCTCCCCTACTACCAGCGCTTCATCGCCGCGTTCCCGACTGCAGCGGCACTCGCGGCGGCCGGCCAGGAGCAAGTGCTGGCGCACTGGAGCGGGCTGGGCTACTACGCGCGCGGGCGCAACCTGCACCGCGCCGCGCAACTCATCGCGGAAAAATATCACGGCGAATTCCCGCGCCAGTACGAGCAGATACTCGAACTGCCCGGCATCGGCCGCTCCACCGCCGCCGCGATCTGCGCGATGGCCTGGCACGAACACCGCGCGATACTCGATGGCAACGTCAAACGCGTGCTGGCGCGCCACTGCGGCATCGAAGGATCGTCAAGCAGCAAAGCGGTGGAAACGCAACTCTGGCAACAAGCCGAAGCCCTGCTGCCACAGCAAGCCCCGCAATCTTATCAATCCCCTCACAGGGAGAAGGCCAGGGGGAGGGTGAACGCCAAGGAGAAAGCAAATGCCAACCCCACCATCGCCACCTACACCCAGGCCCTGATGGACTTGGGCGCCACCCTCTGCACGCGCAGCAGGCCGAAGTGCGGCGAGTGTCCGGTGCAAGCCGATTGCATCGCCTGTCAAACCAATCGCATCCACGAACTACCTACCCCGCGACCGCGCAAAACCGTGCCGGAAAAACACAGCACATTTTTATTGCTGCTGCACGGCAACGACATCCTGCTGGAAAAGCGCGCCCCGTCCGGCATCTGGGGCGGCCTGTGGTGTCCGCCGCAATTCGACGATGAGGCGTCGGCAATGACATGGTGTGAGCAGCAAAGAATAGAGCCCGTTCGCCCTGATGCTTCGACAGGCTCAGCGCAGGGTAAGTGTTCGTGCGAAGCGCTACCAACTTTCACCCACACCTTTACCCATTTCAAATTGCACATCACCCCGCTGCCGTTGCGCGTGGCGCGCAAACCGCTACAGGCGCAACAGCCGGGCAGCGTGTGGCTGGATGTGGAAGAGGCGTTGCGGGCGGCGATACCTGCGCCGGTGCGGAGAGTGCTGAAAGAATTACTGAGGAACTATTCGTAGCCGATATGGCTATCTATATATTTCGGCATATATCAATGAAGGGTTTTTGCTGTTATGTTGTTATTCCAGATTGGATTTGAATAAATCTTCGCGGCTCAAAAGAATCAAAATCGTCCGTGATTTTCCATTTAATTCCATTTCCATTTTGAAGAGACAATAATCCGTAGGCCGTGCTATGCCAGACAGCTTTACCTGGCGGGCAAAGCCCGCCCTACGAAAATGCACTTCTAATTTAGAATTGGAATAACGCGACATCCTTGCGTATTTTTAGTCAAATTCATAGCGATTTTTCTAAACCTGCGCACTCAAGGGTATCAACCGGATAAGCACGGATTTTTGAAGGCGGTACCTACGCGTGTTCTACATCAGACAAATTATAGGGAGGCTCTAAAAATCCAAGTTTCTAAGTCAGACAAGGCGCGAGTAAAAAATTGCGGCGACGCATACGACTGATATGTTGGGAGTAATTTTTTATGAGCAACGCAGTATGGCGACGAAAATTGGATTTTTAGAGGTTCCCTATAAAATCTGCGCCGCCTCCTCGAAAGACAGGCGCGGATTGCGCGGGAACAGCTTGCTGCTGTCGCCGTAGCCGAGGTTGATCACGAAGTTGGACTTGACCTTGGTGCCCGCAAAAAACTCCTGATCCACTTTCTCGTTGTCGAAACCGGACATCGGCCCCGCGTCGAGACCGAGCGCGCGGGCGGCGATCAGCAGGTAAGCGCCCTGCAGCGTGCCGTTGCGGAACGCGGTGGTGTCGAT
>JACREB010000167.1 GCA_016218475.1 Nitrosomonadales bacterium | reverse complement strand
GTGTCACATAGCGATCAAGGGATGCAGTGCAAGGCAAAATCGGGTGAAAAAGCGGAGTTTACATAGCGTAAATGAGCATTTTGAGCCCGATTTTAACGCCGCAATGCGCCCTTCAGCGCTATGTGACACAGTAAGATTACACAGCACACCCACAGAGAAAGGGAATAGGTCATGTTGCAAACTATCGAAGCAATCATCGAACCCTCCGGCGCAATCCGCCTGCTGGAAGAGGTGCATTTCTCCAGCCCGAAACGGGCGCTGGTCACGGTGCTTGAAACGCCTGCCAATGAAGACACTTCATCCGAGCGTGGCAATGCGGCGGCAATTTTGAAATTTCTCGAAGAAAACCGGTTGCCCGAATCGGCGCGCCTGAGCGCCGAGGAAATTGACGCACAGATTGAGGCAGAACGTAACGCCTGGGATTGATCTTGATTTACCTTGATACCTGCATCGCCATTTACCTCGTGGAGGAGCATCCGGCGTATCACGCGCCGATTGAGACGGCGCTGAGAGCGGGAAAGTTAATCTCTCAGAGTTAATTCTCCGCCCCTTGGGGCGTAGGCTGGTTGAAAACCAGCAGCTTGGAGAGCTCAGTTAATACCCCGCCGCTTGCGGCGGGGTGCTTTATTCTGAAAGAGAACAGTGAGCAACACCGATAGACAAACCGGAGCAGAAAAAACCGTGCGCAACCCGATCAAGATCGTGCCGTTGCAGCAGCGGCTGCGCAAGCCGGAATGGATACGCGTGAAGCATGGCAGCGGCGCGGGGTACAGCGAGGTGAAGCGTATTCTGCGCGAGCATGGCTTGCACACGGTGTGCGAGGAAGCATCCTGCCCGAACATCGGCGAGTGTTTCGGCAAGGGCACGGCAACTTTCATGATTCTCGGTGACATTTGCACGCGGCGCTGCCCGTTCTGCGATGTGGCGCACGGCAAGCCGCAGCCGCCCGATGCAAATGAGCCGGAAAATCTGGCGCGCTCCATCGGCCTGCTCAAGCTCAAATATGCGGTCATCACCAGCGTGGATCGGGACGATCTGCGCGACGGCGGCGCACGGCATTTCGCCGATTGCCTGACGGCGATCCGCACCGCTTCGCCCGCGACGCGCTTGGAAATACTGGTGCCGGATTTTCGCGGGCGGCTGGAAACTGCGCTGGAGGCGCTCGCCGCCAGCCTGCCCGATGTGTTCAACCACAACCTGGAAACCGTGCCGCGCCTCTACAGCATGGCACGCCCCGGTGCGGACTACGCACACTCGTTGCAGTTGCTAAAGGAGTTCAAGGCGCGCTTTCCGCAGGTTGCAACCAAATCCGGCCTGATGCTGGGGTTGGGCGAAACCGACGAGGAGGTGCTGCAAACGATGCGCGGCCTGCGCGCGCACGGCGTGGACATGCTCACTATCGGGCAATACCTGCAACCGTCCGATGGGCATTTGCCGGTGCTGCGCTATGCCGCGCCGGAAGTTTTTGAGATGTTCGAGCGAGCCGCAAAAGAAATGGGGTTCAGCCATGCCGCCTGCGGGCCGATGGTAAGGTCAAGTTATTTTGCCGATGAGCAGGCGCACCGGGCGGGAGTGCTGGCCAAACTGCTATAATCTGCGGCAAATTTTCCCGCAGTTCCCCATGAATATCCTTTACGAAGAAGACGGCAGTTTCAAGGTCGGCAGCATCATGGCCGACAACATAACTTCGCTCCAGGTTGAAAGCGTTTCAGGCAAGCGCAGCAAGGTCAAGGCATCCAATGTGATGTTGCGTTTCAACCAGCCCGATTTGGTGGAATTCATGACGCGGGCGGAACCCATTGCAAAGGACATCGAGGTGGATTTTTTATGGGAATGCTGCCCGCCCGAAGAATTCGGTTTCGAGCAAATCGCCGCCGAATATTTCGGCCATACCCCGAATCCACTGGAAGCAGCCGCCGCGCTGATACGCCTGCATGGAGCGCCGGTTTATTTCCACAAAAAAGGCAAGGGGCGCTATCGCGCCGCACCGCCGGATGTGCTCAAGGCCGCGCTGGCCGGGGTCGAGAAGAAGCGTCAGCAACTGGCCTTGCAGACGCGCTACACCGAACAACTGAGCAGGTTTGAGTTGCCGGTCGAATTCGCCGAACATCTTGACCATCTGCTGCCCCGACACGGTGTGGCGGAGCCTTCTGGTGCGGGAGGGGCAGCAAAGCAGATGCTCCCGCAATCGGCTGGCTTCGCCAGTAACGTGTCGCATCTGCTCTACAAACCGGATCGCAACACCATTGAGTTCAAGGCGCTGGAAGCGGCCTGCGCCGCGACGCACCTGTCCGCCGCACACCTGCTGCACCGCTGCGGCGCACTACCCTCCACGCACGATTACCATTTGCAGAAATTCCTGTTTGAGCATTTTCCAAAAGGCACGAGCTTTCCACCTGTCGATCTGGGGGCATGGGATGAATTGCCGCTGGCCGGCGCGAATGCCTTCAGCATCGACGATGCGACCACGACGGAAATCGACGATGCGTTTTCGGTGGAAAAACTGGATAACGGCAACTGGCGCATCGGCGTGCATATCGCCGCACCCACGCTGGGCTTGCCGCGCGATTCGGAGGGCGACAAGATTGCCGCAGGGCGGTTGTCCACGGTGTATATGCCGGGCGGAAAAATCACCATGCTGCCGGATAGCGTGGTGCAGGCTTTCACGCTGTGCGCGGATCGCGTTTGTCCCGCGCTGTCGATGTATAACGAGATCGGCTTTGGAAAAAATGGGGAAACGCTGGAAATGCTCGGCCACGAGAGCCGCGTGGAGCGCATCCATATCGCGGCAAACCTGCGCCATGACACGCTGGAACCGTTGTTCAACGAGGAGACGCTGGCGGCGGGCAAGCTTGATTATCCCTATGCCAGCGAGCTGACACTGTTGTGGAACCTGGCGCAAAAACTCGAAGCGGCACGCGGCAAGCCTGCCGACAACAGCGCGCAGCAAAATGACTACAACTTCCATATCGAGTCCGAAGAACTTTTGATGGAACCACTAGCCATTCGACTTGGCGGGCAAACAACGCCCGCCAAGTCGCTGGTTATGGCCGGGCACCCGAACGACCCTGCCAGCGAAAATGGCAGGTTCGAACATTGCAGGGTCAGCATCACGCAACGTCGGCGCGGTTCGCCAATCGACAAGGTGGTTTCCGAACTGATGATCCTGGTGAACAGCGAATGGGGCAAACATCTTGCCGAACATGGCTTTGTCGGAATCTACCGTACCCAGCAGAATGGCAAAGTGAAGATGAGTACGATAGCCGCCCCGCACCAGGGTCTGGGTGTGGCGCAATACATGTGGTCGAGCTCGCCGTTGCGCCGTTATGTCGATATGGTGAATCAGCGCCAGATCATCGCGATGCTGCGCGGCGGGGAACCGGCCTACGATAAAAATGATACTGCACTGTACGCCGCGATGCGCGATTTCGATACCATGTACACTATTTACAACGACTTCCAGAAAACCATGGAACGCTACTGGTGTTTGCGCTGGTTGCAGCAGGAAAAAGCTGAGATGATCGGCGGGCACGGTGTTATTGCTTCCCCGCAAACACCCTCTCCCCAACCCTCTCCCACTGCTCCCCTCCCCCCTGGCGGGGGAGGGGCTGGGGGAGAGGGGGCGAATGTACCGCAGCGCGAGCTTATTGTTACTGCCCTCGTGCTTCGCGAAAACCTTGTGAAACTTGCCGATATTCCATTGGTCTTCCGTGTGCCGTCGCTGCCGGAATTACCCGCCAATACCCTGGTGCAATTGGCTATCGGCGAAATTGACCTGCTCGACCTGGATGTGCGGGCGCGCTTTGTTGCGAAGCTGGAGGAGGCGGCGGCTTGATGGCTATGCTGAACGCGCGTTTGTTTGGTGCGACGACCTTGACTTCCTCGATGGCCTTCTCGGTTGTGCTGCACGCTTTCGCCTTGTTCGGCATCGAATTTGTGCTGCCCGGGTCGAATAAGGCATCGGATATGATGCAGCCGCTGCAAGTGGTATTGGTCAACAGCAAATCGGACCCCATACCGTTAAAAGCGGATGCGTTGGCGCAGGCCAATCTTGACGGCGGCGGCAATACCGCCGATGACCGGCGCGCCAAGAGCCCGCTCCCCGCCATACGCGACGACAAGCGGTTTACCCCGGAGCAATCCACCCGCCGCGTTGCCAAGCTTGAGGAAGAAACCAGGCGGATAATGTCGCGGCTCAAGAGCGATTACAAACTGACGCAACCGGAACCAAAAAACGAGCCCAGCAGCGACGCCAGCAACGGCGAAGACCTGGTGCAAAAATCCCTGGAGATCGCGCGCCTCGAATCGCAAATCAGCAAGAATTGGGATGAGTACCAGAAGATGCCGAGACGAAAATTCATCGGTGCGCGCACGCAGGAATACCGCTACGCGCAATACATCGAAGACTGGCGCATCAAAGTGGAGCGCATCGGCAACCTGAATTACCCGGCGGAGGCTCGCCGCCAACAGGTCTACGGGAGCCTGAAGGTCAGCGTCTCGATACACGCCGATGGCAGCCTGGAGAATGTGGAAGTCAGCCGCTCGTCCGGGCATCGCATACTCGATGCGGCGGCGATACATATCGTCAAGCTCGCCGCACCGTATGCCCCGCTGCCGCCGGACATCGCCAAAGATGTCGATATCCTGACTATTGTCCGCACATGGACGTTTACGTCGTCTGACAAGCTGGAAAGCGAATAATGGAGACGAGATTATTATGACCGACAAATACGCCGTCATCGGCAACCCCATCGCCCACAGCAAATCGCCGCTGATCCACAGAATGTTCGCCGGGCAGGCCGGGCAGGACATCAGCTACGAAGCTGTTCCCGCACCGCTGGACGGCTTTGCAGCGACGGTCGAACGGCTGCGCGAGGAGGGTTATAAGGGCTGCAACGTCACTGTGCCTTTCAAGCTTGAGGCTTCCAATCTTGCCTCCTATCTTACGCCCGAGGCGCTGGAAGCAAATTCCGCAAACACGCTCACGTTCAAAGACGGAGCCATCATTGCCAACAACACGGATGGAGCAGGTTTGGTGCGCGACATCGAACTCAACCTCGGTGTTCCGTTGCAGGGCAAGCGGGTGCTGCTGATGGGAGCGGGCGGTGCGGCGCGCGGAGTCCTGGTGCCGCTGGTATTCGCGAAAGTTCAGCGCCTGGTCATTGCAAACCGCACGCTCGGAAATGCGCAAGAGATGCTTTTGCATGGACAGCGGTTCCATGAAGACCTGCCCGGTATGGAAATAGCCGCAAAGACTTATGCGGAATTACGCGATGAACAATTTGACGTCGTCATCAATGCCACGTCCACCGGGCTGACCGATGAAATGCTGCCGCTTCCCGACACCATCTTCGCCCCCGGCACGCTGGCCTACGACATGATGTACGGGCGCGAGACGCCGTTCATGAAATTTGCCCGCGAACAGGGCGCAGCCATCGTGTCGGACGGTTTGGGCATGCTGGTCGAGCAGGCCGCCGAATCGTTTTATATCTGGCGCGGCGTGCGCCCCGATACCAAACCTGTGATGGCAAAATTACGTGAAAAGACATAAACCCTGTTGTCATTCCGGCGCAGGCCGGAACCCAGAATGTAGCCCGGATGAAATGCAATGTAATCCGGGAAAACATTGCGCGCGCCCATCAATCCCCGGATTACGCTGCGCTGCATCCGGGCTACGGTTTTCTCCCGGATGAAAAAATTGCGTGGCCGGTTGTGGCGCGGCATGGCGGTTTGTTTCGCGCTGCTGCTGCTTTATCAATTGTGGATTTTTGCGCATATCTGCTGGTGGATTAAATTCGACCCGTCCACCAGCGCGTTCATGGAAAGCCGCCTGGAAATCATGCAGGACAAAAATCCCGATGCGCAGCTCCAGCACCAGTGGGTTCCCTACGCAAAAATTTCCAATAACCTCAAACGCGCGCTGATCGCTTCGGAGGACGCGAAGTTCGTCGATCACGAAGGCTTCGACTGGGAAGGCATCCAGAAGGCTTACGAAAAAAATCTGAAGAAGGGCAAGATCGTCGCGGGCGGTTCGACCATCAGCCAGCAGCTCGCCAAGAACTTGTTCCTTTCCACCAGGCGCACGCCGTGGCGCAAGGGCGAGGAAGCCATCATCACCGTGATGCTGGAGGCGGTGATGGACAAGCGGCGCATTTTCGAGATTTATCTCAATGTGATCGAATGGGGCAACGGCGTGTTCGGCGCGGAAGCCGCCGCGCGCCACTACTATCACACCGGCGCGGCCAGCCTTAACGCCGAACAGGCGGCCAGGCTGGCCGCGATGGCGCCCAATCCGCGCTACTACGACGCGCACCGCGAGGCACAAGGCCTGCTGCGCAAAACAAGCATCATTCTCGGGCGCATGAACGACGCGGAAATCCCGTAGGGGTGCTGTGCGCCGTGCCGCACAAATATGGATATAATGCAAAAAATTTCTATGAAGGGCGATTCGCAAACACATGGAGCAAAACGGGAAGAATGGCCAGCCGCCAACGCTTGGTGCGGGGGGGGGGGGGACGCTGCCGAGCAACAAACAAGCCGTGTGGCGGGGGATTGCGTGACCGAAAATCATCGGACCGGACAGGACAATAATCAAATGGCCGATGCCGGAACCGCTTTCGCGGCGCCCCGCTTTCCGCTGCTGCGCCGTCTTTCGATCACCAGCCTGCTGGCGATGATTGCCACCGCCGCCCTCCTGATATTCCTGTACCGGAGCGACCAATTTGCCGAACACGAGGAAATTGCCGCGCAGGAGAACGAAAAAACCGCGATACACCTCATCCATCTGCTGGACGACCGGTTCGATGCCTTTGTTACCGCTACAAAGGGACTCGATGCCCAAGCCTTGCGGGCAAATCCGGGCATCAACTTATTCGACGCTACCCTGGACACGGTCCGCGAACACCATGTTCTCAAGCTGAAGATATTCAATCTGGCGGGGGCAGCCATCTTTTCGACGGTCAAGGAAGAGATCGGTGAACCCGGCAAGCACCCCGCCTTGCTGGCG
The DNA here is from genome assembly GCA_016218475.1 of Nitrosomonadales bacterium. Classification (GTDB taxonomy): domain Bacteria; phylum Pseudomonadota; class Gammaproteobacteria; order Burkholderiales; family Gallionellaceae; genus Gallionella. The sequence goes on along the minus strand of JACREB010000167.1, from coordinate 6,414 downwards.
AAAGCGCTACGGGGTGAAACGCTGCACAAACTGGAATTCCGCAAGACGTTCCTCAGCCCTGTCGGTGAGTTGCATGACCGCTACGTGGCCCAGACATATATGCCGCTGACCCACGCGGGGAAACGCATCGGTGTCATCGAAATTTACGCGGACGCCACGCCGATCATCGAACGCATCCACGCAAAAACCATCCAGCTCGCGCTGGCGGTATTCGGCGTCTTCGCGGCGCTGTATGCCGCACTATTTTTCTCCGTCCGCAGAGCCGATCTGGACATTGCCGACGATACCCGCAGATCAATTGAAAGCGAGGCGCGCCTGCGGGCGACGATCAACTCGGCTTTGGACGGTGTAGTCGGCATCGACGCGACCGGCAAACTGATCGAGTTCAATCCCGCAGCGGAGGTTATTTTCGGCTGGCAAAAAGAGGAAGTCATCGGGCTTCAGATGGCCGAACTGCTGATCCCGGAACACCACCGCAACGATCACCAAAACGGGCTCGCCCGCTATCTGCAGACCGGCGAATCCCGTATCTTGAACCGCTGCATCAAAATTACCGCGCTGCGGCGCGATGGCACGGAGTTCCCGATTGAGCTGTCCATCATGTCGATCCGCGAAGGCGGCCATGTTATTTTCGTGGCCTTCATTCGCGACATCACCGAACGCAAACAAGTCGAAGATGTGTTGCGGGAGAGCGAAGCGAAGCTGCATGCCATCCTTAATAGCGCGCCTGTCGGAATCTGGCTGGTCGGGGCCGATAAACGATACCGTTTTGTCAACAAGACATTTTGCGATGCAGTCGGCGTAGCCGAAAGCCGGTTCCTGGCGACCACGCACCTGCCTGATCTTTTGGAACCGGATATTGCCGCCAATTGCTTGAAGTCAGACCAGGAGTGCCTTGCACGGGAAACGCCGTATCTTTCACATGAAACGCTCCCGTTTGTTGATGGCAAGCAGCATCTGCTGGAAATCACCAAGACTAAATTGCGCGACAGTGCAGGCGCGGTCACAGGGATTATCGGAGTCGCCATAGATATTACCGGGCGCAAACAGGCGGAAGAGGATCTGCACACCTTGGCTTTCTACGACCCACTCACCCAATTGCCTAACCGGCGGCTGTTGATCGACCGGCTGAAGCAAGTTCTGGTGGCCAATGCCCGCAACAAGCGGCAGGGCGCGCTGCTGTTCATCGACCTCGACAACTTCAAAAGCCTCAACGACACCCAGGGGCACGACACCGGCGACCTGCTGCTGATCGAAGCGGCTGCCCGGCTGCGAGCCTGCGTCCGGCAGGGCGACACCGCCGCGCGGTTGGGCGGGGACGAATTCATTGTCCTGATCGAGGATCTGGATGCGGACGAAGCGACTGCCGCAGCTCAAACCGAGGCGGTGGGGGAAAAGATACGCTCGGCCCTGGGGCAGGCCTACCTTCTCAACGGGCACGAATACCACAGCACGGCCAGTATCGGCGCCACGCTGCTCCGGGGCGATATAAAGACGGCGGACGAAATGCTCAGGCGCGCGGATGCCGGCCTGTATCAGGCCAAGGCGGGTGGCCGCAACACCCTGCGTTTCTTCGACCCCGCCTTGCAGGCGTTGGTCATGGCCCGCGTTGCGATGGAGAATGACCTGCGCAGCGCCGTTGCCGGGCAGGAGCAATTCCTGCTGCACTATCAGCCGCAAGTCGATTCGTCTGGCCGCATGATTGGTTCGGAAGCACTGGTGCGCTGGCAGCACCCAGAGCGCGGCATGGTGTCTCCCGCCAAATTCATCCCGCTCGCCGAGGAGACCGGACTGATCCTGCCACTCGGGCACTGGGTGCTGACCACCGCCTGCCAACAACTGGCAACCTGGGCAACACGCCCGGAAATGGCCCACTTGACTGTGGCGGTAAATGTCAGTGCCAAGCAATTCAGCCTGCCGAATTTCGTCGAGGAAGTGCTGGCATTAGTCGATTACTTCGGAGTGAATCCCGCGAATCTCAAGCTGGAAATTACCGAAAGCATGTTGCTGGACAATGTGGATAACATCATCGTCAAAATGACCGCACTGAAAGCCAGAGGCATAAATTTTTCGCTGGATGACTTCGGCACCGGCTATTCCTCGCTTTCCTACCTGAAGCGCTTGCCCTTGTACCAGTTGAAAATTGACCAGTCCTTCGTGCGCGATGTGCTCATCGACCCCAACGATGCCGCCATCGCCAAGACCATCGTCACGCTTTCGCAGAGCATGGGGTTGGCGGTTATCGCCGAAGGGGTCGAGACCGAAGGGCAGCGCGACTTCCTTGCCCAGCAGGGCTGCCATAACTATCAGGGATATTTCTTCAGCCGCCCGCTGCCGATCGAACAGTTCGATGCGTTCGCCAGCTCGATGCGCTCGACCGATGGAGCAAGGCTGATGTAGGGTGGGCTGCGCCCACCGTTTCTCCGCTTTGCCCAACCTACGAAAAACAACTTCTTGTTCCCGTTGCCTGCCTGGGATGCTGTAAACACATCACCCGATCCGGCAAAATTTGCCTCACAGCCGCACGGCAAATTCTTTACAATAGCCCGCAATTTAAAAAGTGCGCGCCATGGCCAATACCAATAAAGAAAGCCACTACACCGAAAATGTGCAGGATCACCTCAAGCAGGTGGAATCGCTGCTGCACAAGCATGCGCTGGTGAAAGTGGTAGCGCATAAACAGGAAATCCCGCGCGAGGATCGCCACGCGCTGCTCGATACCCTGCTGCACAAGCAACATCTCGCCGAGCTGCGCGGCAGGCTGGATGGCATGCACCCCGCGGATATCGCCTATATCCTGGAAGCCTTGCCCATCGAACAGCGTTTGCTGGTATGGGATCTGGTCAAGTCGGAGCGCGACGGCGAAATTCTGATCGAAGTTTCCGATGCGGTGCGCGAGTCGCTGATTGCGACCATGAACCGCGAAGAGTTGTGTGCCGCGACCGAGCAACTCGATACCGACGAAATCGCCGACCTCGCGCCAGATTTGCCGCAGAACGTGATGCGCGACGTGTTCAAGTCGCTGTCTGTCGAAGAGCGGGAGCAATTGCGCGCGGCGATGTCGTATTCGGAAGATTCGGTCGGCGCGCTGATGGACTTCGGCATGATCCATGTCCGCGAGGATGTCACGCTGGAAGCGGCCTCGCGCTACCTGCGCCGTTTCGACGAGCTGCCCGACCACACCGACCAGGTGTTTGTGGTGGATCGGGACGACCGCTTCAAGGGCGTCCTGCCGATCAATCTCATCGTGGTCAACGAACCGGAACTGATCGTCGGCAACCTGATGCTGACCGACACCATACAACTGCACCCCGAAGATAAGGCGGAGCAGGCCGCACAGGCTTTCGAACGCTACGATCTGGTTTCCGCGCCGGTGATAGACGAGGACGGCAAGCTGGTCGGACGGGTGACGGTGAACGTGGTGCTGGACTACATCCGCACCGAATCGGAAAGCGATGTGCTGAACCTTGCCGGTTTGCGCGAAGAGGAGGATATTTTTGCCTCGGTATGGAAGAGCGCGCAGAACCGCTGGGCGTGGCTGGCGCTGAATCTTTGCACCGCATTCTTCGCTTCGCGGGTGATCGGCAACTTTGAAGGCACGATAGAAAAATTTGTCGCGCTGGCCACGCTCATGCCCATTGTCGCAGGCATTGCAGGCAACTCGGCGAACCAGACCACCACCATCGCCATCCGCTCGCTGGCCCTGGGGCAAATCACCCAGGACAATGCGCGCAGATTGATGCTCAAGGAATTGGCGATCGGCGGATTTAACGGCCTGTTATGGGGCGGCATCGCCGGATTATTCGCTTACTTTTTATACCACAATGCAGCGCTCGGCATCGTGATGACCGCCGCGATGCTTCTCAACCTTCTGGTAGGCGCGATCGTCGGCATGTACATTCCGCTCATCATGCAAAAGCTGGGGCGCGACCCGGCCATCGGCTCCAGTGTCATGATCACCGCCATTACCGACAGCGGCGGCTTTTTCATCTTCTTGGGATTGGCTGCAATTTTTCTGGTCTGATTTCGGATTCAAAATCACTACAGGGGCGAGATATAACCAGCCGCTTAGCCGTTGCTCTTTGACGGCCAGGCGGATTGGCGATGCAAAGCTATCGCGCCCTTGCAAAAAAAAGGACACAATAAACCCCGCCCTTACCAGGCTATTTTATCTTTGAAATAAAATTTGACAGCCACAAGCCGTATGTGGGAGCGGCTTCAGCCGCGATTCTCAAGAGGGCGCACTCCCGCGGAGCGCAAGCGGCCCGATGAGTGATCTGTAACAAATGCTTCGCTTTGGGAAGTCAAAAAGGGCGGGAAAGCAGGCCGCCCATTGCGAAGCAACATTACAATTACGCGCCCAGAATACCCTTGGGCTTGGCTGCCGGCTTTTTAGCCGCAGGTTTCTTTTTAGCCGCAGGTTTCTTGGCTGCCGCTTTTTTAGCCGCGGGCTTTTTGGCTGCCGCTTTTTTCGCTGCGGGTTTCTTGGCTGCCGCTTTTTTCGCTGCGGGTTTCTTGGCTACTGCTTTTTTCGCTGCGGGTTTCTTGGCTGCTGCTTTTTTTGCTGCCGGTTTTTTTGATGTTGCCATTTTCATTCTCCATAAAAATTTAGAACATTCATGCGGCTTATTGCGCACCCAAACGCCCTGTCTTCCAGCGAAAGACGCTTGCGGCATCGACACTGTATCCACGTTTAAAAAGACGTGCAACAAATTTCTTAAAAATATTTTGTGAAATTTACAACACTCACGAAATCAGTTTTTCACCTGCGTAGAGCTGACGCACCGTTTCGCGCTCGCGCACCAAATGCATATTATTGCCGTCCACTATCACCTCTGCAGCACGCGGGCGGGTATTGTAATTGGAGCTCATACTCATCCCATATGCGCCGGCAGAAAGCACCGCCAGCAAGGCTTGCGGCGCTATCGCCATGCTGCGCGCATGGCCGATAAAATCGCCCGTCTCGCAGATCGGACCGACTATTTCAAAGATTGAAGAGTTGCTTTTCTCGATTGCTCCCTCCCCCCCAAGCGGGGGAGGGTTGGGGAGAGGGGGAGCATTAATCTCCCGCTCGACCGGCAAAATTTCATGAAACGCATCATACAAGGCCGGACGCATCAGGTCGTTCATTGCCGCATCGACAATGGCAAAATTCTTTTCCTCGCCATGCTTGAGGTACTCCACGCGCGTCAACAATACACCGGCATTGCCGACCAGGATGCGCCCGGGTTCGAGAATCAGTTTCTCGCTATGCCCGCGCAGCACGCCCAGTAACGCAGCCACATAATCTGCAATCTCCGGGGGTGTTTCATCGCGATAGCGGATGCCCAGGCCGCCACCCAGATCGATATGCTCCAGCGGCATGCCTTCAGCCGCCAACGCGTCGGCCAGCAACAATATCTTTTCCGCTGCCGCGATAAAAGGACCGGGTTCGGTGAGTTGCGAGCCGATGTGGCAAGCCACACCGGTGATACGCAGATGCGATAAATTGCGCGCTTTGCGGTACAGCGCAATCGCTTCGTCATAGGCTACGCCGAATTTGTTCTGCTTCAGTCCGGTCGAAATATACGGGTGGGTTTTCGGGTCCACATCGGGGTTTACGCGCAAACTGACCGGCGCGATTTTGCCCATGCTTTCAGCCACATCGTTGAGGCGATCCAACTCGGCAGCAGACTCGACGTTGAAACACAAAATGCCCGCATCCAGCGCCATGAGCATTTCAGCAACACTTTTGCCGACCCCGGAAAACACCACCTTGCGCGCATCGCCCCCTGCCGCCAGCACGCGCTGCAATTCGCCGCCGGACACGATATCGAAGCCCGCGCCCAGGCGCGCAAAAATATTCAGGATTGCCAGGTTTGAATTGGCTTTCACCGCATAGCAAATCAAATGCTCGCGCCCCTGCAACGCCTCCGTGAACCGGTGAAAACTATCCGTCAACACGGCTCGTGAATACACGTAGCAGGGCGTACCGAACCGCGCGGCAATATCCGCCAGCGGCACTTGTTCGGCATAAAGCCGGTTGTCACGGTAATGGAAATAGCTGCTCATGGCTGCTTGTTTTGATCGGGAGCAGATGCGGCCGGTGCCTGCAACTCAGGTGCTTGGGAACCGGGTGCTTGAGCTTGGGGTGCAGGAAGCGTAAGCGGGCCTTTTTTTCCGCAGCCTTGCAGCGGCAAGGCCAAAGCCACGATAATGCCCAAAATAATATTAAGACGCATGATTGCACTCCACGAAAATTAACGGGCTGGGTTTTTTGAGACTCTCTTCAATTAATCTTACTGTGTCACAAAGCGATCAAGGGATGCAGTGCAAGGCAAAATCGGGCGAAGCGGGTCAAGCAGGGATGGGCGGCTTGCCGTTGCCGCCCAACTCGCAAAAAGCGGAGTTTACATGTAGTAAATGAGCATTTTG
>JACREB010000171.1 GCA_016218475.1 Nitrosomonadales bacterium | reverse complement strand
GTGTCACATAGCGATCAAGGGATGCAGTGCAAGGCAAAATCGGGTGAAAAAGCGGAGTTTACATAGCGTAAATGAGCATTTTGAGCCCGATTTTAACGCCGCAATGCGCCCTTCAGCGCTATGTGACACAGTAAGATTAGGAGAATGCCATGACTAAAACCATCATGATAGTGGACGATTCCGCCTCGATGCGGCATGTGGTTGACATCGCACTGCGCGGCGCGGGATACGAGGTAATCGAAGCATGCGATGGCAACGATGCGCTGTCCAAGCTGAATGGGCGGAAAGTGAATCTCATCATCAGCGATGTCAATATGCCGAACATGGACGGCATCACTTTTGTGAAAGCGGTGAGAAACCTGCCGGAGCACAAGTTTGCGTCGATCATCATGCTCACCGCCGGTTTCCTCAAGTCCACGCGCGAGCAGGCGCGGGAAGCGGGAGTCAGGGCGTGGATGGTGAAGCCGTTCGACAAGTTCCAGTTGCTGGATATGGTTTCGCGTTTTGCGTTGCCGTAGTCAGAGGACAGAGGACAGAGGACAGAGGACAGATTTGTGGATAAATATTTTGTTGGAGAGATGAAAAATGGCTAAAACAGTGATGATCGTGGACGATTCCGCTTCACTGCGGCAGGTGGTCGGCATCGCGCTGCGCAGCGCGGGATACGATGTGATCGAGGGTTGCGACGGCAAAGATGCGTTGTCCAAACTGACCGGGCAGAAGGTGCATCTCGTCATCAGCGACGTCAACATGCCCAACATGGACGGCATTACCTTCGTGAAGAACCTGAAACAGATACCTGCCTACAAATTCACCCCCGTAATCATGCTGACCACCGAGTCGCAGGAAGGGAAGAAGCAGGAAGGTCAGTCAGCGGGGGCGAAGGCCTGGGTAGTCAAACCGTTCCAGCCCGCACAGATGCTGGCGGCGGTGTCGAAGCTGGTAATGCCGTGATCAGCTTGTAGCCTGTAGCTGGTAGCTGGTAGCAAAATCGGGTTTGCTACCAGCCACAGGCTACAAGCTACAAGCTACAGAAATTGATAAAAGGAGAACATCATGACCATCAGTATCGAAGCCAGCAATGGCGTGTGCCATGCCCGTGTGGCGGGCGAAATGACGATCTACCATGCCGCCGAGATGAAGGGGGAATTGCTGCCCTGCATCGACTGCGGCGCGGAAGTGGAAATCGACTTGTCCGAGGTCAGCGAAATGGATACCGCCGGTTTCCAGTTGCTGCTGCTGGCCAAGCGGGAAGCGGCTAAAGCCGGCAAATCGTTGCGTTTGGTGGCGCACAGCCCGGCAACGCTGGAGGTGCTGGATTTATTCAACATGGCATCCTACTTCGGCGATCCGGTGATGATGCCGCGCGCGGTGCATTAGCCCTACAAAACTTGTGGGAGCGGCGCCAGCCCTCCCCTCAATCCCCTCCCGCAAGCGGGAGGGGAGGCGATTGCCCCTTCCCCCGCTTGCGGGGGAAGGTTGGGATGGGGGGTTGGCCGCGATTTGCAGCACCAGTTCGCGCCGAGGGCGGCGCTCCTACTGTTTGGTTCCGGCTTGTCCGGTTTAGGGAAAAAATAAATGGAATTCGATCAGGCACTGCAAACCTTCATCATGGAGAGCCGCGAGCTGCTCGAAGCCATGGAGGAGTCGCTGCTTGGCCTGGAGTCCTCGCCGGACGACCCAGACTCGCCGGACAACCGCGACGCGATCGGCGCCATATTCCGCTCCGCCCATACTATCAAGGGGTCGGGCGGGCTGTTCGGGCTGGATGGCATTGTTGCCTTCACCCATGTGGTGGAGAACGTGCTGGATCGGGTGCGCGGCGGCGAGGTGCCGGTTGATGGCGATCTGGTCGCGTTGCTGCTGTCCTGCCGCGATCATATCGGCATGCTGGTGGAACAAATTGCCGTTGATGCTGCCGCCCAGCCGGACAAAGAGACCGAAGCCACCGGCATCATGCTGCTCAACCAGCTCAAGGCTTACCAGGCTGGCGCGAAAGGAACAGCGCCGGCAGTGACGGGCGCCAGGGTGCAGTCACAGGCGCCGGTCATAACGACATTGCCATCCGGCGGGACGGTGGAAAGCGACAATTGGCATATCTCGTTGCGCTTCAGCCACGACGTGCTGCGCAACGGCATGGATCCGCTGGCCTTTATCCGCTATCTCGACAACATGGGAAAAATCGTCCATGTCGTCACCCTGCCCGATGCCATGCCGCTTGTACCGGACATGGATCCGGAAAGCTGCTATCTGGGGTTCGAGATCGACTTCCATGGCGACAACGTGGGCAAGGCGACCATCGAAGGGGTGTTCGAATTCGTGCGCGACGACTGCACATTGCGCATCCTGCCACCGCACAGCCGCATCGAGGAATACATCCAGCTCATCAATGAATTGTCGGAAGACAAGATTCGCCTCGGCGATCTGCTGGTCAACAGCGGCTCCCTGACCCGGAAGGAATTGGACGAAGCGCTGTGCTTGCAGGCGCTGAGTGCCGAGTCTTGCCGGGAAAAATCACCGACCCAGGACATCTGCCAGCTTGGCGAAATTCTGGTGAAACAAGGCATGGTGCAGCCGGAACTGGTGGATGCGGCGCTGGGAAAACAGAAAGTCGCCAAGGAAAACAAGGTTCAGGAAAGCAAACTGATCCGCATCCAGGCCGACAAGCTCGACCAGCTCATCAACCTGGTCGGGGAAATGGTCATCGCCGGGGCGGCGACCAGCCTGCTGGCGCAGCGTACCCGCGATCCGGCGCTGCACGAGGCGACTTCCACGCTGTCGCGGCTGGTCGAGGAAATCCGCGACAGCGCGCTGCAACTGCGCATGGTGCAGATCGGCGAAACCTTCAGCCGCTTCAACCGCGTGGTGCGCGACGTGAGCAAGGAAATCGGCAAGGAGATTGGATTGTCAATCGGCGGCGCGGAGACCGAGCTGGACAAATCGGTGGTGGAAAAAATCGGCGATCCGCTGATGCACCTTGTGCGCAACAGCATGGATCACGGCATCGAGAAAGCCGAAATCCGCCGGCAACGCGGCAAGCCTGCCAAGGGCACGGTGCATCTCAATGCCTACCACGAATCCGGCAGCATCGTGGTGGAGGTCGGCGACGACGGCGGTGGCCTGAACCGCGACAGAATCCTCGCCAAGGCGCTGGAAAAAGGCCTGGTCACGGCCAACCAGACGCTCTCCGACCAGGATGTGTACGGGCTGATTTTCGAGGCGGGTTTTTCCACCGCCGAGGCCGTCACCAACCTGTCCGGGCGCGGCGTCGGCATGGACGTGGTGCGGCGCAACATCGAGGCGTTGCGCGGCACGGTGGAAATCGACAGCCGCGAAGGCGCAGGCGCCACGGTGAGAATCCGCCTGCCGCTGACGCTGGCGATCATCGATGGTTTCCTGCTGGGGGTGGGCAGCGCCTCATATGTAGTACCGCTCGACATGGTGATGGAATGTATCGAGCTCGACGATGCGGAGCGTCAGGAAACCCGCGAAAGCAATTACATCAACCTGCGCGGCACGGTGTTGCCGTTTATCCGCCTGCGCGACCAATTCCGCGAACTGGGCAAGGCAGGCCGCCGCGAGAACATCGTGGTGGTGCAATACGCCGGGCAGAAGGCGGGGCTGGTGGTGGACGAACTGATGGGCGAATTCCAGACCGTGATCAAACCGCTGGGCAAACTGTTCGGCAACCTCAAGGGGGTCAGCGGCTCGACCATCCTCGGCAGCGGTGAAGTGGCGCTGATCCTGGACGTGCCGGCGTTGATCCAGCGCGCGGTAAGCAAGGAAGCGCAACTGCTGGCATATGGCCTGTAGGAGGCCCGCCCCCGGGTCGATTTATCGCGGCGAGGGCGCCGCTCCCACAGTTGCGTAGTAGTTCCATCATCAGGGGGATTTGCGGTGGATGAAGTTGATGCAGGTTTGGAAAATTATAAATTGAGAGGAGTAAAGCGATGAGAACCAATATGCCGGTAACCAATGTGGAACGCGAATTCCGGGACGGGGAGACGATTGTTTCCAAAACCGACCTCAAGGGGATTATCACCTACGTCAATCCATATTTCTGCGAAATGAGCGGCTACACCGCGCAGGAATCCATCGGGCAGCCGCACAATTACATCCGCCATCCGGACATGCCGCCGGAGGCGTTTGCCGACCTGTGGGACACCATCAAGAAAGGCAAACCGTGGAACGGCCTGGTCAAAAACCGCTGCAAGAACGGCGACTATTACTGGGTGGAGGCCAATGTAGCCCCCGTCCGCGAAGGCGGGCAGACCACGGGCTACCTGTCGGTGCGCAGCAAGCCTGCCCGCACCCAGGTCGAAGCGGCGGATGCCGCTTACCGGTTGTTCCGCGAAGGCAAGGCGGGCAACCTGCATATCAGCGGGGGAAAAGCGGTACGTTCCGGCCTTCTCGAAAAGATAAACATCTTCAGAAATATGTCCGTCAAGGCGCGGCTGATATTCCTGTCCGCTTTTCTTTGTCTGGGCATGATCGCAATCGGCGCCTACGGCATGTTCGGCATCAGCCGCGCCAACGATGGCATGTTAAGCATCTATGAGAGCCGCACCGTCCCCCTGGGGCAGATAACCGAAATCCAGAAGATGCTGCTGCAAAACCGCCTCAGCATTGCCGTCTCCCTGGTCACGCCCACCCCGGAAGAAATCAAAAGGAATACCGAGGCAGTCGAAAAGAATATCGAGGAAATCGGCAGGATATGGAAAGCGTACACCGATACCAAGCTTGACCCGGAAGAGAAAAAACTGGCCGACAAGTTTGCCGAAGACCGGAAAAAGTTTGTCCAGGAAGGCCTGAAACCCGCCATTACCGCCCTGCGCGCCAACAATGTCAAGGAGGCTAACCGGCTGGTGACGGAAGCCGTCCGCCCGTTTTATCAGCCGGTCGGTGAAGACATCGCGGCTTTGAAGAAGCTGTATCTCGACAACGGCAAGCAGGATTACGGACAGGCGCTGAGTGACTATGCCGCTTTGCGCAACCAGGTCGTCGCGGCCATCATCTTTGGCGCACTGCTGGCCGCGCTCATCGCGTTTCTGGTAATCCGCGCCATTACCCGGCCGCTGGCGGCGACCATCGGTTATTTCGACCAGATATCGCAGGGCAATTACAACAACCGCATCGCAATAAACAACGAGGATGAGATCGGCAAGGTGCTGGAGGCATTGACCGCCATGCAGACCAGGATGGGGTTCGAAGTCAACGATGCCCAGCGCCGCGCCAACGAATCGCTGCGCATCACCAACGCGCTCGACAACGCCTCCACCGGCATCATGATCGCCGACAACGATCTCAACATCATTTACATCAATAAATCGGTGCAGGCGATGCTGAAGAACGCCGAGGCCGACATCAAAAAGGATTTGCCGAATTTCAATGCCGACAATCTGCTGGGCACGAATATCGATGGCTTCCACAAAAAACCGGAGCACCAGCGGCAGATGCTGAAGACCTTTACCACCACCTACAAAACCAGCATCAAGATCGGCGGACGCACCTTCCGGCTTTCCGCCAACCCGGTGATCAACGCGGCGGGGCAGCGCCTGGGGGCTTCGGTGGAATGGATCGACGCGACCGAGGAGGTGAAGATCGAGGACGAAATACAAGGGATTGTGCAGTGGGCGATAGCCGGCAACCTGTCGCAACGCATCAACATGGAAGGCAAGGACGGCTTCATGAAAGTGCTGGGCGAGGGGATCAACGGCCTCACCGGGACATCCGAGGAAGTGATCACCGAAGCGGTGAAGGTGATCGAAAGCGTTTCCCGGGGCGACCTGACACATACCATGGAGCGCGACTATCAGGGTATGTTCAAGCGGCTCAAGGATGCGACCAACGGTACGGTCAAGAAACTGTCCGAAACCATTTCCGACGTCCGCGTTTCCGCGGATTCGCTCTCCAGCGCCGCAGAGGAAGTCAGCGCGACGGCGCAAAGCCTCAGCCAGGGGGCGAGCGAGCAGGCGGCCAGCGTGGAAGAGACCAGCGCTTCGATCGAGCAGATGTCGGCATCGGTCGGGCAGAACGCGGAAAACGCCAAGGTGACCGACGGCATGGCATCCAAGGCCGCCAAGGAAGCCACCGAGGGCGGCGCGGCGGTGAAATCCACGGTCACGGCGATGAAGCAGATCGCCGCCAAGATAGGCATCATCGACGATATCGCCTACCAGACCAACCTGCTCGCGCTCAATGCCGCGATCGAGGCGGCGCGCGCCGGCGAGCACGGCAAGGGCTTCGCGGTGGTGGCGGCGGAAGTGCGCAAGCTGGCCGAGCGCAGCCAGGTGGCGGCGCGGGAAATTTCCGAAGTGGCCGGCTCCAGCGTGGAGCTGGCGGAACGCGCCGGAAAACTGCTGGACGAGATGGTGCCGTCGATCAACAAGACTTCCGATCTGGTGCAGGAAATCACCGCCGCCTCGGATGAGCAGTCCACCGGCATCGGCCAGGTTAACAGCGCCATGAGCCAGCTCAGCCAGACCACCCAGCAGAATGCTTCCGCCTCGGAACAGTTGGCGGCCACTTCGGAAGAGATGAGCGGGCAGGCCGAGAAGTTGCAGCAACTGATGGCGTTCTTCAACCTCGATAACGGCAGCAGCGCAGCCACGGCACAGCAGATTGTCAACCAGGTTTCCGCAAAGCGCATGGCGCCGGCTTCCCATCCACCCGGCAAGACCGTGCGGAAAGCGCCTGAAGGCGTGCCGGACGAACAAGATTTCGTCCATTTTTAGGAGACTGCCATGGGTGCAATTGTACGGGCGGAGCAGCGTACCGAAGCCGCCAGTGTCGAGGAGGGGCAGAGCCAGTATCTGACCTTTCTGCTGGGCGGGGAGATGTTTGCCATTCCCATCCTCAATATCAAGGAAATCATCGAATACGGCAGCCTTACCACGGTACCGATGATGCCTGCATTCATCCGCGGCGTGATCAACCTGCGCGGCAATGTCGTGCCGGTGGTGGATCTTTCCGTGCGCTTCGGCAGGAAAGCGGCCGCGGTTACCAAGCGCACCTGCATCGTGATTATCGAAATCGAGACTGGAGATGAAAAGCAGGATGTCGGTGTGGTGGTGGATAGCGTCAGCGAAGTGCTGGAAATTCCCCGCACCGAGGTCGAGCAGGCGCCTTCCTTCGGCGCCAAGATCCGCGCCGATTTCATCCGGGGCATGGGCAAGATCAACGGCAAGTTTGTCATCATCCTTGCCGTCAACCATGTGCTCTCGATCGACGAAATGGCGATGCTGGGTCAGGCGGGCGGCGCAGAGCCGGAAATTCTTGCACCGGTTTGAAAACAGCATGTGTAGAGGATAGGCATAACTCCCTTCTCCCGCTGGCGGGAGAAGGGCTGGGGATGAGGGTTTATGCACTGCTTGAAAGTTTTATTCATGCTCGGAGACCCTCACCCTAACCCTCTCCCGCCAGCGGGAGAGGGAACGATATGAATAAGGAAATGTAATGGAAGAAATCAGTGACAACACCGCCAGCCAGGCCAGCGACCTGTGCCGCGTGGTGAAGGCCAACGAGGACATCAAGAAAGTGATCCGGATTTCGTCCGGCGTCAACCTGGTCGCCCTCAATGCCATGTTGACCGCCAAGCGTTCGGGCGAGAGGTCGCGCGGTTTCGCGGTGGTGTCGTCGGAGTTACGGGTGTTCAGCCGCAAGCTGGAAGGCGCGATGACCGGTCTGGGCGCGCTGATTTTTGAGCTGGTCAGGGATGCCGCCGCGATGCGGAAACAACATCACGAACGGCGCCATCTGCTCAACATCCAGGCGCGGGGACAGCAGATGCGGGAACTTATGGAACCGGTGCTCGCGCGCATGGATGAGCGTATGCACAAAACAGGTGGAGAAATCGGGCGTGATTGGCATCGGCTCCATATCCAGCTCAACCGCGTTCTGCAATTGTGTGAAACCGGCGGGTCACTGTCGCGCAGCGCCAAGATCGAGGCGGTGTACGGCGGCGACATGACTGCCACCCTGAAGCAGGTGGCAAACCAGATCGAGGAAACGGTGAACGAGATTTTTTCCACTTTGAAATTACTGCGTACACAATTGGCGGAATAATGAAAAAACTTGAATATATCTACGAAGACGGCTCCCACAAGTGGGCTGCGGTGGCGCGCGACCCGGAAAAACCTGGTTTTTTAATTGACACCAACGAATATCTGGTGCTCAACGGCGGCGAGGCGTTGCTTGCCGATCCCGGCGGCATGGAAATATTTTCTGCGGTGTTTTCCGCCATCAGCGCCGAAGTTGACCCTTACACCATCCGCCACCTGTTTGCCTCGCACCAGGATCCGGACGTGATTTCATCGCTGGCGCTGTGGCTGGATTTCAACCCCGAACTCAAGTGCTATCTGAGCTGGTTGTGGAGTTCGTTCATTCCGCATTTCGGCGGCACGGCGGAGACTTTTGTCGCCATCCCCGACGAAGGCATGACCATTCCACTCGGCAATCTGGCGCTGGAAGCGATACCGGCGCATTACCTGCATTCATCGGGCAACTTCAACCTCTATGATCGCAAGGCCAAAATCCTTTTTTCCGGCGATGTCGGCGCGGCATTGCTGCCGTCCGGCGAGGACGGTCTGTTCGTCGAGAATTTCGACCGCCACATCAGCCATGCCCAGGGTTTTCACCGCCGCTGGATGGGCTCGAACGCGGCCAAATTGAACTGGTGCGAGCGCGTCAGCCGCCTCGACATCGATATGCTCTGCCCGCAGCATGGCGCAATCTACCGGGGCGAGGACGTGAAACGCTTCATCGACTGGTTCGCCGCGCTGGACGTGGGATCCGGTATCAAGGAATAGCCATGGTGACCGCTATCAACAACCAGTTGCGTAGGGTGGGCACGGCTTCTCGTGCCCACCATTTTTCAGCGTGGGCAAACAATAAAACCGTTTGCCCACCCTACAAAAACTCCGGCATCAAGGAATAGCAATGGCCGTGACCGCTATCGACGACCAGGAGTTCGGCCAGTTCCAGAAGCTGATTTACCAGCTTGCCGGCATCAGCCTGTCACCGGCGAAAAAAGCGCTGGTGGGCGGGCGGCTGGCGAAACGCCTGGCCCAGCATCGCCTCGACAGTTATGGCGATTACTTCAAGCTGCTCACCGCCAACCACAACCCGGTCGAACTACAGGTAGCGGTGGACTTGCTCACCACCAACGAGACCTATTTTTTCCGCGAACCCAAACATTTCGATTTCCTGCGCAACAAGGTGTTGCCCGGCCATAAACCCGGCCACAATTTCAGGGTGTGGAGCGCGGCCTGTTCCAGCGGTGAGGAGCCCTACAGCATCGCCATGGTGCTCGCCGACCATTTCGGCGATGGCCGGTGGGAAGTGGCCGCCTCGGACATCAGCACGCGGGTGCTGGAAAAAGCGCGCAGCGGACACTACCACACGGATCGCACCAGCGGCATTTCGCGCGAGCATCTGTCGCGCTATTGCCTGAAAGGGATAGGCTCACAGGAAAACACCCTGCTGGTGGATCAAGCACTGCGCAGCCGGGTGAATTTCATGCAGGTCAACCTGAACCAGCCATTGCCGGCGTTGGGTGAATTCGATGTCATTTTTCTGCGCAACGTGATGATCTATTTCAATCAGGAAACCAAGCGCCAGATCGTGCAGCGCATGTTGCCCCTGCTCAAACCGGACGGCCATTTACTGATCGGCCATTCGGAAACGCTGAACGGCGTGGTCGATACGCTGCAAATGTTGGCGCCGTCCATTTATCGCAAGCCATGAATCAAGCCATACTGCAGACCGCCGAACCAACCGAGGTTTATCTCCTGCCGGGAGATTTCCATTTCGGCGACAGCAATACCCGCATCCGCACCGTGCTGGGTTCGTGTGTTTCAATCGCGGTGTGGCACCCGCTGTTGCGCATCGGCGGCATGAGCCATTCCCTGCTGCCGAGCCGGGGCAATTCGGGCAACCCTAACCTTGCCAAGACACCGCTCGATGGGCACTATGCAGACGAGGCGATCGGGTTGCTGCTGCGCGAAATCGGCAAACGCCATACCCGCCCCGCCGAATATCAGGTCAAGCTGTTCGGCGGCGGCAACATGTTCCGGCAACCCCTTTCTGAAAGAGCTTTCAATGTTGCCGGAAGCAATATCGAAGCGGCGCGGATGCTGCTGAAGGAGGGCGGCTTCAACATTCATGCCGAGCATGTGGGCGGCAGCGGCCACCGCCGCATCATTTTTGATGTATGTGACGGCAGCGTGTCGGTCAAACATGAAAAGATTTAAGCCGGAAAATCCATTACACAAAACTGCGTCATTCCCGCGCAGGCGCATAAGCGCTAACTTAAGTGCGGCAAAGCATTTCCCCCTCCCCTTCAAGGGGAGGGTTGGGGTGGGGATGGGGGTTAAATTGCATGGAGAACAACCCCATCCCCCACCTAACCTCCCCCTTGAAGGGGGAGGAATAGGATAAGTTAGCGCTTATGCGCGCAGGCGGGAATCAGCAAGGACAAACATTCCGCGAAGCGGGCAAAACCGCAATGTTCTCCCGCTTCGCGGGAGATTTTTTAATCATCTGGATTCCCGCCCGCGCGGGAACGACGGGCTGATGGATTATTTTTAGGAGGTCGGTTTCTGTTCATGAATAAAATCAAAGTGCTGATCGTGGACGATTCCGCCGTGGTGCGCCAGGTGTTGCAGGCCATTCTCGAACACGACCCTTCGATCAAGGTGATCGGCGCGGCATCTGATCCCATTTTTGCGCTGGACAAGATGAACCGCGAATGGCCGGATGTCATCGTGCTGGATGTCGAAATGCCGCGTATGGATGGCATCACCTTCCTGAAGAAGATCATGGCGGAACATCCGACGCCGGTGGTGATCTGCTCGACCCTCACCAAAAAGGGCGCGGCCACCACCGTCCAAGCGATGGAAGCCGGTGCGGTGACCATCGTCACCAAGCCGAAGATCGGCCTCAAGCAATTTCTCAGCGATTCGGCGGCCGATCTGATCAACGCGGTCAAGGAAGCTTCACAGGTCAACGTCAGCCACCTGAAGCCGGCGCCGGTGAGGGCGGTGAGGATGGACAAAGTGGCGCCCAAGCTGACCGCCGATGCCATCATGCCCGCCGCCGGCGCGCAGGCGATGGCTCAGACCACCGAGCGCATCGTCGCCATCGGCACTTCCACCGGCGGGACTCAGGCGCTCGAAGCGGTGCTCACCGCCCTGCCGCGCGTGTGCCCCGGCATCGTCGTCGTGCAGCACATGCCGGAAAAATTCACCGCCTCCTTCGCCGCACGCCTCGACAGCCTGTGCGAAATCGAGGTCAGGGAGGCGCGGAACAACGACCGCGTTATTCCCGGGCTCGCGCTGATCGCGCCGGGCGGCAGGCACATGCTGCTCAAGCGCAGCGGCGCCTATTACCATGTCGAAGTGCTGGACGGGCCGGTGGTCAACCGCCACCGCCCATCGGTGGATGTGCTGTTCCGCTCGGTGGCTAAATTCGCCGGCAAGAACGCCACCGGCATCATCATGACCGGCATGGGCGACGATGGCGCAAGAGGCCTGAAGGAAATGCGCGATGCGGGTGCGCCGACGGTTGCGCAGGACGAGGAAACATGCGTGGTGTTCGGCATGCCCAAGGAAGCCATCAAACTGGGCGGCGTCGACCGGGTGATGGGGTTGCAGGACATCCCCAAGGCAATATTGACGGGGTAACCGTGGTTCGCTTAACCAGACCATGACCATCACATTTTCTTAGAGGGCTGACCATGCACCACCTGCTGGAACAGCAAACCAAACGGTTTTTGCGCAAGGATGCGCCTCTTCCGCAGGGGTGGGACATGCTCCTGGCGGCGGTGGATGACGCTTATTCCACTACCGATGCCGACCGGCAGAGGTTCGAACACTCGCTGGGGATGATATCGGAGGAGTTGGCCGGGTTACGCGCCAATCTGGCGGAACGGCAGCTTGCCGAGGCGCAGTTGGAGCACCTGTTGTCGCTGCTCGGCGCCATTCTGGAATCCACTACCGACGGTATGCTGGCGCTCGACCGGGACGGTATGATCGTGCGTTTCAACCAGCGTTTCGTGGAAATGTGGAATATTTCCGACGAGATCATGGCGTTCTGGGAGCACCAGAAAGTGGTGGAGCATGTGTTGAACCAGTTGAAAGACCCCGGCAGCCTGCGGGAAAAAATAGCGTATTTGCAGCTTCATCCCGAGGTGGAAAGCAATGATGTTCTGGAATGCCTGGACGGCAGGATCATCGAGCGTTATTCGCTCCCGCAGCCCCCCGGCGTGGACAGTGTGGGAAGGATATTGAGCTTCCGCGACATCACCGCGCGCAAGCGCGCCGAGGAGGCGTTGCACCGCGAGAAAGAAGAACAAAAAGCGCTTATCAAAAAGCTGGAAGCCGCGCATAACCAACTGCTGCAATCGGAAAAGATGGCTTCCATCGGCCAACTGGCGGCGGGGGTGGCGCATGAAATCAACAACCCCATCGGTTACGTCAATTCCAATCTTGGCAGCTTGGGACAACACGTGGAAAAACTGATCGGGATAATGGAAGCCTACGAGCGTGCCGAGCCCAACCTGTCCGCACCATCGTTGCTGGAGGAAATCAGTTCGTTGAAGCGGGAAGCGGATTGGGAATATCTCAAGCAGGATGTCCGCGACCTGCTCAGGGAATCCGCCGAGGGGATAGTGCGGGTGAAGAAAATCGTGCAGGATCTCAAGGATTTCTCCCATGTCGATCAGGCAGAGTGGCTATGTGTCGATCTGCATAAGGGTATCGACAGCACCCTCAATATCGTCCGCAACGAAATCAAGTACAACGCGGAAGTGATCAAGGAATACGGCGCTATCCCGCCGGTGGAGTGCCTGGCTTCCCAGCTCAACCAGGTGTTCATGAACATGCTGATCAATGCCTCACATGCCATCGGTGAGGATAACCACGGAAAAATCACGATCCGTTCAGGAACGGGAGATGACATGGTTTGGGTCGAATTTTCCGATACCGGAAAAGGCATTGCGCCGGAAAACCTGAAACGGATTTTCGACCCTTTCTTCACCACCAAGCCGGTGGGTAAAGGCACCGGGCTGGGGTTGTCGCTTTCCTTCGGCATCATCGAGAAACATCGCGGGCGCATCGAAGTGGAAAGCGAAGCCGGCAAGGGCGCCACCTTCCGGGTGTGGCTACCGGTCAAGCAAAGCAGGGAGCAGCCGTAGGCTTTGCCCGACAACAATATCCGGCGGGCAGAGCCAGCCCTACGATAAGGCGGTTTTTCAATTTTGGTTCCGGCTTGCCCGGCTTAGGATAAAACCATCAATAAGTTTTGCTTACAGGTGTCTGACCTTGCTAGTATATAAACCCATTAATTACGAAACATAATGCCGAGCCATTTTTGTATCCGCATCCTGCCGGGTGAACTTCCACTCGATGCCACGTTGCTCCGTGTTACGGCGCAACTGCCTGGCTTCAACTTCGGCGGTGTTCGTGGCCTGATCCGGCAAGCGCCGATCAAGGCACTGTCGGTCAAGAATGCCGATTTCGATTTCGGCCATGTTGAGCCAACTGGCGTGTTTCGGCGTGTAGTGAAAGACAACACGCCGCAGCAGTGCCTTTGCTTTCTTG
>JACREB010000166.1 GCA_016218475.1 Nitrosomonadales bacterium | reverse complement strand
TGTCACATAGCGATCAAGGGATGCAGTGCAAGGCAAAATCGGGTGAAAAAGCGGAGTTTACATAGCGTAAATGAGCATTTTGAGCCCGATTTTAACGCCGCAATGCGCCCTTCAGCGCTATGTGACACAGTAAGATTAGAGCCTGTTTGTTTTGAGATACAAAAGCGAGCTTCATGGTTGACACCGGGCGCGTGTTTTGTTATCACAAAAAAGTGTTATATGATCGACGAGAGGTCAAAATGGGACTCGAAATTGTAACTACCGATCCTGAAATTCTTGGTGGAACGCCGGTCTTCGCGGGGACCCGTGTGCCGATTGCTGTCCTTTTTGAGAATCTGGCCGACGGTTTGACTCTGGATGAGATTCTTGATTCCTATCCAACGTTGAAACGCGAACAAGTGCTTGCAGCTCTCCAGCAGGCGGAATCGTTACTTGAACTCAAGAAAGCCGCCTGATGCGCGTTTTGGTTGATGAATGCTTGCCAAGACAACTGAAAGGATGGCTTGCGAGGTATTTTGATGTTGCCACTGTGTATGAAATGGGATGGGCGAATGTCAAAAATGGCAAGCTGCTGCAGGCGGCTAATGAAACCGGGTCCGATGTGCTGATCACGGCTGACAAGAACATGCGCTACCAGCAAAACTTCGATGGTTTGCGGATTTCGGCAGTTGTCGTTCCTACTAACCGAAAACGGTTGGTTCAGAAATGCATATCGGCGCTGCGCCAATCGTTGGACAATCTTCAACCCGGCCAGAAGGTGGTTATGGATCTTGGCAATGATGTAAACGCGTGGGATTCAATGCGGTTGCATGCCATCGAGCGTGAGCAAGAACACACCACTCATAAATTCAAGCAAGCGTAGCCCGGATGCAATGGAATCCGGGATCCCTTCCATTTGCACCCTGACGGGTACACCCGGATTACGCGGAGCCTGTCCTGAGCGAAGTCGAAGGGCTTCATCCAGGCTTCAGCGCTTTGTGACACAGTAGAATTATTGAGAGGAGCAAATTATGTCTCTTGCATTGATTGAACCGCCTGCGCTGGCGCAGCATGTGTAGGTTGGGTTCCCCCTCCGGGGACAAGAGCGGCTTTATTGCGTAACCCGACACTGACAAAACAAGGCAGATTGTTGGGTTACGCCGCGCTAACCCAACCTACCAAACTGACCATGAAGATGGGGGCATTGATTGCCGCAGGTATCGGAATCGTGGCGACAGTGACAAAGCCCCTGAATTAACAATCGCGCAGATTGGGCCGGGCTCACGAGGCGCACAAACAACAGCAACAGCAATTGATGTGCGACAGGGAGGCCGCTTCGAATCTCGGGACAGGCGTGGGTCTCCCTTGTTTTTTGTGCTTGTAATCGGATAATTCTTGCTATACTGACCGCATCCGTCTTACTGGCGAAGTTTTGTCGGAAAATAGGGCATGAGTGCAGTTACGTTTGATACCCTGAAGTTCGTTGAACGTCTCAAGGAAAGCGGGATGAGTGACGTGCAGGCGAAAGCAATTGCGGAAGCGCAAGCACAGGCGTTCGCTGAGACAAGCTCTAACTCGCTGGCCACAAAACAGGACATCAGCCGTTTGGAACTCAAGCTGGCGGAGCATGATGGCGAGTTTAAACTGATAAGGTGGATGATGGGGCTGATGCTTGGCGGTGTGATGGCGCTAGTGCTCAAGGCGTTTTTTTAACAGGTGTGCAATCGCTGACGCGCAGGTTGGGTTCCCCCTCCGGGGACAAGAGCGGCTTTATAGTTCGGCAGGCTCTGATGGAACAGCTAAGTATTGGCTAAGCAAGCCCGGATGCAATGGAATCCGGGATCCCTTCCATTTGCACCCTGACGGGCGCTCCCGGATTACGCGGAGCCTGTCCTGAGCGAAGTCGAAGGGCTTCATCCAGGCTTGTATGCTTTATCCTGCACCGATCAGGGTGCCGGGGTGGAGGGACGATCCGGGCTTCAGCGCTTTGTGGCACAGTAGGTAACTACTCAGGTGCAGCGGGTTTCACTCCCCTCCCCCCGCAGGCGGGGGAGGGGCTGGGGGAGAGGGGACTGGTGTTGTGGCACTTCCGTGAGCATCGTATCTCGGCATGAGTAGTTGCAGCGATAGTAGTTGTGCAGGGGAGCTTCGGCTCCCCCTGTTTTTTGCTCGTGACAGGCCGGTTGTTGTTATACTGCTGACACGCGTCTCGTTGGAGGACGTTTTGTCGGAGAATAGGGCATGAGCACAGTTACGTTTGATACCTTGAAGTTCGTCAAAACCCTGAAGGAAAGCGGTTTCGATGAAAAGCAAGCAGAGGCAATCGCGGCGGCTTACCGCGATGCGTCGGCGGATCAGGAGCTGGTAACAAAAAAGGATTTGCAGGTGGAGCTGGCTCCTATCAAGGTGATGTTGGGTGTTGTGATGGGCGGGATTATCGCTCTTATCATGAAGGCTTTTTTCTGATGATTATGATGACCAATCTCGCGCAGCGGGACGCCATCAATGATCGTGCAAGCGAATCATGGAAATCCAGCTTTATAAAGCGTTGATCGGGGCGGGCATTGGAACCGATACCGCCCAGCGGGTCGTCGAGTCTGTCGGCAAGAAAATCAATGACAAAATCTAATGATCGGGCAAGCTCGCTTGCAACCAAGGCAGATTTGTCGGAATTGAAAGCGGAATTGATAAAGGGGGCCTCTAAAAATTCAGATTTCGCCCAAATGCAAGGCGCGGGAAAAATTTCGCAGCGCCGCATATGTATGATATGTAAGCAAGAAATTTTTTCCGCAACGCAGCAGTTGGGATGAAATGTGGATTTTTAGAGGTTCCCTAAAGTGGAATGTGGGAACCTTGATTGCGGTCGCGGGAATTGTATTGACGATTGCAAAATTCGTACTGACTGGAAATAGTTGAGCGCCGCGCTGGATCTGCGCAGGACTTGTTCCACGCACCTTGCGTGACGCCGACATTTGAAGTTGCCGGATTTTTAAGGAGAGCGAAAAATGGGTGCTGCAATTTTTGACACGCATGCCTACATCAAAAGAATGAAGGCTGTGGGTTTTACCGAAGAGCAGGCCGAGGTTCAAGCCGAAACGGTTGCCGATCTGATTAACGAGCGGCTGGTGACAAAGGCCGACCTGGATTTGCGTATTGCCGAGCTCAAAACCGAGCTGGTGAAGTGGATGCTGGGTATCGCGGCAGGCCAGATTGCTTTGCTGGTCACTTTGTTAAAGGTGCTGGGCTAAGCTTGCGCAGGGCGCGTTCAACGCACCCTACATGATTATTGTCGTTCCATAGAATTGGAATAACAGGGGAGGCTTCGGCCTCCCTTGTTTTTTTGTGTTGAGTATTTTACTTTGCTATACTTGTCCAACTTGTATGTGGCGCTGGTGATCATGAGTAAAGGATGCAGTGAAGAATGAACCACATCAATCGCGAACGATGCGGTGTTGTCGCCGCGTTCCACTCGAAACCCTCCAGCGGGGTAGCCCGGATGCAGCGTAGCGAAATTCGGGGAGATGGTTGTGCCGGACTTCCCGGATTGCATTGCATTTCATCCGGGCTACGCTCGCTACAATTCTCCATCGGCAAACCATATCACCGTATTTTTCATGATTACTACTTTTCCACAGACACAGGCCTTTGACGGCGTACTGCAACAGGCCGTCGCCCACCATCAGGCGGGGCGGCTGCAAGAGGCTGAACGGCTATACCGTTCCATTTTGCAAGCCAACCCGAACCAGCCGGACACCAACCACAATATGGGTTTGCTCGCGATGCAACTGGGCCAGCCCGCATCGGCGTTGCCTTATTTTGAAAAGGCGTGGAAAAATAACCCGGCCGATGAACAGTTTTGCATGATGCTGGCGGATTGCCTCTTGCAACTGGACAGGGCGGATGATGCGCTGCATATCGTGAAGAATGCGATGCAGCGCAAGGGCTTTCGGAGCGATCATGCACGCAGCTTGTTGCGGCTCGCCGAAAGCATTGTGTCAGGCAAGCGCCCCCTGTTTTCGACAGAACATGAAGCATTGGCCTTGTTCAATGCCAAAAATCATCCCGCCCTCGAAGCCATGATAGCGCCCCTGACCATGCGCTATCCAAACTGGGACATGGGTTGGCAACTGCTGGGGCTTGCGCTGATGTCGCAAAACAAGGATGGTTTAGCTGCGCTGCGGCGTGCCGTGGAATTGGATACGGGCAATGCCGAGGGGCATTACAATCTGGGCATCATGCTTTACAGGCAAGGCTTGGCTTCAGAAGCAGAAGCCAGCTACCGGCGCGCACTGGAAATCAGGCCGGATTACGCCGAGGCGCATTACAACCTGGGAGATGTCTTCCGTAAGCTGGATCGGCTTGGCGAGGCCGAGGCCAGCTATCGGCGGGCGCTACAGATCAAGCCGGATTACGCTGGTGCGCATAACAACCTGGGCAACACCCTCATGGATATGGGCCGACTAGAGGAGGCCGAGACCAGTTACCGGCGGGCGCTAGAGATCAAGCCGGATTGTGAAGATGCCTTCGGCAACCTGCTATTCGCCCTGAACTACCACCCGGACAAAAGCGGCGAGGAAATCTTTGAGGTTTACCGGGAATATGATGCCAAGTTTGGCCTGCCTAATCTTACTGTGTCACATAGCGCTGAAGGGCGCATTGCGGCGTTAAAATCGGGCTCAAAATGCTCATTTACGCTATGTAAACTCCGCTTTTTCACCCGATTTTGCCTTGCACTGCATCCCTTGATCGCTATGTGACAC
>JACREB010000165.1 GCA_016218475.1 Nitrosomonadales bacterium | reverse complement strand
TTTATCGGCTTTTCGGAATTACGAAAAATATCGACCTCTCAGAACGCGCTACAAGCGATTTTTGGCATCTGGTTAAGGGTTAAAGCACCCCAAAAAACATTCATTTTTCGACGCGAACCGATAAATTCAACAAACTGTTAGTGCCAAATATCTATGTGAGAGCGGCTTTAGCCGCGACAGATCGTGCAGGGGATGACAGGGCAATCGCGGCTAATGCCGCTCCCACAAAGACAATGCCGCAATTGGAGTGTAGGCGAATTTCTCTAATGAACTATTTGGGTTTACAGAATCGCCTATGGACAAGGTAATGAGGGGGCGTTAAAGTCGCAACCATGTTCAGCGCACGCTTCCAGCTTCCTGTAGTGATTTCCAGTCATGCGAGGATTCGTATGAATGAACGTGATATCAGTGAAGCGATATTGCTTGAAGTGATCGATTTCGGCGAAGCACGTTACAAGGATGCCACGCACCTATGGGCTTTCAAGGAGTTCCCGGAACGGCATGACAATTTGCTATGTGCAGTACTGGTGTTGGAGGATTGTGTTGTAGTTAAAACAGTCATGCACCATTTCACGGTTTTGTAGGAGGTTGCTATGCACACTACTTATTTTGATGAAGACGACATTCTCGTTATTCGCCTATCAGATAAGCCCATTACACGCGAAATATCGCAAAACTGGAACACGCATATCAGCTATGCGGAAGATGGTACCGCTGTTGAGGTGGTATTGCTTGAAGCGCGCGCCAATGGCGCATACCCGCTCGAAGTGCAACATGCGCGCGCAGCTTGAGTGTATTTGATGTGAGTGTGGGTCATAGTACGAAATGCCCGTCCCATTCTCCGATTTCTACACCAGCCTCGACCCCGACCCGCTCAAGCGCGGCAAGCAGTTCGAGCACTTCGTCAAATGGTTCCTCAAGGCCGACCCCGAATGGGCGACGCAAGTTGACCAAGTGTGGCTGTGGGATGAATGGCCGCAACGCTGGGGTGCGGACTGCGGAACTTAAGATCAGCTTTCACAACCTGATTCAAATGGTATGTTGGTCTTTCGCCGATGAGGATTGTCACCGCCACTTACATCGATAAAAATAGACAGGGGGCGGGCGGTTCGTTATGCTTGTCTCCGCATAGTCAAAGGAAGAATTAACCATGCCACTCGTCAGTTCGTTTTACGGCATCCTGATTTACATGTATTGGCTCGACACCAAGCGACATCACTCGCCCCATATACATGCTGAATATGCCGGTAGCGAGGCTGTGTTTTTGATAGCGGACAGCGAGTTGTTGGAAGGTTCCATGCCGCCACGGCAAACGCGCCTCATTCAAGCGTGGATCGAGATTCACCGCGAAGAACTGATGGCTGACTGGACGCTCGCAATACGCGGCGAAACCCTCGTCAAGATCGACCCTCTGCGCTAGGAGAAAACTATGAACCCACGGATTACCGCAGTCATTGC
Organism: Nitrosomonadales bacterium; assembly: GCA_016218475.1. Taxonomy (GTDB): domain Bacteria; phylum Pseudomonadota; class Gammaproteobacteria; order Burkholderiales; family Gallionellaceae; genus Gallionella. The sequence continues at coordinate 10,681 of JACREB010000165.1, read as the reverse complement.
GCACGACGATTACGCACTGCTACTCACCTTTACCAACGGTGAAATACGCCTTTTCGACATGGCGCCTTATCTGGGTTATCCGGCATTCGAGCCGTTACGCCAAGTCGCGTTTTTCAAGCTGGCACGAGCCAGCCACGGCACCGTCACATGGCCAAAAGAAATCGACTTCGACCCTGACACTCTTTACCTCGAAGGCAAACCTGTGAAGCTCGAAGAGCAGGCGGCGTAATTGTATTGGCGCGAATCAAGCGCACGCGAATTTAATGTGAGCCTGGCCCCTTTGATTACCTTATTGTTAATGTGGGATTTTGTTGGTAGTGTGCGTTTTGCATCCATTATGACGTTGATGAAAAAGAAAACGACTCCGGTACTGAGTCTGCCCATGCGAATTTAATCCTAACCTCTTTGACCATAAAGGCTCATCCATGCGCCCTCCGCGACAATTAATAAACGAGCAGGATCCGCTTTGGCTGAAGGTCAAGCCGGTGATTTTGGATGCTTTCTGTCGGGGTGTTCGTCTTACTCCACCCCGCAGGTTCACTTACCTCGCAATCCTCGACATCGCCTGGATACCGATCAGTGCGATCATGGCGATCGCGCTAAAGAGCGTGCATCTAAATAATTCTCGCAATAAGTTTGGTGTTGCTCGCTTCGCCTTTGAAGGAAATCGGACCGCTCAGCCACTTGATCGTTTACGGAGCCTTACTTGCTGTTTTCTACCGCGACCTCAAGGATGGAATAATGAGGTTCATGTTCAGCGCCGCCATTCTGGTGACGGGCGGAAAGTTGCTTGCTTGGATCTGTGACGGATACTTAAATCACGCTCCTTTTCGCCAGTACTTTCTGGCCTCTGGCCCGTTGTTCGAAGTACCCGCTTACGCTTCGGCCCTCATCCCATACCCTGCGCGCACTTGGTACGATGATATGGTAGCCGCATATTTCGATTCAAACGATCCAGCTAGGGAGTCTCGTTTATTGCGCCTGATAGGTGACTACTGGAAGAATCCCGATACCGCAGTTCGCGAAGGCACGCCAACCGCAGAACAACCGGGGACACCCACCCATTAGCCGTCCCCTGTCAAGTGAGCAAACGAATCCATGGCGGCGCGAGCCGCCAGTTTTTAACCCAGATTGTCCATTAGGCCATAAAACGCCTGTTTTGAATGGGTTTCTAATGGAATCCATTAGAGATTTCCCTTATTTTTCAATGAGGTGTTGTTCTAATGAACAATCTGGGTTTAATCTTTCCATACCCTGCATGCAGTTGCCGATCACGCCCGTTTTTTAACATCTGAACATCTGGAACATCTGGCGAACATCTGGGAACATCTGGGACGGAACATCTGGGAACATCTGGAACATCTGGCGGAACATCTGGGGACAGACCACGGATAAACACTCGGAAATAATTCATCCATCGCTAAAACACGACCACTGCAATTTTCCGTTGCTTCACAATTAAAGTGGATTAAACCCAGATTGTCCATTAGGCCATAAAACGCCTGTTTTGAATGGGTTTCTAATGGAATCCATTAGAGATTTCCCTTATTTTTCAATGAGGTGTTGTTCTAATGAACAATCTGGGTTAAAGGGGCCGTGTTCGAATTGTTTTTCTAGCCCAATACAGTTTCCGCCAGCATCGCTGGCGATAAAACAGAAACGCCCCGAATTGTTTTCCCGTAGAGCTGGCCGAAATGAGTGCGGTCGCCGGTGACCAGTATGTCGCAATGGTGGCGGACGGCGGCAGCAAGTACCGTCCTGTCCTTCTCCGGCAGATTAAACGTATCCGGCAGCAGCGAATTATCGGCACTCGTGGACAATCGGGGACAGACAACGAATAGATACTCGGAAATAATTTAGCCCGCATCATGACGGATGTTGTCGTGACTGGTGCACCACGGCAACGATGTGGATTTTCTTCGATGCCAGGCGGTAAATGATTGTGTAAGGATATTTCGACAGGGCAAGTTCACGGGTTCCCGTTCTTTGCCCTGTATGCCCCAGCATGGGAAAATCAATCAGACCTTCTGAAGCCGAAAGCACACTTTGAATAACCTTTGTTGCGGTCACCGGATTGTCGGCTGCGATATGCAGCTTGATAACTTCCATGTTGGCAAGGGTGCGTGCTGAAAATTCAAGCTGCCTTTTTGCCGATATGCTTGACCAAGCCCAGTTTTTTATAGACTTCTTCTGTTGAATAAACGCGCCCGGCTTTGATGTCGGCAAGCCCTGCATCAACCTGTTCCAGCTTCCATTCTTCGTATTCAAGACGATCTGTAATCGCTTGCTTGATGATTGCTTGCGGGGTGCGACGGGAACCTGCGGATATTTTTCCCAGCCGCTTGAAAATGGTTTGTGGCAGTGTGATGGTGTTGCTCATGGTATGCCCTTTAATGCGTTTTGACGGTTTGGATTTTACGCCAAAGAGGCTGGGAAGTGGACTTAAAGGAGCGATATGGGGTTGGGTTCGGAATAGATTTTCACCTTGAAAATATCGCCTAATTTCCCATCCTCACTTCGCCAACTTCCCCCTTATCCAGCTTGGGTTTCGGCGGCAATCGAGCACGGCAAATACGGTGACTTCATTACCAGTGATTTGGTAATAAACAGCAAATGGAAACCGTTTGGAGAGTAGGCGGTGGTAGCCCAGCACGATGCGGTGCATCCCCGCAAAATAGGCCAGCGAGTCAATGTCGGAGTAGAGCGTATCCAGAAAATAGGTGCCGAGACCGTCTGCTTGTGACTCATGGAATCTGTAACCTTCTTCGAGATCGTCCTCTGCAACGCTGAGGATTTTTACCCTCATGAGACGTTTTTCTTTATTCTTTCCTTGGCTTCTTCCCAGTTGGATACAGTTATCTTGCCTGCATCCAGGGCAGCTTCGCGATCATTGAGAATGGCTTCATGCCAGGCCGGGGGTTCCAGTTTTTTTTCGTTGCCGATAATGCCAGCCCAAAGCACCTCCATCAAATCCAGTTTTTGGGTGAATGAAAGTTGCGCAATGGGAACTTCGAATCTGTTCATCATATTTTTCCTTTTCCATGACTAACGCACCAACTCAGCAGGTACAATTATAGCAAGAGTAACCCGGGTGAAATGTAAGAAACAATCGGGAATCAGGCCACGATCTCATGGTGAATAGAAAATGAACCTCCTCCGCCTCTCCCTCAACCTCCTGCGCCGCGACTGGCGTGCCGGGGAATGGCGCGTGCTGCTGCTTGCGCTGGTGCTGGCGGTGGGCAGCCTCGCGACCGTCGGGCTGTTCGCCGACCGTGTGCGGCTGGCGTTGCAGCAGGAGGCGACCAGCCTGATCGGGGCGGATTTGCGCATCGTCTCGGCGCGCCCGTTGCCACCTGCCTACCGCGCTGCGGCGCAGGCGAACGGGCTGAGGACAGTGGAGAGCCTCGCGTTTTTGAGCATGGTGGCACATCGCGAGCAGACGTTACTGAGCGAAATACAAGCGGTCGGGGCGGGCTACCCGTTGCGCGGCAGGATCGAGATCGACGATGGTACAGGTTCTACCCCCTCCCTAACCCTCCCCCTGCATGGGGGAGGGGATACTGTTGGGAGGATCATTAGTCGCGGCACGGTGTGGGTGGACGGGCGGCTGTTGCGCCGTCTCGATATGCGCGTCGGCGACGAGATCGACATCGGCACACAGCGCTTCTCGGTGGCGGCGCGCATCGTGCGCGACATCGACCGGGCGGTCGGTTTCTACAGCATCGCGCCGCGCGTGCTGATGAACGGCGACGACCTTGCCGCGACGGGCCTGCTGCAGGAAGGCAGCCGCATCGTTTACCGCCTGATGGTCGCGGGCGAGGCGCGGCAAGTCGAGGCGTTGCGCGACGAGATGAAGCCTAAACTGGCCAACGGCGAGAAGTTGGAGGACGTGCGCGATGCGCGCCCCGAAATCCGCACCGCGCTGGAACGCGCCGAGCATTTCCTCGGCCTCGCCGCACTGACTGCGGCGATCCTCGCGGGCGCGGCGATGGCGCTGGCGGCGCGGCGTTTCGTGCTGCGCCACCTGGACACCTGCGCGATGCTGCGCTGCCTCGGCGCTCAGCAGGGGCAGGTGCTGCGCCTGTTCCTGTACCAGTTCCTGCTGCTCGGTGTGGTCGCGGTGCTGCTCGGCTGTCTGCTGGGTTATGTCACGCAGGCGGTGCTGGTCGGCTTCATCGAATCGATGCGCGATACGGAATTGCCGCAGCCTTCCGTGTTGCCCGCGCTCAAGAGTGCGGCCAGCGGCTTCGCGCTGCTGCTCGGTTTTGCCTTCCTGCCGCTGCTGCAACTGCGCAAGGTGTCGCCGCTGCGCGTGCTGCGCCGCGAGCTGGGCGCGCCGCAGGCAAACGCACTACTGGCCTGGAGCCTCGCCGTGCTGGTACTGGCGGGATTGTTCCTGTGGCATTCCGGCTCGATCAAACTGGGGTTCACGATGCTGGGCGGGCTGCTCGCGGGGCTGCTGTGCTTCGGCCTGCTGGCCTGGTCAATGCTGCGCGGGCTGGCGCGCTACTCGTTCCGCTTCCCGGCGCAGTTGCGGCACGCGCTCAATAATCTGGCGCGACACGGGCGCGACTCCGCGCTGCAAGTGGTCGCGCTCGGCCTGGGTGGCATGGCATTGCTGCTGCTGACGCTGGTGCGCGGCGACCTGCTGCAAAGCTGGCAAGGCAAGCTGCCGCCGGATACGCCGAACCGCTTCGTCGTGAATATCCAGCCGGATCAGCAGCAGGCGGTACTGGATTTTTTCACACGCCAGTTTGTGCCGCAGCCGCAGTTGCTGCCGATGGTGCGCGGGCGACTGGTCGCCATCAACACCGCGCCCATCAACGGCGACAGCTATGCCGATCCGCGCGCGCGCGAGTTGGTGGAGCGCGAGTTCAATCTTTCCTATGCCGAGAAAATGCCGGAGTGGAACGAACTGGTGCAGGGGCAATGGTGGGGCATCAGAGGACAGAAGATAGAGGACAGAAGACAGAAAGGCTGTGTGACGCCATCATGCTTGGATGAACACAATGACAGGGCGCAGCTTTCAGTCGAAGAGGGGATCGCCGAGCGGCTCGGCATCAATCTTGGAGACGAGCTTACCTACGACGTGGCGGGTAGCCGTTTCACCGCACGCGTGACCAATCTGCGCAAGGTGCAATGGGATTCGATGCGGGTGAATTTTTTCGTGATCGGCACGCCGGAATTGCTCGGGGATTACCCGGTGAGCTACATCACCAGTTTCCACCTGCCGCCGGACAAGATGCGCGCTGGCGACCAACTGGTGCGTGAATTCCCCAACCTGCTGGTGATCGACACCGGCGCGATGATCGGGCAGGTGCGCGGCATTATGGAGCAAATCGCACAGACCGTCAGCGTGTTATTCCTGTTCACCCTGCTGAGCGGCCTCGCGGTGCTGCACGCCGCGTTGCTGGCCACACAGGACGAGCGCATCAATGAGGCGGCGATCCTGCGCACCCTGGGCGCGGACAGCCGCTACCTGCGCCAGTTGCACTTGTCGGAGTTCGCCGCATTGGGATTGTTGAGCGGCCTGCTGGCCTCCGCAGGAGCGGTGTTGCTCGGCTGGGTGCTGGCGCGCTTCGTGCTGGAAATCCCGTATCACGCGAGCGTTATCATCTGGCCGGTCGGCGGGTTGGGCGGGATGCTGGTGGTGATGCTGGCAGGATGGCTGGGTACGCGGCGATTGACGGTGTTGCCGCCGCTGGCGATCTTGCGCGAATAGCAATCGCAAGGAAGGGAACACTGAAGCAAGTATTCCCCACAACAAAGCCGGGGGATACTTACTCGATATCGCGTGCGACCCGGATGCCGTAGGTGCGTAGGTTGGGCAAAGCGTAGCGTGCCCAACGAATAAAGGCATCATTACTAATGTCGGGCACGCTACGCTTTGACCTACGAAAAGGCCGTTTCCCATTTTTGGTTCCGGTTTGCCAAGCTTAACGTATGAAACGCGCGTAGCGATTCGTTCGCTCCCAGCCCTCTATCCATCTTTCCCCCAGAGGGGGAAAGGGCAATCGACCCCTCCCCCCTCCGTGGGAGGGATTGGGTGGGGGTTGCCCTCTGGGGGGAGTAGTAGTTGTTCCATCGGCGAAGTTGGCCTGCTCAACCCTGCACCACCATACCCTCCCCCACACCAGCAAACCATTTTGATGCCCACCCTCATATTGGGGTATATTTAGACCTGATTCATAACTGCGACAGCCCCTGAATTTTGTCCAACTCCACTCCCGAAATAACGCTTTCCGCGCGCCACTTGGCGCGCAGCTTCGGCAGCAAGCGGGTCATTCACGACGTGTCGCTGGAGTTGAAGCGCGGCGAGGTGCTTGGCTTGCTCGGGCAAAACGGCGCGGGCAAGACCACCACGCTGCAAATGCTGACCGGCTGTCTGCTGCCGGACGATGCCGGGAAAAATAAATGCAGCATTGAAATCTGCGGCATCAGCCTGTCGCGCCAGCCGGTATCCGCCAAGGCACATATCGGCTATCTGCCGGAAACCCCGCCGTTGTACCGCGAACTCAGCGTGAACGATTACCTGATGTTTGCCGCACGGCTGCGCGGCATGAAGCCTGCCGCAGCCGCCGAAGCGCTGGTGCAAACCGTGCAACGCTGCGGACTGGAAGCGGTCGGCAAGAAGATCATCGGCACGTTGTCCAAGGGCTACCAGCAGCGCGTCGGCATCGCGCAGGCCATCGTTCACAGCCCCACCGTGATCGTGCTGGACGAGCCAACGGTCGGCCTCGACCCCTCGCAGATCCGCGACATCCGCGCCCTGATCCGCGAACTGGGCAACAGCGGCAGCGTGATTCTTTCCACGCATTTGCTCGGCGAGGTGGAAAACCTGTGCGACCGGGTGGAGATCATGCAGGCCGGGAAGCTGATTTATGGCGGCACCAGCGCGAGCATGCAGCAGCATGGGAGCGTGTCGGGCTTCATCGTCAGCCTGCGCAACCCGCCACCGCTCGGCGAGCTGGAAAATATTCCGGGCATCGACAGCGTGGAGCAGCTTTCCGATACGCAGTTTCGCATCCTGCATAAACCCGAGCAAACTCCCGGCGATGCGCTGCTTGCGCTGGCGGCGCAGCAAGGCTGGCGGCTGGATCAGCTCACGCCGCTGCAAGCCACACTGGAAGATGTGTTCGTGAAAATCACCAATGCTGAAAAAGATATCGAAGGGGCATCGAAATGATCCGCCTGCTCGCGATGCGCGAACTGCGCAGCCTGTTCGCGATGCCTTCGACCTGGTTCATGCTCGCCGCGCTGCAATTCATTTTTGCGTGGTTCTTCCTCGCGCGGCTCGATGCTTTCCTGGAAATACAGCCGCAGCTCGCGCAACTCGCCAACCCGCCCGGCGTGACGGTCACGGTCGCGGCTCCGGTGTTCAACACGGTCGCGTTGTTGCTGATGATGATGGTGCCGATGTTCACCATGAGGATGATCGCCGAAGAACGCCGCAGCCAGACATTCGCGCTGCTGCTCTCGTCGCCGCTGTCTGGCTGGCATATCGTATTCGGGAAATTTTTCGGCCTGCTGATTTTTCTATCAGCGTTGATGGCGCCCGTTCCGCTGATGCTCTATACGCTGGCCATCGGCACAAACCTCGACCACGGCCTGCTGTTGGGCAATATGCTCGGCCTGTTGCTGCTGGCTGCCAGCTATGTCGCGCTGGGTTTGTATGTTTCCGCGCTCACTACCCAGCCGGTCATTGCCGCTATCGGCGCATTGGCGGTATCGGTCGGCCTGTGGCTGGCCGATATCGGCGCTTCGGCGGAAGACTCGCCCTGGCACCTGATCTCGCCGTTCAACCATTTCCAGAATTTCAACGCCGGTATGCTGGACAGCGGCGATGCCGCATTTTTCGTGCTGTTCAGCCTGTTTTTCCTGTTGATGGCGATGCGCCGCATCCACAATAACCGCAGATACGGGTGAACGAATGATGCGTAAATTGATCGCCTCCCGGATGTTGCGCAACCTGCTGTCCGTATTGCTGCTGTCTGGCATCGCATTCGGGCTTGGCTATCTCGCCACGCGCTACCACGCGCAGCGCGACATCACGTTCAACGCCAGCAACAGCCTGGAACCGGGCAGCGTGGAAGTGCTCAGGCAACTGAGTGGCCCGGTCAACATCACCGTGTATGCCACCGAGCAGGATGCGCGCCTCGGCGACATCCGCAAGATCATCCGCAACTTCATGTCGCTCTACCAGCGCTACAAGCCCGACATCAAACTGGTATTTATCGACCCGGAAAAAGAGCCCGAGAAGACCCGTGCGGCACGCGTCCAGCTCAACGGCGAGCTGGTGGTAGAATACGCCGGGCGCAGCGAGCACCTCACACAACTCAACGAGCAAATCCTCACCGGCACCCTGCTGCATCTTGCGCATACCCGCGACCAGATCGTGATGTATCTGGACGGGCACGGCGAGCGCAAACTGGACGGTATCGCGAACCATGACCTCGGCTCGGTGTTCGGCGCGAAGCTCGAGCAGAACGGCTTCCGCATCGCCAGCCTGAACCTTGCACTGGCGCAGGACGTACCGCGCAATGCCAGCGTGCTGGTCATCACCCAGCCGCAGGCCGATCTCCTGCCCGGCGAAGCGGACAAGCTGCTGCGTTATGTCGAACGCGGCGGCAACCTGCTCTGGCTGGTCGATGCCGGACCGCTGCGCGGGCTGGAGCATCTCGCCGAGAAACTCGACCTGCTGCTGCCGCCCGGCATCGTGGTCGATCCGGCCTCCACCGGCATGAACGCACCGGCCACCTGGTCGCTCGGCGCAGGCTATCCGCCGCAACACCCCATCACGCGCAATTTCAACCTGATCACGGCCTTCCCTTCCGCGCGCCCGCTGGTGTGGAGTGAGAATCAGGAGTGGCAATACCATGTGCTGGTGGAAGTTGCGGCGCGCGGCTGGGTAAGCCGCAACCCTCCCGCGCCCCAACCGCGCTTCGATAAACAGCACGACACCCCCGGCCCCGCCGTTATCGCGCTGGCGCTGCAACGCAACATCAACGACCGCGAACAGCGCATCGTGGTGGTCGGCAGCGGCGCATTCCTCGCCAACAGTTTCGCCGGTAACGGCGGCAATGTGGACTTGGGAATCAACATGGTGAACTGGCTGGCCAGCGAAGAGCGCCTCATCACCCTGCAACCGCGTGCCACCAAGGACAGTAATCTGGTGCTCGGCAAGACGCAGCTTACCGTCATCGGCGTCGGTTTTCTGGTCGGCTTGCCGCTGCTGTTGTCCGTGGTCGGCGGGCTGATGTGGTGGAGGCGCCGCAGAGCTTAGCCGCTTGCTTCGCCAAGAAAAATAACCAAGAGCCACCACCGCTTGTCCGCCCTGCGAGGAGGCTCAGATCAGCCCTGAGTACAGTGCTTGCTCACTGTGGCACTTGAGAATAGACTTGCAAAAATTGCATTGCTTTACTATGGAGCACCTACGATGCCAACGGTGATGCGGATTGGCCCTTATCGGTTCTTCTTTTACGCCGGTGACCGTGACGAGCCCATGCACATCCATGTCGAGCGCGATGCTGCGCTTGCCAAGTTCTGGCTGGTTCCGGTAAGGTTGCAGCACAGCATCGTGCTCGGTCGCGCCGAACTCGTCAAGGTCGAGAACCTCGGAATAATAATCATTAATAATTGGGAATAATTGGAATAATTGGAATAATTGGAAGGAATAATTGGGGACAGACCACGGATTCTGAGCCAAGAATGAAATCATGAAGCGCAAAACCTACATTGAACCCAGATTGTCCATTAGGCCATAAAACGCCTGTTTTGAATGGGTTTCTAATGGAATCCATTAGAGATTTCCCTTATTTTTCAATGAGGTGTTGTTCTAATGAACAATCTGGGTTGAAACATCTGTCATAAGCTATCTGACGGCTCGCCCCAGCAAGACAATCCTTGGCGCAGCTCACCAGCAAATTACTCTGGCGTGGTGGGCAACCCGCAACCAGTACGAACTGCTGGTATCTGAGCCAGCATGAGCGACGCAAGAATGGATGTTGCTTGGGATGCAAACAAGGCACAATCGAATATTGCCAAGCACGGGGTAACATTTGCGCACGCAGCGACAGTGTTGCTTGATCCTCTGGCAATGACGGTTTTTGATGAGGAACACAGCCAGAGCGAGGAGCGGTGGTTCACTCTGGGGATGTCGAGTGCGGGCAAGTTGCTGGCGGTTTCGCACACTTATCAGCCTGCGGGGCTTGCCCGTGCGCAGGTACGTATTATCTCGGCACGGGAAGCGACTCGCGCCGAACGGGAGCAATATGAAAACTGACAACATTGTAGAGGTGACATGATGAGCAAAGTGCAGATCCCAAATGACGATATCCCCGCCGAAATTGATTTTAGCAAGGGGACACGAGGAAAGTTTCACCACTCTGGCGCAAAGCTAAACCTGCCGGTCTATCTTGACGATCAGGTGCAGTCTCGTCTGGCCGCACTGGCCAATGCCAAAGGCATAGAATTTTCGGTGCTGGTCAACGACCTGCTGAGGAAAGATATTGAACTCATCGAAATGGCGCGGTAAGTTACTCCTAAGCCGGGCGAGCCGGAACCAAAATGTAGGTCGGGCTCCGCCCGACATGGTGGGCAAAGCCCACATCCCGCGACACGTTACTGGCGAAGCCAGCCGTTTGCGGGAGCGGGTCCGAAAAGCTTTTGGCCGGGCACCCGT
>JACREB010000164.1 GCA_016218475.1 Nitrosomonadales bacterium | reverse complement strand
GGGCGGGAATAGCCACCTCACACGGGTGCCCGGCCAAAAGCTTTTCGGACCCGCTCCCGCAAACGGCTGGCTTCGCCAGTAACGTGTCGCGGGATGTGGGCTTTGCCCACCATGTCGGGCGGAGCCCGACCTACATTTTGGTTCCGGCTCGTCCGGCTTAGGGGCTATTGCCAAAAAGTTAAATGGCCTCCGGCAAAGCCGGAGGCTTATTGGGTGAGCCCCTCAAAGGGGCCGACAAACCGTGAGCCGCCCAAGGCGGCTGATTTCTCCTCCCCTTTCAAGGGGGAGGTTGGGTGGGGGATGGGGCAGCACCAAATCGCGTCTGCTCTACCATTCAAACCCATCTCCACCCTAGCCCTCCCCTTAGAAAGGGAGGGAATTACAACCTTCACCAATTTCGTATGACCGCCGCATAGGTCAAACCTTTGTGAGTCCCCCGGCAAAGCCGGGGGTTTACCCTACTGAATTAAATTGACCATAAATATTATTTACGGATAAGCTCTTATTCCATTTCTCCTTCAAATGGGAAGTAATTTGTAGGTCGGGCTCCGCCCGACATCTGTATCCGGCGGGTAGAACCCGCCCTACGTTATTGCACTATTGATAGAGAAATGGAATTACTCGATATCGCGCGCGACCCGGATGCCGTAGTAGAGAAACGACAATACGCCCCAGAATACCTTGACTCGCGCGTCTGCCCGCATGAAGTCCGGATTGTAGCCCCACGAGCCACCGCGCATGACCCGGTTCCCGCATTCCGTGCCGCCGTGCGCCGTGCCGTCTGCGGGTGCATCGGCGTAGGAATCGTGCCAGCAATCCGCCACCCACTCCCATATGTTTCCCTGCATATCGAACAGCCCGAACGGGTTGGGTGGAAACTGGCCCACCGGCGCGGTGTTCATCCACTGGTCTTTACCCGACACCACACCGGAGGGGAACCAGCCAGGCTGTCCATTGCCGTAATTGGCATATTCGTGGCTGGGCTGATCGCCCCACCAATAACTCGTGCGGGTACCGGCACGCGCAGCGTATTCCCACTCCGCCTCCGTCGGGATGCGATAACGCTTGCCGGTTTGTTCGCTTAGCCATTGCACATAGGCTATGGCATCGCTCCAGATGATCTTCGTCGCCGGACGGCGAGCGCGCCCCCAGCCATGATCCGGCAAAAGCGGGCGCCCGGTCGCACGGGAGAATTTATCGAACTCTTCGAAGGTGATCTCGTATTTCCCGATCGCGAAAGGTTTCCTGAATGTGACCTCATGCACCGGTACGCTTGCCTGTGCATAACTGTCCGCGATACCTCTCACATCGCCCATCTGGAATTTTCCCGCAGGCAGTACGACCATCTCTGGGCCGGTTGTGCCATCGCTCATCGGGTCACTGAACGCATCCCCCGCGCTCACGAGCGCGCGCGCCCGCTCCATGCGTGCGACAAGCTCCGGAGACTCCGGATCCAGTTCCAGCGCGGCACCGTATTTGGTGAGCGCCGTTTTCTTGTCAAATGCTTTCAGGCTCGCATCGCCCTCGGCGAACAACTGTTCATAGCGCCTGCGGTTCTCCAGTTTGTTGCGCGCTTCCTCCAGCGCAAGCCTCAAGGCCTGATCTTCTGCCGCGCGCGGGCGCACTTCCCCGGCTGCAATATCAGTCTGCGATGCGGAAATTGCGTGCGTTGTCTCTGGCGCGCGCCCGGCAAAATAGAACTGTGATGTGAGCCCGCCCTCCTCCCATGGAGTCTGCTTTTCGCCAGTCGCGGCAATGACCTCATTTCGCACCCGAATGAATAATTCCGTCACCGGAAGCCCCGGTGTTGTCATCGCGGTCGCCAGCGCCTTGGAATACGGACTGTTGCCCCCGGTGCCGTCAGCCGCAACATCGCCGGGGCGTGTGGCATATGAGATCAGCGTTCCGCGCGGCGCATCGAGCCGCGCGAGCCCCCTTGTCGCCGAACGGAAACTGCGCGCATAAGGATTGTCGCGGCAGGCGTCGAGAAAGACGAAATTCAGGCGCGTCCGCGCGCCCTCCATCGCTTCGAGAAGCTCGCCAGCGCTCACCGCCTCGATGCGGAGCTCCGGTTCCGATTCAATCTGCACCCCGGTTGGAATCAGGTAGTTCCTGCCCCCGGACTGGACGCCATGCCCCGCATAGAACACGAGGCCTACGCCATCGCCGCCCAGCTTCTGCAACCGCGAAGCGAATTCCACGATGGCGCGGCGCATGGTCTTTTGATCCGCATCGATGCGTTCGATCACATCGAAGCCGAGGCCGCGAAGCGTCCGTGCCATCAGGCGGGCATCGTTGGGCGGATTTCGCAGGGGCGCAGTCTTGTAGTCGCCGTTGCCGATCACCAGCGCGATGCGCTGCTCACCCGCTGCGTCGTTCATCTGGTTGGCGGCGTGGCTATCTTTGGCATAGGCGTGGAGCGAGATGAATGCCAGTGCCATCAAGATAATTCTTAGCGACCTCACTTTGTTCTCCCGCGTGTCAATAAGGAGCATTATAGCCAGCGCTTTATTTTGTAATGCGAAAATAATCAATCAGCTTTCTGTGCGGGCCAATAGCAATATATTATTGCGAGCATAAAAAAACGGGTCTTCGTGAAAGAGTGTGGGTAAAAATGGTCATGAATTCGCTGGGAAGCCTTATTGGAAGCCGGTTTTCAGTGTTTGCAAGCTCTGCAAAAACTGGCATGATTTCGCAATGGCTACTATATGCAAACACAAACGCCTG
>JACREB010000163.1 GCA_016218475.1 Nitrosomonadales bacterium | reverse complement strand
GTGTCACATAGCGCTGAAGGGCGCATTGCGGCGTTAAAATCGGGCTCAAAATGCTCATTTACGCTATGTAAACTCCGCTTTTTCACCCGATTTTGCCTTGCACTGCATCCCTTGATCGCTATGTGACACAGTAAGACTAAGTATCTCAATCACAAAAATCGGATACTAAAAAAACAGGAGAGCCGAAGCTCCCCTGTTTTGACACATCAACTGCTGTTGCTTTTGCTTGCCGAGCGCGTCTAGCCAAGCCCGCAACCTTGCTTACACAAGCGACCCCTTACCAGGCCGCCTCAAGCATGAACATGGATTCGTTCTGGCCTGCCGCCGTAGGAGCATATCTCGAACCGGTGCGTGAAGAGTAAATCGCATGGAAGGCTACGTTCTGCGTGAAGTCGTAAATCGCCTGAACCATGGTCGACTTGTCGGTTCCGGACGCTCCGGCGACTTGGCCTGCAGCGCCACGGCGACCGTCACGATAAGCCGCGCCCAGATGCAGGGTATGCGGGATGATGCTGTAATCGACGCCGACCGCCCATGCCCACCTGTCGAATGCGCCCTGATTGAACAGGTTACAGCCCGTGGCGCCTTGTGTGCCAACACCGGCAACGCTGGTTTGGCAGATGCCGCCGAGTCTCGGCGCCTTGGCATAGTTCGCATACAAGCCGATATCCTTGCCGCCGAGCATACCGTGCGCCTGCGCATCCAAGAAATGGCCGCGCGCCTCGTATATGGCGCTGTTGGCCGTACCGACGGTACCCCCAGCTACCACTTCAGACGCGCCGCTCATAATGCCGAAACCGGCAAGGAACGCCCACTCGTTATAGCTCGGTGTGATCGCGGCGCGGAGGTAGTTGGACTGCATATCCGTGGACACATTGCCACCGCCGCCGATCATGTGGTTCGGCGTCCAGCGGGTGTAGTTGATGAAGCCGAAGTCGTTTTGCGCGACAAAGGCGAAGCCGGTCGCCGCGCCAGTAAATACGCCATTGCCATTGCCGTCGGCCAAGGCATACTGGACGCCGCTGATGTCGCGGCGCTGCTCGGACCAGCGGTTGGCGCGCAGGGTGGCGCCGCTGGCCAGCTCATAGCCGATCATCGGGCCACCACCGTCGGCGGTGAACGGGACGACGGACAACTTGACGGAACCCACATCGAACACGAACGGCACACGCAAAGTGCCCCCAATAGCGGTAGCAATCGGGGCATTCAACACCAATTCGGTAAAGAAACCCGTGTTTTCCCCCACGCGGCCGCCGCCGAGTATGACGAACTCGTCGCCGAACTGCCATTGGCCGTTGGATGTGGTTGTACCGGCGCCGTCGCCCAAGTCAACTGCGGGGCCGCCCTGATCCTGGTAGCGCAGCTTCAGCAACATGCTCAGGTTCAGCGTGTCGGGAACCGACAGGTGCTCGCCTTCAATCTTGCCTTGCGCGCCCATCATGGTGTAACCGCCGGCCTTGAAGGCGCGACCGAAAGCATTCAGAACCGGATAATGTTGCTGGTGGCAGGAGAGACAGGCCATGCCGGTCTGGCGCGCAAACGCCGGGATAGCTGCCGCTTCCGGGGCAAATGCGGTTGCTGCCAACACGCCTGCCAGAGAGAGAACGATTTTCTTCATTTTGGTTTTCCTCTAAAAGAAAAAGTTATTTAAAATTTATGTGGATGACTCGAAGTGATTGCAAAGCTTCCCTGCTACCACTGGAGCGAACTATAGGAGCGGATGCGAGCGCTGTCAAAAATTTGTGCGCGGAATGTGGTTTTTTTGCAACAGCCGCGAAAACCGATCAACCTGGCGTAGTGTTGCATTCTGTCTGGAACTTACTCCAACAAACCCCGCCTTTTCCGTGTCTTCCGTGTTTTCCGTGTCTTCCGTGGTTCGAACCGAGGTTTTTAGTCTCTTATTCCAATTCTAAATTTAGAAGTGCATTTTCGTAGGATTATTGTCTCTTCAACCCAAATAATCCATTAGAAGAAACTGCGTCATACCGGCGTAGGCCGGTATCCAGTTGATTAACAAATTCCCACGTCAGTGGCGGCCATGACACGGCGTTGCGAAGCATCCGGGGCGGGAATGGCCGCCTCACACC
>JACREB010000161.1 GCA_016218475.1 Nitrosomonadales bacterium | reverse complement strand
GTGTCACATAGCGCTGAAGGGCGCATTGCGGCGTTAAAATCGGGCTCAAAATGCTCATTTACGCTATGTAAACTCCGCTTTTTCACCCGATTTTGCCTTGCACTGCATCCCTTGATCGCTATGTGACACAGTAAGATTAAGCAAGCGCAAGCGGCCTTGGCGCCGGTGCGCCATAGAGCATCCCCTCGATACTGATATCTTCATCAACATCAGGCCAATGGATGCCAATCCCCTCTCCAATGATCTCCCAGTGGTTACGTTGCGCGGGAGTCGCTTCAGACAATCGCCATGACCAGGCAAGCGGCACGCTCACGGTTCGACCATCTACCAAGTAGGCTGTAATTTCGGCTTCCGATATGCGCAAGTCTGAAATTCTAGGTTCAACGATTAACGCCACAGTGTTCATTCCATGCCTCCCATATTTTAGTGCGATTGGTTTCGAGTAGCTGCCGAATCGCATTGAGTTCCACTGCTGAAAAACCATGACTACTCGCTAGCGCAACTGGTTCCATCCAGTATTTGCATACTTTGCGTTCACGTTGAACATGAACATGTTTCGGCTCGCCGCAATCAAAGCTGAAGAAGAACAGCCGATAAGGGCCTGCAATTTCTCGTATCGTCGGCATGTCCGCCTCTACCGGGTTTAATTCTACACGTTAGTTATAACGTCCGCCCAATCGCCCCGGCAATCGCCCCCAGCGTACCCATCAGTTTCTTCAGTTCGCCCGGAGTCAACGCCTGATCGGCATCGCACCATGCTTCGCAGGGGTTCGGATGCATTTCGACCAGCAGCCCGTCCGCGCCTGCCGCGATGGCGGCCTGCGACAGCGCCGCAACCATCCATGCCTTGCCGCCCGCGTGCGAAGGATCGACGATCACCGGCAGGTGTGTCTCCTTCTTCAGCACCGGGATCGCGGTCACGTCCAGCACGTTGCGGTAATATGTCTCGAAAGTGCGGATGCCGCGCTCGCAGAAAATGATGTTGTGGTTGCCGCCCGCCGCGATGTATTCCGCCGACATCAGCCATTCTGCAATGGTCGCCGACATGCCGCGCTTGAGGATCACCGGTTTGTTGATGCGCCCGACCTCCTTGAGCAGGTCGAAATTCTGCATGTTGCGCGTGCCGATCTGGATCACGTCCACATCGTATTCCATGAATACATCGATCTGGCGAGTATCCATCAACTCGGTGACGATGGGTAGCTTGTACGGGCTGGCCGCCTTGCGGAATATGTCCAGACCCTCCCTGCCCTTGCCCTGGAACGTGTACGGGCTGGTGCGCGGCTTGAACGCGCCGCCCCTCATTAAACGGCAGCCCGCCTCATGCACATATTTGGCGGATAAATCCATCTGCTCCTGCGTCTCCACAGAACACGGCCCGGCAATCACCTGGATCTGGTTACCGCCGAGCGGGATGCCGGCGACGTCGATCACGGTGTCGGCGCGGTGCGATTCGCGCGACACGATCTTGTACTGTTTGGCGATATGCATCGCCGATTCCACGCCGGGCAGCGAGGTAAACATTTCCTCGGTCAGGGGGCGCTCGTCGCCGATCGCGCCGATCACGGTGCGCTCGATGCCGCGCGAGATATTCGCTTTCAAACCCGCCGTTTCCAGCCTCTTCACCACCGCGCCAACTTGTTCGCCAGTGACATCTTTTCCCATTACGATAATCATGCCGCTTCCCCCAATACCTGCTCTAACGCGGTTAAAAATTTTTCGTTTTCCGATTCCAGCCCGATGCTCACCCGCAAATATTCCGGCATGTCATAACTGGCGACAGGGCGCACGATCACGCCCAATTCCAGCAGGCGGCGGTAGATGCACGCTGCGCGATGGAGCTTGTGGCTCGTTGCGGGTAGCGGGTAGCCAACCACTGCCTGCAGGTTTTCGCCTTTAGCTACAGGCAACAAGCTACCAGCTACCGGCTCCGAAATCTTGAAACTGACGAAGTTGCCATACGACGTGATGTATTCCAGCCCCAGCCTGGTCAAACCCCGCATGATCTGCGCCATACCGCGCCGGTTCAATTCGTTGGTCTGCCTGACGAAAGCCTCGTCCTGCAATGCCGCCACGGCAGCGGCCTGCGCCACGCTGTTGACGTTGAACGGCTGGCGCACGCGGTTCATCATGTCCGCCACCCCCGCATCGGCGAACGCATAGCCGACGCGCAGCGAAGCCAGGCCGTAAGCCTTGGAGAAAGTGCGCGAGATAATCAGGTTGGAAAAATCCTTCATCCAGCTCACGCTGTCGTAGCGATTCTGCTCCGGCAGGTATTCGTTATAAGCCTCATCCAACACGACCAGAATGTTCGCGGGCAACGCGCGCATGAACTCCAGCAAATCCGCCGCGCTCAGAAATGTGCCGGTCGGGTTGTTCGGGTTGGCGACAAACACCAGTTTGGCTTTATGTTCGACGGCGGCTTGCCGCATCGCCTTCAGGTCGTGGCCGTAATTGATCGCGGGCACGGAAACGCCGCTCGCGCCGACCGCCTGCGTCGCCAGCGGATACACCGCGAAAGCATGATCGGAATATACCGCCTTGTCACCGACGGTCAGAAATGCGCGCGCGGCCAGTTCCAGCATGTCGTTGGAACCGTTGCCCAACACCATGCATTCATGCCCGACAGCATAGCGTTTGGACAGCGCGTCCTTCAACGCGAAACCGTTGCCGTCCGGATACAGGGCGATCTCATCCAGCGCGGCGCGCGCCGCAGCAACCGCTTTCGGGCTCGCGCCCAGCGGATTCTCGTTCGAGGCCAGCTTGACGATGCCGGTGATGCCCAGCTCGCGCTCCAGTTCGGAGATCGGCTTGCCGGGCTGGTAGGGCGCAATGGCGCGGATGTAGGGTGGTGCTAACTCGCTATAATTCATTTTCAATTCTTAATAATCAAAAGCAAACTTTATCCGCAGATTACACAGATTCACGCAGATTCTTGGGCAATCACGGTAGGGTGCGCTACGCGCACCATGGTGCATGAAATGCACCCTACATCGGCTTACGCAATACCCAGTAAAGCTCGCCCGGCCAACTTGGGAACAGCGCGCCGAACCGCAGGTTGAAACGCAGCCACCACCGGTAATTTTCCAGGAAGAAGCCTTTTTTGCGCATCAGGAAAGCGCCGCTCAAAAACTCCACTTCCAGCCCGTTCTCCGCCGCCATGTCGCGCACGCGCTGCGGCGAAAATACGCTGACATGCCCGTATTTACCGGCCTTCAGGCGAATCCCGGCTTCGCGCGACCGCGCCATGAATTCCGGTGTGGAAGGAAATCCGCCGATCAGCATGCCGCCCGGTTTCAGGTGCGGCACAATTTTCGCGACCAGCGCTTCCGGCTCGAACAAATGCTCCAGCACATGCAGCAGGATCATCGCGTCGTATTGCTTGCCCTCATCCAGCTTGAACTCCGGGCTTTCCAGATCCACCTGGTAAAAATGGTTGTACCCGGCGCGTTCCAAAATATCTTTGCGTATCAGCGCATCCACCGCATCCCAACCGGCCAGCGGTACTTTCTCGCCGCCGTGTTTGGCGGCCGCGTGCATAAAGCCGAGCATTTGCCCGATATCCACGCCGATTTCGCACACATCCAGCGCGCCTTTGCGTGCCGCCTCTTCGCGCAGGAAGTGATACATGAACCAGTAGCGCACCATGCGCACCGGGTATCCGGTGTGTTTCACTTCTGCAGGAATGCCGTAATTTTCGTCCTGCAGGGTCGGGTTGTTTCTCAGGAACCCGATATCCCAGCACAGTTGCGGCATTGCCATTCATTTGCTCCCGAACGGGCGCCTACACGGCAACCGGATATGAACCCAGGATTTTCATGAACGCGGCGACTTTCTTGATTTCAGCCAGCGCCGCCGCTACTTTGGCTTCGGACTGATGGCCTTCGACATCCACGTAGAACACGTATTCCCAAAGCTCTGCCTGTGCCGGACGCGACTCCAGTTTGGTCATGCTCACGCCATGCCTGGCCAAGGGAGCCAGCAGGTCATGCACTGCGCCTGGGCGGTTCATGGCAGACAGCACCAGTGAGGTCTTGTCGTTGCCGGATGGCACCACCAGTTGATTGCCCAGCACCAGGAAGCGCGTGGTGTTCTTGGGGTCGTCCTCGATATTTCTCATACAGATATTCAAGCCGAATAATTCCGCTGCCTGACTGCCGGCAATGGCCGCGCTGTGCGGGTTCTCTGAAGCCAAGCGCGCCGCTTCGGCGTTGCTGGAAACATGCACCAGCAAAGCATTCGGCAAGTTCATATTCAGCCAATTCTGGCACTGGCCGAAAGATTGCGAATGCGAATAAACGGTCTTGATCCCGCCCAATTCGCAATGCCGGGCCAGCAGGCACTGATGGATAGCCAACTTCACTTCGCCGCATATTTGCAGGGGGCTATGCAACAGTAAATCCAGCGTGCGCCCGATAGCGCCCTCGCTGGAATTCTCTACCGGAATGACACCGTATTGGGCTGAGCCGCATTCCGCCGCATGAAAAACATCATCGATATTTGCGCACGGCAACTTTTGTATTGCGCTGCCGAAACGCTTCAACGCCGCCGCCTCGGTAAAGGTTCCTTCCGGTCCCAGATAGGCCACCGCCAACGGCGCTTCCAGCGCGCGGCACTGCGACATGACTTCGGTGAATAACTGCGCCACGGCGGCATTGCTCAATGGCCCCTTGTTGATGCCTTGCACGCGCTGCAATACCTGCGCCTCGCGCTCCGGGCGCAGCATCACGCCATCATCCTTGAGAAGCCCGATCTGCTGCGCCAGCGCGGCGCGCTGGTTGATGAGCTCAAGCAACTCATCATCCAGACGGTCGACCTGCCCGCGAAGCTGTTTTATTTTCCCGCTCATGGAGCTTTCGCCAAAGGCAAGTCGCGCACCATCAACACGCCGGGAATGGCGGCAATCTGCGCGATCAATTCGGCGGGCAGCGCGCTGTCGGTATCTACCAGCGTGTACGCCATTTCGCCGCGCGATTTGTTCATCATGTTGTGGATGTTGATGCCCGCGTGGGCCAGCGTGGTGGAAATTTGACCCAGCATGTTCGGCACGTTGGCATTGGCGATTGCCAGACGGAATGCCGATTCGCGCGGCATGACCAGCGTCGGGAAATTTACCGTATTGGTCAGGTTGCCGTGTTCCAGATAGTCGCGCACCTGATCCGCCACCATCACCGCGCAATTCTCTTCCGCCTCTTCGGTGGATGCGCCGAGATGCGGCAAAGCCACCACGTTGGCCTGTCCCTGCAATTTTTGCGAGGGGAAATCGCATACGTAATAATGCAAATGCCTGTTCGCCAAACCCGCCAGCACAGCGTCTTCCTCGACGATGGCATCGCGCGAAAAATTCAACAGCACACTACCCGGTTTCATCATCTGCACGCGCTTGGCGTTTATCGTGCCGCGTGTCGCATCCACCAGCGGTACATGCAGCGTGACGAATTCGCTGTTCTTGAGCAACTCCTCGACGCTTTGCGCCTTCTTCACCTGCGATGACAGGCTCCACGCCGCATCCACGGTCAGTTCCGGATCATAGCCGTATACGCGCATACCCAGAGCCAGCGCGGTATCGGCGACCAGGCGGCCGATTGCCCCCAGGCCGATGATGCCAAGCGTGCGCCCGCGCAACTCGATGCCCGCATAATGTTTCTTGCCGTCCTCGACCAGCTTGTGCAGCGCCGCATCGTCGCCCTGCAAGCCCGCCGTGAATTGCAGCGCGTGTACGATATTGCGCGCCGCCAGCAACATCCCTGCAACCACCAGTTCCTTCACCGCATTGGCATTCGCGCCCGCCGCATTGAATACCGGCACGCCGCGCGCGCTCATTTTTGCAGTGGGAACGTTATTGGTTCCGGCGCCGGCACGCGCAATCGCTTTCACGCTGGCGGGGATTTCCATGTCATGCATGACTTGCGAGCGCACCAGTATCGCATCAGGTTCGGCGATGTCGGCGCCGACCTGATAGGCGTTTGCAGGAAAACGTTTCAACCCTTGGGCAGAAATCTTGTTCAGCGTAAGGATGCGATATGGATTAGCCATTTGTTATTCCTTATTCTGTCAGGGAGCAGGAAATTACCAACATGCCAGTTTATTTAACATCACCGTAGGAGCGTGCCCTACACGCGAACAGGATGCGATCGCGTGCAGGGCACGCTCCTACAAGAACTTCAGGCGTTTTTCTTCGCAAACTCATTCATGAAATCAACCAGTGCTTGCACGCCCGCCAGCGGCATGGCGTTGTAAATCGAGGCGCGCATCCCGCCCACCGAGCGATGCCCCTTCAGTTGCAGCAACCCGCGCGCATCGGCCTGTTTCAGGAAATCGCCATCCAGATTGGCATCCTTCAGCGTAAACGGCACATTCATGCGCGAGCGGTCAGATAATGCCACCGGGCAGTTATAGAAACCGTTGCTGGCGTCAATCGTCGCATACAGCAGCTTCGCCTTGGCGATGTTGGTCTGCTCCATCGCGGCGAGTCCGCCGTTCTTCTTCAGCCACTGAAACACCAGCCCGGCGATGTAGATACCGTAAGTCGGCGGCGTGTTGTACATCGAATCGTTGTCGGCATGGGTCTTGTAGTCCAGCATGATCGGCGTTCCCGCGACTGTCTGCCCGATCAGGTCAT
Organism: Nitrosomonadales bacterium; assembly: GCA_016218475.1. Taxonomy (GTDB): domain Bacteria; phylum Pseudomonadota; class Gammaproteobacteria; order Burkholderiales; family Gallionellaceae; genus Gallionella. The sequence goes on along the minus strand of JACREB010000161.1, from coordinate 2,336 downwards.
CGCGCACGATGACGATGGCCAGACCCGCAGGGCCGATGTTCTTTTGCGAGCCCGCGTAGATCAGGCCATATTTACTCACGTCCACCGGGCGCGACAGAATATTGGAAGACATGTCCGCCACCAGCGGCGCACCCCCCGGCGTATTGTCTATTGGGGGCAGCCAGTTGAATTCCACGCCGCCGATGGTTTCGTTAGGCGTGAAATGCAGATAAGCCGCATCGGGGTCGCGCTGCCATGTTTCAAACGCGGGAATGCAGGAAAAATTTTTGTCCGCACCGGTCGCCACGACATTCACGGAGCCGAATTTCTTGGCTTCGCTGATCGCCTTCTTCGACCATTCGCCGGTGTTCACATAATCTGCCGAAGTCTTGCCACGCAACAGATTCATCGGGATCATGGCAAACTGCTTGCTGGCCCCGCCTTGCAGGAACAGCACCTTGTAATTGGCCGGGATGCCCATCAGTTCGCGCAGGTCGGCCTCGGCCTGCGCCTGGATGCTCATGTATTCCTTGCCGCGATGCGACATTTCCATCACCGACATGCCGCTGCCATGCCAGTCGGGCAATTCCGCCTGCGCCTGCAACAGAACCTCTTTCGGCAACACCGCCGGACCCGCGCTAAAATTGTAAATCGTCATGTTATTCAATCTCCCCCGTTATAAAAATATTGTGAAGAGAGAAGAGGGAAGGGATAATAACCAGCGACTAGGCGAGCGTTGTTTGCTCGCCTAGTCGCATGGCTAGTAGTTCCATCAGGGTAAAACCGGCGGTTTCCACCCTTCCCCCTTAACCCTTTCCCCTTCCCGCTACTATTCCTCTTCTTCCGGTTCGGCGATACGGCTCAAACCGGCCAGCTTCTCGCCTTCCTCCACATTCATCAATGTCACACCCTGGGCGGTGCGCCCCATCTCGCGGATTTCCTTGACGCGGGTTCGGATCAGTACGCCGCTGGTGCCGATCAGCATGATCTCGTCTTCCACGTTCACCAGCGTCGCGGCGACCACCTTGCCGTTGCGCGCCGAAGTCTGGATCGCGATCATGCCCTGTGTGCCGCGCCCGTGGCGGGTGTATTCCACGATAGGGCTGCGTTTGCCATAACCGTTCTCGGTTGCGGTCAGCACGCTCTGCTGCTCGTTCTCGGCGACCAGCAACGAAATCACCTGCTGCTTGGCGGCCAGCTTCATGCCGCGCACGCCGCGCGAAGCGCGTCCGGTCGGGCGCACATCCTCTTCATCGAAGCGCACCGCCTTGCCGCCGTTCGAGAACAGCATCACATCATGCTTGCCATCGGTGATGGCAACCCCGATCAGATGATCGCCCTCATCCAGATTGATGGCGATGATGCCGCGCTTCATCGGGCGCGAGAAATCGTTCAACGGCGTCTTTTTCACCGTGCCGTTGGAGGTGGCGAAGAACACATATTTATCCTCGACGAACTCGCTCACCGGCAGCACCGCGTTGATCTTCTCGCCCTCTTCCAGCGGCAACAGATTCACAATCGGTTTGCCGCGCGAGATGCGGCTGCCCTGCGGCACTTCGTACACCTTGAGCCAGTACACGCGACCGCGGTTGGAGAAGCACAGGATGTAATTGTGGGTGTTGGCGATGAACAGGTTGTCGATGAAATCGTCTTCCTTGGTCGCCGTGGCCTGCTTGCCGCGTCCGCCGCGCTTCTGCGCACGATATTCGTCGAGGCGCTGCGCCTTCATGTAGCCGCCGTGCGACAGCGTGACCACCACATCTTCCGGCGCAATCAGGTCTTCCACGCTCATGTCCTGCGTGTGCGTGATGATTTCGCTGCGGCGCTTGTCGCCGAACTGCGCTTTCACCGCAACCAGCTCATCATGGATGATTTGCGTGACGCGTTCCGGCTTGGCAAGGATATCGAGCAGATCGGCGATCTTGTCCATCACTTCGCGGTATTCGCCGACGATCTTGTCCTGCTCCAGTCCGGTCAGGCGTTGCAGGCGCAATTCCAGGATCGCCTGCGCTTGCGCGTCGGAGAGATGATAGCCGCGCGTCTTGCCTTGTCCAACCAAGCCGAACTCGGGCAACAAGCCTTCGGGGCGCGACGCATCGCTGACGCGGCTGAGCATGTCTTCCACCAGCGAAGAACGCCATGAACGCGCCATCAGTTCGCGCTTGGCGTCGGCGGGAGTCGCTGCGGCCTTGATCAGCGCGATGATATCGTCCACATTGGACAACGCCACCGCCAGACCTTCGAGGATATGGCCGCGTTCGCGCGCCTTGCGCAATTCGAAAATGGTGCGGCGCGTGACGACTTCGCGGCGATGGCGCAGGAACGCGTCGATCACCTGCTTGAGATTGAGCAACTTG
>JACREB010000162.1 GCA_016218475.1 Nitrosomonadales bacterium | reverse complement strand
GGACAGGATGTGGTCTGAACCTGCCGTGCCAAGCAGGATGTCTTCATACGCTCCGGCAGTACCGATGAGGTTGCCTTGGGCGTCTGCCGCGGCCTGTATTCCGGCTGTGGCGGGGTCGAAGTCGGTGGGGCTGATGTCGCCGGTGATGGTGAGGGTGGGAGTGAGAGGTTGTGTGGCGGCTGCACCGTTCAAGGTGAGGCCGAGTTCGCCCGCGTGGTAGTGCTGGACGGTTAAGCTGCCGTCGATTTTAATGGTCGCGCCATCGGCTGCGTTGAGGTCGCCGGAGATGAGGGCATAGCTATGTTTGCCGTCCGCGCTGATCCAGGTGTGTCCGCCGTCTTTGCTTTCTCCACCGTTGAGTAAATCCGTTCCCATGTAGATGCTGCCTTGCCCTCCCGCATCAAGGATGGTGTCGATGCCTGCACCCACATGATAGGTATCGTTGCCTGCGCCTCCCAGCAGGGTGTCGTTCCCCGCGCCTCCGGTGAGGTCGTCATTGCCTGTATTGCCTTCGATGTAGTCGTTTCCAGCTCCGCCGTCTAGGGTGTCGTTGCCACCTCCTCCGTATAAGCTGTCGTTTCCATTGCCTCCGTTAAATCCTTCGTCCGCCGCACCTCCGAATGTTACCTTGCGCAGTTCGGTGTTGACGGGGTTCAGGGTGGTGTTGGTTTCGAGGTCGCGGTAACGCACATCCTTGAGGGTGTTGCTGGCGCTGTCTACGGTGTTATCGCGCAGTTTGGCAATGAGGTAGCCGCTACGGTCTTTGAGGTATTGGCCGGTGAGGTCGCCAAGGCCTGTGGCGGGGTCGTAGAGGTCGAGTGCGCCGTTAATGTTGTGCGCGCTGTAGTCCGCGCCCAATACGGCAAAGGGGTTGCCGCTAACGAGGGCGTAGCGGTAGGCGATGGCATCGGGAGTGGTGGCTTGAGCGTTGGTAGCCAGTGCGGCAGAGGCCATGTTGTCCAGCGCAACAAGGCTCAGCCCGCCGCCTGCGGGCAGTGCGGCGGTGATGTCGTTGAGTGCGGTGTAGAGCAGGTCGCGCCCGGTTCCATCGAAGGCGTTGCCGGTGACCACGGCGCTGGGCACGTTGAACAATTTGCCCAAGGCTGAAATCGATGATTCGAGGGTGTTGGCCGCGACGTTGCTGGAGGCCTTCAAAATTCCGGTGAGTTTGGTGATACCGTTGGGGTCGGTGTTGAGTGAGGGGTCGAGGGTGGCAAAAAGGTTGTAGATGGCGAGGGAGTCGGTGATGGCTTCCATGCTGTGTGCGTCAATCCATCCTTGATTGGCGCTTTCGGAAAACATAATGTTCGCTAACCCAGCCACAGCAGGCGTTGCTCCGAGGGTATGCACAACATCGCCATCGATATTCAGATGCGTCATGATTTGCGTGTTCCAGCTTGCGCCTATCTGGCTTTGTACTGTCATCGCTTGTATCAGCGGATCGAAGAAACTGAGTGCAATCTGACCTTCAGTCCCAAAGCCGGGCGCATTGAAAGTACTGACCGATGTAACTGCACCTGGAGCAAGCCGGCTAAGCAGCATGGCAAGATGGCCACCGAGGGAATGGCCTGATACCGAAAACGAATCGGTTGTAACGCTTCCATCCGGGTTTCTGTGGATCAATGCCCCGTCGGCGGCAGCAATAATGCTCCGCTCTGTAATACTTGCCGGTTGGCTGTTGAGTGCTGGCAAATAGTCATATTGTTTAACCGTGGCTCCCTGTACCGCCGTGGCGCGCAGGTAGTAATTGAACATCGCAATGCCTTGGTCAATGGCAACACCGTTTCCGCCTATACCATTAATGTCGGTTCCCGCATCCGCCAGAAAAGCGGCGAATCCGGCAGCACTGGCTGTGGGCTTTTCTGTTCCGCGCACCGCCAGATATTTCACCCCGCTCTTGTCGAATACAGTGACGGAAAATCCGGTCAAGAAGTCGGTGTGTTGGTCAACCACGGTGTAGGCGGAGGCGAAGGCGGCAGCTTGGGTATCCGTCATGCCTGATGCCTTAAGTGCCGCTTTATAATCCGCATTAGGCATCCCTTGCGTCAAACCGAGTGCATATGCAGCAAGAGATAGTTGTGCTTGTTCAAAATATTGTTCAATCGTTGTCATGATTCATCTCCCTTATCGAGTTGATGGTGCCGGTTTGAAAAAACGCACATAGAAGTCGTGCCAAAATTGATTACCGTGAAACTCCTTACAATCAACAGCAGTGTTATGAGGGCTAAAGTTTCTAGAAATCCAACCGCCCCAGTACATAAAGCTAACAACCTCACCTAAAATTTTTCGGTTACTGTTATCGGCTAATTGCTGGTGAGTTTCATCAACCCTGAAAAATGACGGATACGGCTTTGTTAAACTAGGTTCTCCAAACCTATTCTTTAAAAGTGGATGATCAAGATCGCCATTTTCTTTGAAGAATTTTGCCTTTCCCTGCCCATCCCAATACTCCGCAGGCAGTTCCACCGTCTGATAAACCTTCACGCCCGCTTCGGTAGCGCAGAGGTGGTTGAAGTAAACCTGCCCCGCAATCTCATCAGCGAACGGCAGTATGAAGACCAGCACAAACCCAAATAGCCCTGCCACAAGGCGCACTGCGCCACGCTTAAACCCAGATTGTTCATTAGAACAACACCTCATTGAAAAATAAGGAAAATCTCTAATGGATTCCATTAGAAACCCATTCAAAACAGGCGTTTTATGGCCTAATGGACAATCTGGGTTAAAACCAAAGCACTTCACCAGCTTGTGAGCCAGCCAGATTGAGATAGGTAGCCAGGCAATTATCAAAAACAGCGGGCTGGTCATAACCGCCAAACCAAGCACAGTATCCATCTCACGCCGCCTTTCTTTGCATCATCACAAAAGCTGTGAAGACTAAGGGCTTCAAATTGCTTCTTTGAATTTCATTTCATCACCTCCCCAGAAAAAGCTGATCCCTTCAACCCGTCCCCGTTATCGCGGATGACCCTCACACGCTCCGGGGCAACCCTACCCGCACCCCCGAGCCAATAACAATTGGACTAAAGGCCAATATGTTTTCAGCCTTGTCCTAAGCTGCCAACGGCATTGAATCGTTCCCCGCCCCGCCGTTGAACGAGGTCGCCCAGTAATGGGTGTCGATCAGTATCTCGCCCGCCGCGCTGCCATCCACGGCGTATCCGGTCGCGCCGAACTGGATAGTGTCGCGGTCGCCCAGGTCCAGCAGGTTGGCCATACCGCTTCCCCCGTTATAGGCGAAAGTCGTATCGGATGAATGGCCGATGAGGTTATCGCCCCAGTAGCTCGTTGTGGCTTGCAGCAGTTCTTTCGGCGCCGGGTTGGGCGCGGTGGAGGAAAGCATGGATCCGCCCGTCAATCTGTCGGGAATGACGATATGTGAATCAATAAAAATGGCCAGCTTCGCATTAAGTTTTCGCATTTCACATCTCCTGTTCAAAATCCAAAGCCCGTTTGCGTTCTGCTGCCACGTTGTAAGGTTTGACTATCATCGCCAGCCACATCGGCGATGGCGGCAGAGATTTGCAATTGCAGATAGGCTGCGTGCCAGACCGTGCCGTCCGCGAATTCGATGCGCCCGATGCACGCGCTCCGGCTGCTGCCCCAATTCCGCAGGGTCAGTTGGTCGCCCGTGCCGTTGATGCCCAGCACCACGTCCATGCCGTTGCGCGCGAAAGTGATGTCGGCAGGCAGCACGCCCGCGCCGATACGCAGGATATCTACGCAAGCCGTGTCGTCGATGATGTCTTGCCCTCCGCCAAGGTTGAACAGGTAGATGTCGACCGATTCGCCGTCCAGCGCTCCGTTGTCGCCAGGAAACGAATAATTTGGCTGTGCATTATTTTTCATTCCATTCTCCCTATTTCAAGTGCGGTGCCATTCACCATTTCATCAAGCCCGCAAGCGGGAAGACGATACCCATGTTTCCCGGTGCGCTCATCGGATTCACCCTTCTCACCGTTCCCTCGCCGCTTCCTGGAACGCGCCCAGCACGGGCGAGAGCAGGTATTCGAGGATGGTGCGGGTGCCGAGGTGGATTTCTGCGGTGACTTGCATGCCGGGGGTGAGGCTGTGGCGCACGCCGTCGGCGATGAGGTGCTGCGCCTTGAGGTCGATCAGGGCGCGGTAGGCGAACGGGAGGCTGCTGCCGGTTTTGCCGGGCTGCTGCTGATTGGGCGGGGTGTCGCTGGCGTCGGCGGAAAGGTGCGCGACCCGGCCTTCGACCATGCCGTATTTCTGGAACTGGTAGGCGGCGAGTTTGATCTTGACCGGTTCGCCGGTGTGGATGAAGCCGACGTCCTGGTTGCCAACCCAGACTTCGGCGCGGAGAATTTCGTCGCTGGGCACGAGGGTCATCAGGATGGTGCCGGGGCTGATGACGGTGCCGATGGTGTGGGTGGCGAGGTCTTTGACGACGCATCCGCCAGCGGCGGCTCGTTGGATACCTGATTGCTCCGCAGCCGCCCCTCCGCATTCTTGCGGGGCTTTGAGTTCGTGCAGGTTGCGGCGGTATCGCTGTTTGGCCAGTTCGCCTTGGGACTTGTCGAGTTTGTCGTCGATGTCGGCGCGCTCGGTCTGGAGCTGGCGGCGGTAGTCGGCAGTGATCTGGGCGAGCCTGCGGGAGGATTGTGCCAGGCTGGCCTGCGCGCTCCGGATCAGGTATTCCTGCGATTTGAGGTCTTGTTCTTTTTCGATGCGTTCGCGGGCTTTGTCGGTGGCCATGATCTTGCTGACAAAGCCATCCTTGGCGAGTTTTTCGTAGGCCTCGCCCTGGCTGCGGTAGTGCGGCAGGGTTTTGATGAGTTTGGTGCGGATTTCTTCGGCGGCGGACAGGTCGCTTTGCGCCTTGTCGTGCAGGCTGCGTTCCTGCGACAGGGCGGTCTCGTAGGCGGTGCGGTTGGCGCGGTATTGGGCGAGGGTCTGGGTGTAGAGGTCGCCAGAGTTAGCGGAGGCAGGGGGATCGCCGGGTTGTCTGGTAAAGGGGCGGCCAGCGAGTTCGGCGTCGATGCGGCGCAGGGCGATGCGTTTGCTCTGTGTGTCGCTTTCCAGTGTCTTGCCGTCGGCTTCGGTGAGGGTGGTATCCATGCGCATCAGGGTTTGCCCGGCTTTGATGTGCTGGCCCTCTTCCACGAGGATGTCGCGGATGACGCCCTGTTCGGAGGGCTGGACGATCTTGAGGTAGCTTTGCGGGAGGAGTTTGCCTTCGGCGCTGGCGACGACGTCGAGTTTGCCTGAGATGGCCCAGATGAATAGCAGCCCCAGCAGGGTGAGCAGGCCGTACAGCAGGGCGCGCGCGAAGGGGGTGGGCGGCTGAGCCTGGATGCGCAGCAGGCCGGGGGAGAAGTCGAGGGGGTCGACGTCGGTCAGGCGTTTTTTCCAATACTTGGCAGACAAAATAAACCCCTCCTTTTGATAAGTAGAGGGGCACCATAAATAACCCTTGGTGGCCCCGCTATCATAGGTATTACCCCTTAGATCGGAAACTTTGCGCCCCTGTTTTTCAACAGGTTTACCTTTTTCACTGGAACTACAATTCACTGGAACTACAAAAAAGGAACTACAAAAAATCTGGCGATTCATTATTACGATTTTGTGTAACCATAATTTATATGCGGGTATTAAACAACGGGACTGAAGTCCTATTTACATTTATATGATTTTATGATAGGTCGATATAGCGCGAGGAGTTCGGCGGGAAAATTGCGTGAGGTCGATGCGGTTCTCGGCCATCTGGTGAAATCTTCCCTGAGGCGCGGCGAACTGGTAAATACATCCAATTTTGTTGCGGGAACCATAGAGTTGGTACTGGAGAGTTGGTACTGGCCGCGATGACGGATTATTTCGTTATCGATATGGAAGAGCAGACACGTACGGGCAAAGCTTACCGCATGTTCGTCTTGGGATAGAATATGCTGGCCGAGCGCGAACGGCAGCGTGCGGCAATCCTGGAATGGGCGCAGCAGATTTGCGTGCCGACGGTGCGCTCTACGAAGCGAAAGAAGCCGGGCGCAACCGCTGCGTGGTGTCGGGGCGCTGAAATAGACTCAGGACAGGCACGAACTTTTACGATTCAATTACGGAAAAGGAGTTGTATCATGGTCAAGCCATCAGATTCATCCGAAGCTGTATCAGTTCCCTGCGATGTTTGCCTTAAAGAAGTCCCTCTGTCCGAGGCGGTGGTCCCGGATGCCGCTGACTATGTCGCACATTTCTGCGGCCTGGAGTGCTACTCGCAGTGGAAGAAGCAAAGTGAGCATGCGGGGCAGCAGGACGAAAAATCCGAAAAATAAGGCAATTAGAGCCTACTGAAATAAGCTCTAATCCGGCTGTTTTTGTAAAGCGCCGAAAAACGCTACCGCCACCGCTTCATCGCGCGTGCGTTTCATCGGCGGCAGGCTTTGCCAGATGCGCTTGCCATATTTCTTGCCGATCAGACGCGGGTCGCAGATCATCAAAACCCCCCGGTCGGTCTCGTCGCGGATCAATCTTCCAGCGCCTTGCTTTAATGTGATGATGGCGTGCGGCAACTGGTATTCCATGAACGCGTTGCGCCCCTGTTTGTTGATCTGCGCGATGCGCGCCGCCAGCACCGGGTCATCCGGCGGCGCAAACGGCAGCTTGTCGATGATCACCAGCGACAGCGCTTCGCCGCGCACGTCCACGCCTTCCCAGAACGACTGGCTGCCGAGCAGCACCGCGTTGCCGTGTTCGCGGAAGCGCGACAGCATTTCGTTGCGCGAGCCTTCGCCTTGTAGCAGCAGAGGGAAATCCCAGCCGCGCCGGTCGAATTCGGCCAGCAGAATGTCGTGGGCGCGCCCCATCGCGCGCAGGCTGGTGAACAGGAAAAACGCGCGTCCCTTGCTGGCCCCGATCAGCGGCAGCGCGGCCTGCACCACCGCCTCGGTATAGCCGTCGCTGTTCGGCTCCGGCAGGTTCTGCGGCACATACAGCAGCGCCTGCTCGGCGTAATTGAACGGGCTGTCCCAGCACGCGGTCTTCGCCTTGAGTAAGCCCATCTCGCCCTGGTAATGCGAGAAATCCCGCTTCACCGCCAGCGTCGCGGAAGTGAATATCCACGCGCGCGCACTGCCGCCGATCTGTTTCTCGAAAATCTCCGCGATGGACAGCGGCGTGGTGTTGAGTTGCAGCGAGTGATGGAATACTTCCAGCCAGCGCACTACCCCTTCCCCCCTCTCCCCAGCCCGCACCCGCGAAGGGGAGAGGGAGCCCTTATTCCCCTCCCCCCCGGCGGGGGAGGGGTTAGTGGAGAGGGGGGAACCCGCCCACTGCTTCAATTGCTGCGCCAACCCCTGCGCCCGCTGCCAGCAATTCTCCAGCCCTTCGCTGCGCTCCGCCTGCTTCTCCAGCAAGCCGGAAAGTTGCGCCAGCTTCTCGCCCAGCGTCTTCAGCGCGGGCGCAAATTCCTTGAAATCCTCCGTCGCGACAGCAGGCAACCGCCCTTCCTTCTTGAACACCAGCCGCAAGTCGCGCGCGGCCTTGTCCATCTCGTCGCAGGCCTTCGGAAGCGGCGCGAAATCCTTTGCGGCAGCCGCCGTTTCGATGCGCGTATCCGTGGCGAGTTCGAGCAACAGCGTGGTGGACAGGCTCTCGCCGAAGAACAGGCTGGCGGTCTCCGGCAACTGGTGCGCCTCGTCGAAGATCACCGTGTTGCACGCGGGCAGCAATTCGGCCACACCCTCGTCGCGCAGCATCACATCGGCAAAAAACAGGTGATGGTTCACCACCACGATGTCCGCCTTCATCGCATCGGAGCGCGCCTTGAGCACGAAGCAATCCTTGTGGTTGGGACATTCCTGCCCGAGGCAGTTGTCGCGCGTCGAGGTGACGTGCATCCAGATCGGCGCGTTCTCCGGCACATCGGCCAGACCGCTCTTGTCGCCGGAATCGCTGACCTTGGCGTAGCTCTTGATCTTGCCGAGATGCTTCACATCCTCGCGCGTCTTGAACAGCCCATCCGATTGCGCGCGCTCCAGATGGTAGTGGCACACATAGTTGGCGCGCCCCTTGAGCAACGCCACCGAAACCGGCGCCTTCAGCGCATCGCGCACCATCGGCAAATCTTTCTGAAACAACTGATCCTGCAAATTCTTCGTGCCGGTCGAGATGATCACCTTGCCGCCGTTGAGCAGCGCCGGAACCAGATAGGCGAAGGTCTTGCCCGTGCCTGTGCCCGCCTCGACCACCAGGATCGCGTTATCGCGTATTGCCTCGGCTACCGCCAGCGCCATTTCGCGCTGCTGCGCGCGCGGACGGAACGATGCGACCTCGGCGGCAAGCGGGCTTTGTTCTGAAAAAAAACGTTCGACTTCGGCGGACACGGTATCGGTGGATATATAGGCCAGGAGGTATATGGTTATTTGCCGGGGGCGGCGTTATAGTGAGGCGGCAATTTTACGCGAGTGCAGAAGTGGCCGGTAAGTTTTGGAAGCAATAAAACGAAAAGGTAAGCTTTGATGCGCCAGAGCAGCGATCATGAGACCAGCGATCATCCGTTGAGCCAGATGCCCCGCAGTGTGTGGGTGCTCGGCTTCGTCAGTTTGCTGATGGATGTCTCTTCGGAGATGATCCACAGCCTGCTGCCGCTGTTCATGGTCACCGTGCTTGGCGCCAGCGCGCTGGCGGTCGGCTTGATCGAAGGGCTGGCCGAATCGACCGCGCTGCTGGTGAGGGTGTTCTCGGGCGTGTGGAGCGACTACCTCGGAAAACGCAAAGGCCTGGCAGTGTTCGGCTACGCGTTGGGGGCGTTCACCAAACCGCTGTTCGCGATGGCTTCGACGACAGGTATGGTGTTGACCGCGCGGCTGCTGGACAGGGTCGGCAAAGGGGTGCGCGGCGCGCCGCGCGATGCCTTGCTTGCCGACATCGCGCCCGCAGAGATACGCGGCGCGGCGTTCGGCCTGCGCCAATCTCTGGATACGGTGGGCGCGTTCCTCGGCCCGTTGCTGGCGGTCGGTTTGATGCTGTTGTGGGCAAACGATTTCCGGGCCGTATTCTGGGTGGCCATGATTCCCGGTGTGCTGGCGGTCGCGCTGCTGCTGTTCGGCGTGCGCGAGCCGAAAAGGCATGAATCCCACAAGCCGATCAACCCGATCAGCCGCGAGAATCTGAAGCGCCTCAATGCGGCATATTGGTGGGTGGTGGGCATCGGGGCAGTATTCACCCTCGCGCGCTTCAGCGAGGCGTTCCTCGTCCTGCGCGCCGCGCAGGGCGGGGTTCCAATCGCACTGGTGCCGCTGGTGATGGTGGCGATGAATCTGATCTACGCCGCCTCGGCTTACCCGTTCGGCAAGCTCTCGGATGGCGTAAGCCATTCCAGGTTGTTGGTGCTGGGTCTCGCGGTATTGATCGCGGCCGACCTGGTGCTGGCGACGGACGATCATTGGGTTACAGTGCTGCTCGGCGTCGCATTGTGGGGCGCTCACATGGGCATCACGCAGGGCTTGCTGGCGAGAATGGTGGCAGATACCGCCTCCGCCGACCTGCGCGGCACGGCGTACGGTTTCTTTAATCTGATGAGCGGCCTGGCGATGCTGGTGGCAAGCGTGCTGGCCGGTTTTTTGTGGGATCGTTTCGGCGCGGCGTTCACGTTTTACGCAGGTGCGATTTTTTGTGTGGTCGCCTTGATCGGGTTGGCATGGCGGCTCGGCAGTGGATTGAAATGATGAAGAAACTTGGCATTATCCCACGTTTATTTATGGCTGGCTGCTTCCCAGCGGCAATATACGGATGCGCTCGCGCATTTCATCTACCACTACCAGTGCACCAGCCGAGAGTTGCGGGGTAAAGCGCCGCAGCAGTTCAATGGCGCGCGGCGCGAGCGCATCAGGGCTGACATCGTCGGTGCGTATTTGGAAAACACTGGGTGACTCGGCGCGTGTAGCGGCCAGCAAAGCGCCAAAATCGAGATCGTGGGTAAAAACTATATATTTGTTTTCTCTTGCCCAGGCAAAAAGCTCGCTGTCCGGCGCGTCAGGTGCACCGATGTGATACCAATGCGCCGCTTCAAAATCGGCTTCGCGTAAAACCTCCACCCACGAGGGCGAGAGGTTCATGTCGACGAGCAAGCGCAGTGTCATGCCGCAGCCAGCGGCAAATCGATTTCTTCCGCGCGCCATGCGGCGTAGCGCAATGCCTGAGTGATGTCTTCCACTTCGATATAAGGGTACAGGGCAAGAATTTGCTCCGTACTTTTGCCGCTGGCGACCAACCCGGTAAGCATGCCCACCGTGACGCGTTGCCCACGGACACACGGCTTACCGCCCATGACGGCGGGATCGGCGGTGATGCGGTTCAGTTGTTTCATGGCGAGACTCCTTGCTGGGATGTGACAGTACGGCTATTTTAGCGGATATTCCTGCTGGCATTCACCCATATCGGTATACGCGAAGGAATCGGGGTGCAAGCAGGCGCTGTTCGGAAAAAAATGTTCGACTTCGGTGGACACGGTGGGGGAATAATTATTGAGCTTTACATAAATGAAGACAGCGTGAAAAATCAAAAAACTCGTCATTCCGGCGTAGGCCGGAATCCAGTTTGTCAGATGGCTCCGCGTAGCGGACAAAGCCGTACTTCTGGGGTTGTCCCACTTCGTGGGGATTTGATAACTGTCTGGATTCCGGCCTCCGCCGGAATGACGGATGCCATATATGCCTCTGCCATGAATTAAGTAAAGATCAATAGGCCAAAAGGTATATGGTTATTTACTGGAGGCAGCGTTATAGTGCGGTAGCGATTTTACGCGAGGTATTGGAGATTAGTTCGATTTTTACGGATGCGATGAGATAAACGGCCTGTTTGAATTTTGAAATAAGGGTGGATAGATTCGGAACATTTATTTACCAAGCTCTTCATAGCAAGAAGCTTGACCAAGAATTAGTTAAATACTTAGTCTTACTGTGTCACATAGCGCTGAAGGGCGCATTGCGGCGTTAAAATCGGGCTCAAAATGCTCATTTACGCTATGTAAACTCCGCTTTTTCACCCGATTTTGCCTTGCACTGCAT
>JACREB010000157.1 GCA_016218475.1 Nitrosomonadales bacterium | reverse complement strand
GCGGGTCCGAAAAGCTTTTGGCCGGGCACCCGTGTGAGGTGGCTATTCCCGCCCCGGATGCTTCGCAACGCCGTGTCATAGCCACCACCCTACGGATGCTATTTAACGCGTTGATAATAATATATAAACACAAAATTCTTGCCATTTTTTGACATCATTTGACTGATAAGTGACTAAACGGGTTTCCGCAGTAATTTTTAAACAGCGGCTCACAACGCCTGATCGAACGCGCGGTGCAGCATGGACTGGAACAGATGCTCGGTGCGATGGCGGCTGGCGGCCTGCGCGGCTTGCAGTGCGCGGATTTCGCTTACACGTTGGGCGAATTCTTTTTGCAGTGGTAATGGTGGGACGGGTGTCTGGATTCGATTCATGTTCGCCTGATTGAGCTTCGGCTGCGCGCTGCCTGTGACGTAATCCGCCAAGTCACGAAGGTTGAGGGTGGCGCAAATGTAATTCAGGTCGGCCTTGTCGTTTTCAGTTACAACATGCGCGTGGTTGTTCACCCAATACTTGCCACTCGCCATGAACGCAATCGGCGTGGAACGCGCCAACAAATTCGCCGTCCTCGGCAATCAGCAGAGCAGTTTCATCAAAGATGAATTCGTCAACGTAGTCGATGATGCCGCTCGCTCCGTAGTAAGGATACTCGCCATTTCGCTCTGCTCGATCCGATGCCTTGACCGGCTTACGTCGCCCGTCTTGATTGCTGACCAACTCGCCGAATGGCTTCACTGACCAGCCCTTTTCGTTTCGCACCGGGTCACCGAACATTTCGTGGAACAGCGCGGGGATGAGGTCGGCACTACGGATGTCTGCTTGGGCGCGCAGCTTGCGCAACTCGTCCGCTTCATCCAGCAGCTTCACGATGCGCCCCTGCTCCGCCAGTGGCGGCACAGGAATTTCAGTTCTCTTGAATGACCCTTTCGTGATGTGCTTCATTGTTGCTCCATGTGTCTTGGAGCGATGGGCACGCGATAGCTGTTCGGGCCTTCTTCGCGCATCGGCCATTTGGCGAGCGCATCGGGGATGTCGTTGGCGGCGATGGGGGTGCGCTTGTCGTCGAGGCTGCGGGAGAAGGCTTCGCTATTGCTCATTGGAATTATATTTTCAACGGTGTAGCGCGGCATTTCGAGTTGGTCATTGGCTCATAAATCCCGTTTGTTTTATTTATAGGGAGAAGCGGGTTGGCGAATCATACCGTCAAATCCGTTTTGCAGGCCATTGCATCTTGGGGTCGCAAATTGCATCCTCAAGCCACATCAATCAGTTGCCAAGGAGCTTGTTGTCTTTTGGGTGTTAATGGGTGTGTTTCTGGGTAGCGCTCTTGAAATGGGTGTAATTGGGTGTATTATTGGTTACATGATTCTAACCGACACAATCCAGATCACCCCGGACATCCTGTCACTGATCGCCAGGATCGATGAGTTCAAGGGAGCATGGCGCGCCTTGGGTACGTTGGCGCCTGATCGGCTGTCGGCCCTGCTCCGCGTCGCCACAATCGAAAGCATAGGCTCGTCCACCCGCATTGAGGGCAGCAAGCTTTCCGACCGCGAGGTCGAGCGCCTGCTATCCAACCTGAAAATCCAGAACTTCACCAGTCGTGATGAGCAGGAGGTGGCTGGCTACGCGAAAGTCATGGAATTGGTGTTTACGTCGTGGCAAGACATCGCGTTCACCGAAAACCACATCAAGCAGTTACATCAGGAGCTGCTCGTTTACAGCGAGAAGGATGCCTGGCATCGCGGCAACTACAAGACCACCTCCAACAGTGTTGTCGCTCTCGACGAGAACGGCGCGCAGATCGGCGTTGTGTTTCAGACGGCCTCGCCCTTCGATACGCCGCGCCTGATGACGGAGCTGGTCACCTGGGTACGGGAGGAACGCGCTGCCGGGCATCTGCATCCTTTACTGATCATCGCGCTGTGGGTAGTGGTGTTTCTGGAAATCCATCCGTTTCAGGACGGCAATGGGCGGCTCTCCCGTGTGCTCACGACACTGCTGCTGTTGCAGGCGGG
>JACREB010000159.1 GCA_016218475.1 Nitrosomonadales bacterium | reverse complement strand
GGACATGAAGACCGAAGTGACCGCATGGGAGCGAGATCGAAACAACCGCTCGAAGAAGATTAACTGGCAGTTTACAACTGCGGATGCTCGGATAAAGCTGACGCGCCTTTATCCGAAATTATAAAAGTTACATGGTACTAGGCCTTCTTTGCAGCAGCAGATGGAGCGGCAGGGCTACCGGTATTGGCTGCCGATGGTGGTTGAGTAACTGGAACTGTACGGCTTGATTCAGTATCCGCAGCAACCTTGGCGGTTTTATCGGTAGAGTTATCGGCCTTTACTGCCGAAGATGTTTGACCGGCTGTCCCAGCGCGATTTAATTCCCTGGCTTTGGCGGAAATATTAACGACCGTGGAAGATTGCGGCTGCTTTTGAGAAGCATCGAGCTTCTTGTCCTGCTCTTTTTGCTCTTGCCTTTCTTTCTTCTGAAGATCCGCCAGGCGCATTTTTGTTTCCGGTTTTCCGGGTAATAGCGCGACAGTCATTGGTTTAGCAGCGTCAGATACGGCAGTCATGATTACCTCCTTCAAAATGAAATTGCTACTATGAACTGTTTTATTAGACAACTTCCACCTTGGTATGTCAATAACGGCTATTCATCCTCGATTTTGACACAGTTGAAAAGCTGGCGCATTGCATTGTGCGCGCCGTTTTAGGGCGCTTGTCGCGGCTGCATTCCGGAAACCCCGGAAACAGCAGAAGCGGAAGGTTGCACCGCATATTTTTCGTCTATTCGGCTGGGTGGTTTTTCCAGAACCTGGAAAAATACTTCATCGCGTTTAATCATGCCCAGCTCGCTGCGCGCGCGCTCCTCGACGGCTTCGGCGCCTTGCTTGAGGTCGCGCACTTCTGCATCCAGCGCGGCGTTGCGCGCCTGCGTTTGCCGGTTGGCCTGCTGCTGTGCTTCGACCTGCCGGCTCAAGTCCCACACTTTCAGCCAGCCGCCTTTACCCAGCCACAACGGGTACTGCAACAGCAGCAGCAGGATTGCCAGTATCAGTGTGACCGCACGGCGCATTAGCCCAACTGGTAATACGCGTCGCGCCCGGGGTAAGACGCGCTATCGCCGAGGTCTTCTTCGATGCGCAGCAACTGGTTGTATTTTGCCATGCGGTCGGAGCGCGACAGCGAGCCGGTCTTGATCTGCATCGTGTTGGCGGCGACCGCGAGGTCGGCGATGAAGGAGTCTTCCGTTTCGCCGGAACGGTGCGAAATCACGGCGGTATAGCCGGCGCGCTTGGCCATCTCGATCGCGGCAAAGGTTTCGGTCAGTGTGCCGATCTGGTTGACTTTGACCAGGATGGAATTTGCCAGGCCCTGACGGATGCCTTCGCGCAGGATTTTGGTGTTGGTCACGAACACGTCGTCGCCCACTAATTGAATGTTCTTGCCGAAGCGCACGGTAAGCTGCTTCCAGCCATCCCAGTCATGCTCGCTCATGCCGTCTTCGATGCTGATGATGGGGTACTTGTCCACCCAGGTGGCGTACAGGTCGATGATCTGTGCGGAATTGAGGGCCAGCCCGTCCGCTTTCAGGTGGTACTGCCCATCCTTGTAAAACTCGGAAGCAGCGCAATCAAGACCGATTGCGGCATCCGCACCGGGCACATACCCCGCCGCCTCGATGGCTTCCACGATGACTTTCAGCGCACCTTCGTTGGATCCCAGCGCCGGAGCGAAGCCGCCCTCGTCGCCCACGGTAGTGCCGAGGCCGCGGTGGTGCAGGATTTTTTTCAGGTGATGAAACACTTCCGCGCCGCAACGCAGCGCCTCGCGGAAACTCTGCGCGCCCACCGGAATCACCATGAATTCCTGGATGTCCGCGCCGCCTTCGGCGTGCGCCCCGCCGTTGATGATATTCATCATCGGCACCGGCATTTCCATGCGCGCGGCGCCGCCCAGATAGCGGTACAGCGGCAGGCCGCTTTCTTCCGCTGCGGCGCGCGCCACCGCCATCGACACCGCGAGAATCGCATTCGCGCCGAGGCGCGATTTGTTTTCCGTGCCATCCAGGTCGATCATGGTCTGGTCGATGAAGGCTTGCTCGACGGCATCCAGCCCGATGATCGCTTCGGCAATTTCTGTATTCACATATTCCACCGCCTTCAGCACGCCTTTGCCGAGGTAGCGCTGTTTGTCGTCATCGCGCAGCTCAACAGCCTCCTTGGTGCCGGTAGAAGCGCCGGACGGCACCGCGGCGCGCCCCATCACGCCGGACTCCAGCAATACGTCCGCTTCCACGGTAGGGTTACCGCGCGAATCCAGGATTTCACGGGCGATTACGTCAACGATTGCGCTCATAATATTTTCCTTCAGTAGTCAGAAATTTTTCAAATCGAGTTTTTCTTCGATCAACCCTTGCTGCTTGATCGTCTCGTCCAGCGCTTTCAATGTTTGCAACAATGCCTTGAGATGCTTGAGCGGAAAGGCGTTTGGCCCATCCGACAACGCCTGCGACGGGTTAGGGTGCGTCTCCATGAACAGGCCGGAAATCCCCGCCGCCACGGCGGCGCGCGCCAGCACCGGCACAAATTCGCGCTGCCCGCCGCTGGCTGTCCCCTGCCCGCCAGGCAGTTGCACCGAATGCGTCGCGTCGAACACGACCGGGCAACCGGTGCCGCGCATCACCGCCAGCGAGCGCATGTCCGACACCAGATTGTTGTAACCGAACGAAGCGCCGCGCTCGCACACCATGATGTTGTCCTGCCCGCTGGCCTCGCGCGCCTTTTGCACCACGTTCTGCATATCCCACGGCGACAGGAATTGCCCCTTCTTGATATTCACCGGCTTGCCCGCACTGGCAACAGCATGGATGAAATCGGTCTGGCGGCAAAGAAAAGCGGGGGTTTGCAACACATCAACCACCGCCGCAACCGGCCCGATTTCCTCGATGCCATGCACATCGGTCAACACCGGCACGCCGAGCTGCGCTTTCACTTCACCGAGGATTTTCAACCCGGCATCCACGCCAACGCCGCGAAACGATTGGCCGGAACTGCGGTTAGCCTTGTCGTAAGAAGACTTGTATATAAACGGGATACCCGACTCGCGGCAGATTTCCTGCAACAGTCCGGCAGTGTCCAGCGCCATCTGTCGCGATTCGATCACGCAAGGACCGGCGATCAGGAACAGCGGCTGATTCAAGCCAGCCTGAAAATTGCACAGCTTCATTCTGTCCTCTGTCCTCTGTCCTCTGTCCTCTGTAGCGCCGCTTCGGCAAAGGCTTTGAACAGCGGATGTCCGGCGCGCGGCGTGGAGGTGAATTCGGGGTGGAACTGCACGCCGACAAACCACGGGTGAATGGACTGCGGCAGCTCCATCATCTCCGGCAAATCCTCGGAAGGGGTGCGTGCGGAAACGACCAGCCCGGCTTTTTCCAGCACGGGCACGTAAAGGTTGTTCACTTCATAGCGATGGCGATGCCGCTCGTTCACTTCATTTCCGTAAATGCGCTGTGCCAGCGTGCCGGGCATGATCGGGCAACGCTGCGAGCCGAGGCGCATCGTTCCGCCCAGGTCGGAATCGCTGCTGCGCGTTTCCACCTTGCCGTCGCGGTCGAGCCACTCGGTGATCAGCGCGACCACTGGATGATTTGATTCCAGGTTGAATTCGGTGCTGTTTGCGTCAGCCATGCCCGCAACATGGCGCGCATATTCGATCACCGCCAGTTGCATGCCGAGGCAGATGCCCAGGTACGGTATCTTGTTTTCGCGCGCGAAACGGATTGCGGCAATTTTCCCTTCCGTGCCGCGCTTGCCGAAACCGCCCGGCACCAGAATCGCATCGTAGTGCGCCAGACCCTGCGTGCCGGAAGTCTCGATGTCCTCCGAATCGATGTACTCGATATTCACTTTGGTTCCGGTATGGATCCCGGCATGGCGCAATGCCTCGATCAGCGACTTGTAGGATTCGGTCAGATCGACGTATTTGCCGACCATGCCGATGGTGATCTGGTGCTGCGGATTTTCCAGCGCATGCACCAGATTCGCCCACACCGACAAATCGGCGGGCGGCACATCCAGCGCGAGCTCCTCGCAGATGATGCGATCCAGGCCTTGCCGGTTAAGCATTTGCGGAACCTTGTAGATGCTGTCCACATCCCACATCGAGATCACGCCCTCTTCGCGCACATTGGCGAACAGCGAAATCTTGGCGCGCTCGTCGTCGGGGATCGGCCTGTCCGCGCGGCACACCAGCGCGGTGGGAAAAATACCGATTTCGCGCAACTTCTGCACGCTGTGCTGCGTCGGCTTGGTCTTCAATTCGCCGGCGGTAGCAATGTAAGGCACCAGCGTCAGATGCACATAAGCGACCTGGTTGCGGCTCATGCGCAAGCCCATTTGCCGCGCGGCTTCGAGGAACGGCAGCGATTCGATATCGCCGACCGTGCCGCCGATTTCGACAATCGCCACATCGGCCTTTCCGTCGGGCGATGCCGCCGCGCCACGCTCGATAAATGCCTGAATCTCGTTGGTGATATGCGGGATCACCTGCACCGTCTTGCCCAGATACTCGCCGCGCCGCTCCTTGCGTATCACGCTGTCGTAAATCTGTCCGGTGGTGAAATTGTTGGCCTTGCGCATCTTTGCGGAAATAAACCGCTCGTAATGCCCCAGATCCAGGTCGGTTTCCGCTCCGTCTTCGGTGACGAACACCTCGCCGTGCTGGAACGGGCTCATCGTGCCCGGGTCGACGTTGATGTAGGGGTCGAGCTTGAGCATCGTCACCTTGAGTCCGCGCGATTCGAGAATGGCGGCGAGGGAAGCGGCGGCGATGCCCTTACCCAGTGAAGAAACCACGCCGCCGGTGATGAAGATGTACTTGGTCATGCGGGTGCCCGGACATAACCAGCCGCTTGGTTGTCGTCTTTCGGGTGCCCGGCCAAAAGTTTCTCGGCTGACAGCCTAGCGGAATGGCTAGTTGTTTTATCAAATGTTTTTCGTAATGCGTGATGATACCGTAAAACGGCCTGCACTCAAAATTCGGACTGGCTATGGGGCCGCACTTTGTGCGCCGTTATGCGCCGCATCCGGGAGCCTCTAAAAACAGGGTTCAGAACCGTAGGATGCGGTGAGCTTGCGAACCGCATCAATCGCGAACGATGCGGTTCCTTCGTCACCGCATCCTGCTGGCCGGAACACATGCCAAATCTGTGCGGGTGCGATTTATCGTGCCCTTACCGGGTCATTTGGCTCTTGAAATGGACATGGAATACTCCGTGCTGTACGCAAAGAGTTCCTGCAATGTCAGATCGGCATTTTGTTCGAGCTGCCAGACACAATTCGCAAACCATCGTTGCAACGGATCGTCACTTTTCCCGGTGGGCAACGAGGCATTCAGCACGAACAGGCGCATCAATTCGCTGGTGCGGATATGCCCCACATCGCGCATCAGCAGCCATGCGTTCCCATCCGACTTGCGCACGATGTCCGCGCTTTCCAGCTTGTCGAGCACTTCTTCCAGCGCGTCGTAGCCGAGGCGCAGGGATTTTGACATTTCCGGAAATGAATTCACCTTGCCCTGCTGCAAACCGTTTGCCATGATCTGCAACACGCGCAGCGCATCCAGCAATTGCGCGGAAGGCGATGTTTTCGCTGCGGTCGCGCCCCAATGCGACAAGGATGCCGCGATTACCGCGCCCAGCAGGGTAACCAGCCATGACAGATAAACCCACATCAGGAAAATCGGCACGCTGGCGAAAGCGCCATACACCAGTTTGTAAGTGGAAAAATGGCTGATGTAATATCCGAACATGCGGTTCATCGACTCGAACATGACCGCCGCCACAACCGCGCCGATCAACGCGTGTTTATGCGGCACATAGCTGTTCGGCACCAGCCGGAACAATATGGCGAACGCCAGCGTTGTGAACAGCACCGGCAATATCTTCAGCGAGCCCACGCCAAATACCGGAATCTGGCTGGCATAGCCCATCGACAATCCGACCAGCCACGAAGTCAGCGACAGGCTTGCTCCTATGAGCAACGGCGCGAGCGTGAGCACCGCCCAGTAAATCACCAGCCGTTTGAGCAACGGGCGCGGGCGCGACACCCTCCATATCTTATTAAACGCATGGTCTATGGTCAGCATCAACAACATGGCCGTCACCCCGAGGAAAACGATACCGACCGTCTTCAGGCGCATCGCGCTCTCGGTAAACTGCTGCATATACCTCGTGATGAGCTTTCCCGACATTTCCGGCATCAGGTTGTTAAGCAGATAAGCCTTGATCTGATTTGAGAGTTCATCGAATAGCGGAAACGCCGAGAACATCGCAAGGGCGATGGTAAGCAATGGCACCAGCGACAGCAGCGCGGTAAAGGTCAGGCTCGCGGCAACCTGCGCGCAGCGATCCTGGTCGAAACGCATCGCGATAAAGCGCGCAAAATTCAGGAAATTCCGCCAATTTTTCCGCATATTCAACCGTCCCGCACCTTATGAAAAACTTCGCACAATGCCGCAGGCGAGGTTATCGTGCGAATGCCCTGCATGCCGCGCATGATAACCGGCAAAAAATTCTTGCGCCATACGATAATCGGCGAGAAGCGCAGTTAACCCAAGCCACCATTAGTTCTACTGTGTCACAAAGCGCTGAAGGGCGCATTGCGGCGTTAAAATCGGACTCAAAATGCTCATTTACTCCATGTAAACTCCGCTTTTTGCGAGTTGGGCGGCAACGGCAAGCCGCCCATCCCTGCTTGACCCGCTTCGCCCGATTTTGCCTTGCACTGCATCCCTTGATCGCTTTGTGACACAGTAGAATTAGCTGTCGCACTTCAAACTTGAATCCGCCCACCGACAGGCGCGTAAAGTATACCCCCCTATCGCCCCAGCACCTTGAGGTAAACGGCGCGATAAGCCTCTGCGCTACTCTTCCAACTGAAGTCTTTAGCCATGCAGTTCCTGCGCAGGGCTTTCCATTTGCGCCGGTCATGGTAGAGATAGACCGCCCGCCGGATCGCGGTGAACAGATTTTCGGCGGTCATGCCTTTGAACACAAAGCCGCTGGCGGTGCCGTCCTTGAGGGTTTCCGCCGTGCAATCCACCACCGAATCGACGAGTCCGCCGGTCGCGTGGACGACGGGCGGTGTGCCGTAGCGTTGGCTGTACAACTGGTTCAAGCCGCACGGTTCAAAGCGCGATGGCATGATGAATATATCCGCTCCCGCCTCGATCTGGTGTGAAAGCGTTTCGCTGAAGCCGATGTTCACGCCAACCTCGCCGGGATAGCGATGCGATAACCCCTGCGCGGATCGCTGCATTTGCGCTTCGCCGCTGCCAAGCACGGCTAACTGCACCGGCAATCCGACAAGGCGCGGCATGATTTCCAGCAGCAAGTCCAGCCCTTTCTGATGGGTGAAGCGGCTGATCACACCGAGCAGCGGCACATCCGGCGCAATGTTCAAACCCAGCCTGCCTTGCAGCGATTCCTTGTTGGCCGCCTTGCCGGCCATGCGCGCAGCGCTGAATTTTTTGACCAGATACACATCGGTTGCGGGATTCCATTCATCGGTATCGATGCTGTTGAGAATGCCGGTAAGATTGCCGCTGCGCGCAGCCAGCAACCCCTGCATGCCGAAACCGAGTTCAGCCCGCTGAATTTCTTTTGCGTAGTTCGGGCTGACGGTGGTGATATGGTCGGCGTAAAACAGGCCGGCCTTGAGGAACGACATGTGGCCGTAAAATTCCACGCCGTCGACGCCAAAACAGGATGGAGGCAAATGCAGTTCCTGCACCGTCGCCGGGGGAAAATTACCCTGAAACGCCATGTTATGGATAGTGATGACACTCGGTGCCCCACCCTGCTCCAAGCGCAGATATGCGGGAGCCAAGCCGGTTTGCCAGTCATTGCAATGCACCAGGTCGGGATGCCACGCGAGCGGCGATGCGCCGCTGCCGAGCACGGCGGCAATTTTTGACAGCAGCCCGAAGCGAAGCGGGTTGTCCGCCCAGTCATGCCCCTTGGCATCCTGATAAGGACCGCCCTCGCGCTGGTACAAACTCGGGCAGTCCAGTATCAGGAACGGTATGCCGTGCGCCATCCAGCCGGATAACAACCGCGCAGATGGAAAGCCCGGCAGGTTATCGAATGACGCGACGGTTTTGACCTTGACAAGTTGCCCGATGACTCGCCGGTATCCCGGCATCAGCACGCGCACATCCACACCAATGGCGCGCAAGGCTGCGGGCAAGGCTCCGCTGACATCGCCCAGACCGCCTGTCTTGATTAACGGGGCGGCTTCAGAAGTCGCAAATAAAACTTTTAATCCGGCCATATTGCTTGAACCATTGCTTTACATTTTTCACATCCAGTAACCGGTGGGCTATGCCTGTCCTGAGCCTGTCGAAGCGGCCCACCATGTCGGGCGTAGCCCGACCTACATTTGAGCCAACCGCTCAGGATACGTAGGTTGGGCAAAGCGTAGCGTACACAACCTACGAGAAAACTTTAGGAGTCGCAAACAGAATTTTTAATTCGGCCATATTGTTCAAACCATTGCTTTGCATTTTCCGCATCCAGCGCAATTTGCCGCGTCAGCGTTTTCACATCAGGATACTTTTCTTCATCACGCAGCTTGTGCAGAAAATCCAGGCGCATGTGCTTGTTGTAAATCTCGCACGAAAAATCAAATACATGAACTTCCAGCACCGGTTTGCCATCCTGCCTCACCGTCGGGCGCACACCCAGGCTCGCCACACCCTCCATGGGCGGCAAATCGTCGCCATGCACCCGCACCACAAAAATTCCGGATAACGGCGGAAGGTTATGCTTCAACTGGATGTTGGCAGTCGGAAACCCGAGCCGTTTGCCCAGGCCGTCTCCATGCTCCACGCGCCCGCTGATGCTGTATGGCCGCCCAAGGTAGCATTGTGCCAGGCGCATATCGCCATCAGCCAGCGCGGCACGCACCGCCGTGCTGGAAATCCGCACGCCGTCATGCAGCACACTATGCACCGCCTGCACCGAAAAGCCCTGCTGTAAACCGATTTTTTCCATCAGCGCAAAGTTCCCGGCGCGCCCGCTGCCGAAGCGGAAGTCGTCGCCGATCAACACAAATTTGGCCGACAATTTTTCATGCAGCGCATGAATAAAATCCACCGCGCTCATCTGCGCAAAGCGCGCATTGAAACGGCACACATGCACGCGGCCGATATCCATGGAACCGAACAGTTCCAGTTTCTCGCGCAGGCTGGTCAGCCGTGCCGGAGCCTGCTGCGGGGTAAAAAACTCGCGTGGATGCGGCTCGAAAATTATCACTGCCGCCGATAACCCGCGCGTTTGCGCCGTTGCGCGCAACTCGTTCAGCAACGCCTGATGCCCCAAATGCACCCCATCAAAATTACCGATGGTAAGGGCGACAGGCTTGGTGTCAGGAGAATAAAGTCCGCGTAGAATTTGCATGGGCGCGGATTATACCCGAGGGGCGCAAAACAATCGGCAGATTGCCCCGCTGAATTAACCTAAAACCGCTTCCCATCCGCAAATTACACAGATTAACGCAGATTTCAAGAGGGTTGCAGATGGGCGCCAGATCACCCTGCAGGTGGGTCGGCAGTCTGAAGTTGCTTGCTGTTTAATATGCGGAAATCTGCGCAATCTGCGGACAACTGTTTTTCCTGGGGTTGAAGAGTCGCGACAATACTACGCCTTATTCTAATTCGCATTAGAATTACCTGCTCCACGCGAAACCGGCAGGTTCACGATCGCGCCAGCGCCATCACCGGATCGAGCCGCGCGGCGCGGCGCGCGGGCCACACGCTGAACAGGATGCCGGTGCCGAGCGCGGTGCCGAAAGCCGCCAGCACCGCCCACCACGGCGCGGATACCGGCAACGCAGGATAGATTTGCGCGATCACCCTTGTGCCGATCTCGCCGAGGATCAGCCCCGCCACGCTGCCGATGCCGGACAATAAAATTGCTTCGGCAAAAAACAGATTCCTGATTTGCGCGGCGGGTGCGCCCAGCGCCTTGAGCAGGCCGATTTCCCTGACGCGCTGCGAAACGGCGATCAGCATCACGTTCATGATCAGGATGCCGGCCACCGCCAGGCTGATCGCGGCGATGCCGGCCACCGCCAGCGTCAGCGCGCGCAGGATGCGGTCGAAAGTGGCCAGCACGGCATCCTGTGTGATAACCGTCACGTCGCGTTCACCGTGCCGCCCGGACAAAATCTGCTCGGCATCCTGCTTGGCGCGCTCGATGGTATCGCGGCTTTTCGCTTCCACCAGGATGCGGAACAGGCCGGACGTGTTGAACAGCATGTGCGCCGAGGCGACCGGCACGATGACGATCTCGTCGGTATTGAAACCCATCGATTCGCCCTGTATCGCCAGCACGCCGATCACGCGGAAGCGCCGGTCTCCCAGCCTTACCCAGGCGCCGATGGCATTCTGCTGGCCGAACAGTTCGCGCTTGAGCTTGGCGCCCAGCACGCACACCGATTCGCTGGAATACACATCCCCGGCGGGAAGGAACTGCCCCTGACCGATGCTCATGTGGCGCACTTCCAGCAAGTCGGCGGTCGAACCCAGCACGGCCACTTCGCGGTTGAGCGCATCCCTGGAAATCTGCGACGCGCCCACCGTCAGCGGCGCGATGCGCCCGATGGCGCGGCTGCGCAGCAGGGCCTGCGCGTCGTCCAGGGTGATCTCGCGCGGAATCTGCCCGAGCAGCATGCCCGGCCCGAACCCCGTCGTCTCGGTGCGGCCGGGAAACACGATCAGCAGATTGGTGCCCAGCGAGGAAAACTGGTTGACGACATAGCGGCGCGCACCCTCGCCCAGGCCGGTCAACACCACCACCGCCGCCACGCCGATGGACATCGCGAGCATCATCAGCAACGCGCGGGTGCGGCTGCCGCGCAGGCTGCCCGATGCAAACTGCACGACATCGACGAATTTCATCGTAAGTCGGGCTCCGCCCGACGTTCCGTTTCGGCGGGCATAGCCCGCCCTACAAATTGTCCGGTCTCACCGGTAATCTGCCCATCCACCATGCGTACCTGCCGCGCCGCACGCCCGCCGATGATCGGGTCGTGGGTCACGACAATCAGCGTGACCTGTTGCGCGACGAGTTGTTCGAGCAGATTCATCACCTCCTTGCCGGTGGCCTGGTCGAGATTGCCGGTCGGCTCGTCGGCCAGCAACACCGTCGGGCGCATGCTGGTCGCGCGCGCGATCGCCACGCGCTGGCGCTGCCCGCCGGAAAGCTGGTCGGGGCGATGATCGGCGCGATCCGTCAGCCCGTAATTTTCCATCAACTCCTCCACGCGCGCCTTGCGCTCATCGGCCGGAATCCCTGCCAGAATCAGCGGCAGTTCGATGTTCATCGCGGCAGTCAGGCGCGGCACCAGATGAAACGCCTGGAACACGAAGCCGACTTTTTCGCTGCGCACTTTGGCCTGCTGCTCGTCGGACAAGTCGGTGACGTCGCCGCCATCCAGCCGGTAAGTGCCGGAGCTCGGGCGATCCAGCAGGCCGATCAGATTGAGCAACGTGGATTTTCCGGAGCCGGACGGCCCCATGATCGAGACATAATCGCCCGCCGCAATATTCAGGTCGATGCCGCGCAATGCGGCGACCTGCTGGTCGCCGACGGCGAAGATGCGGCTGACATTCTCCAGTCGGATCATTTTGCGAAGAAGGTGCGTGAAAGGTGAAAGGTGAAATGGGAGACATCAAAATCAACCCCCCTCAATCCCCCCTTGTCATAACCAGCGACTTGGTTATCGTCTTTTGATAGCCAAGTCGAATGGCTAGTAGTTTTATCAGGGGGGAAGCAGATAGCTCCTCCCCTGACAAGGGGAGGCCGGGAGGGGGTTTGTTTTGACGTTTCACCTTCCACGGCTTCACGTTTCACTTCACAACTTCCGGCTGCACGCGTACACCTGCCTTCACACCTTCCTTGTCGAGCGACATCACGATGCGTTCGCCTTCGTTCAGCCCGGAGACGATCTCGGTGTATTCCCAATTGGCAAGACCGGTCGTCACCACCCGTTCTTCCAGCGCACCGTCGGTTGGCCTGAAAAGCAGCACGCGCTTGCCTTCCAGCAAGGTTTGTGTGGGGATGCGCAGCACTTTTTCATGGGAGGCATGCACGATCTCGACATCGGCGCTGTAACCGACCAGCAGATTTTCCGCCGTGGGCAGCTCGACGAATTCCACCTCCACTTCGACGGTGCGCGCCTGTTTCTCCATCTCAAGCACATACGGCGCGACGCGCTTGACCTTGCCGGGGAACGACTTGCCCTTGACCGCGTCCAGCGTGATGCGGCTCGCCTGCCCGACCTTGATGTTGGCCGCGTCCACCTCGTCGATCGGCGCGCTGACGAACATGCAGCGGTCGTCGATCAGGTCGATTGCGGGCGGGGTCGGGATGCCGGGCGGCGAAGGTGTGGCATATTCGCCCAGTTCGCCGCTGATGTCGGCCACGATGCCGGCGAACGGCGCGCGCAGGATCATGCGCCGCAAACCGGCATGAGCCGCGTCGATGCGCGAACGGCTTTGCGCTATCTCGCTGCGCGCCGCCGTGCAGGAAGCCTGCTTGGCCTTCGCGTCCGCCTCGGCGCGCTCCAGCCCTTCCGCCGAAATAAACCCGCGCTCGCGCAACTGCCTCGCCCTCACCGCTTCCTTGCTGCTCATTTCCGCGACGGTGCATACCTCATCGACGCGCGTGTTCGCCGTATTGAGTTGCTGCTCCGCGAGCCGCGCCTGCGCCTGCAAATCGTCGTCCCACAATTCCAGCAATATCTGGTTGGCCTTGACCCGCTCGCCCTTTCTCACCAGCAGGCGCGCGATCTGCCCGCCCGCCGGTGGCGCCAGTTTGGCGCGGCGGCACGCCTTGACCGTGCCCGCGCGGGTATTGCTCACCGTCGCCTCCACCGTCCCGCGCCCGGCATTGGCCAACTGCACGCGAACCGGCTCGGGACGCGTGAAATGCCAGGCTGCCGCTGCCAGCAATAGCAGAACTGCGAGATAAGAGAGGTATTTCAAAAGGCGGTTTTGTTCACGTTGCCGAGAAAGTGTCATGCAAATTCCCAAAGTGCTGGGTCAGCCATGCTGACAGGGCAATCAGGGCGCGCCTTCAACCCTGATCCGGATGGTGCTGGAGAGAGGAATCGAACCTCCGACCTACGCGTTACGAGTGCGTTGCTCTACCAACTGAGCTACTCCAGCATAAACAGGTGCGATTATAGAGAACACGCTACAACAAAGGAACCTCAATGGTGTTCACCGTTGCAACGCCTTAGGCAGCGGGAATACGACGTTTTCCCGGATGCCTTGCAGCTCGATGGCGCTGCCCACACCCATCTCGCGCAGGCGCGCAACCACGCCTTGCACCAACAGCTCCGGGGCGGATGCACCCGCGCTGACGCCGATATGCAATTTTCCGGCAAACCATTCAGGCCGCAGCACATCGGCATCATCCACCAGATAGGCCGGCACGCCGGCCTTCGCCGCGACTTCGCGCAGCCGGTTGGAATTTGAGCTGCTCAACGAGCCCACCACAACCACGACGTCGCATTGCCCGACCAGCAACTTGACCGCATCCTGACGGTTTTGCGTGGCATAGCAGATGTCATTTTTCCTGGGGCCGGTGATGAGCGGAAAACGTTTCTTGAGCGCGGCGACAATGCTGCTTGCATCGTCGACAGACAAGGTGGTTTGCGTGACAAAAGCGAGATTATTTTCATCGGTTACCTTGAGACCGGCAACCTGATCGGGCGACTCGACCAGATACATGCCTCCCTCACTTTGCCCCATCGTGCCCTCCACTTCCGGATGCCCGGCATGTCCGATCATGATGATTTCCTTGCCCCGCTTGCGCAGCCGCGACACTTCGATGTGTATTTTGGTCACCAGCGGGCAAGTCGCATCGAACACCGTCAGCCCGCGCGCTTCGGCCTCGCGGCGCACCTGCTGCGGCACGCCATGCGCGCTGAAAACCAGGATACTGCCGTGGGGCACATCGGACAGTTTCTCGATGAATATTGCGCCTTTCCGGCGCAAACCGTCCACCACGAATTTGTTGTGCACCACCTCGTGGCGCACATAAATCGGCTCGCCGTGCAAAGCCAGCGCTCGCTCGACGATGGTAATGGCGCGATCTACCCCGGCGCAGAAGCCGCGCGGATTAGCCAGCAGCAGATCCATGCTTTTTCCCCGTAAAACTGTCCAGAATCAATAAAAACGCGCCGCACGTAATCGCGGAATCGGCGACATTGAAGGCCGGAAAGTAATGCTCATCCCAGTGGAAGTGCAAAAAATCGATCACATAGCCGTAGGCGATACGGTCGATCAGGTTGCCCAATGCGCCGCCGAGGATCAGGCTCAGCGCCAGGGAAAACAGGAGTTGGGTAGCGTGCCTGCGCAGCAGCGAGACGATCCATACCGATGCGACGACTGCGATGATGCCGAACAGCCAGCGCTGTACCCCGCCCGCATCGCTGAGAAAGCTGAACGCCGCACCGGTGTTATGCACCAGCACCAGATTGAACACGCTGAGTACATAAAGATTTTCGCCATAGGCAAAATAATTGGTGATCCACGCCTTGCTCAACTGGTCGAGCACGATCACCAAGGCGCTCAGCCACAGCCAGCGATTAAGCATATTTCCGTGCCTCGCCGCTACCGAACAGGTTGCTCACGCAACGGCCGCATAGCGCCGGATGATTGGCATCGCTGCCCACGTCAGCGCGGTAGTGCCAGCAACGTTCGCATTTGGTGTGGGCGCTGGGCGTGACTTCAATACCTTCAGCCGCAATGTTGCTAGCTTTCTCCAGGGAAACTTTCGAGGTGATAAAAACAAATTTCAAATCGTCGCCAAGCCTGGCCAATCTGTCATAACGCGACATACAAGCGCGAATTTTCAGCTCCGCCTGCAAGGGTGAACCCAACTTCCTCTCCGAGCGTAATTCTTCAATCTGCTTATTCGCATATTCTCTGTCTCTGCGAATCTCAAACCAATCACTCACAGTTGATGCGCCGAGTCCGTGTTGGGGCAGTTCATACCATTCTTGTTCAAACACGCTCGCATCATCCCTGCCGCCCAATACCTCATACACCTCCTCCGCGGTGAAGCTGAGTATCGGCGCCATCAGGCGCACCAGGCTGTGGGTGATGTGATACAGCGCATTCTGCGCGGAACGGCGTGCTGCGGAATTTTCCCCGGCGGTGTACAGACGGTCTTTCAGAATATCGAGATAGAAACCGCCCATATCCTCTGAGCAGAAAGTCTGCAATTTTTGTGCGATCAGATGAAATTCATAGCGCGCATAATCCGCAACGAGTTCATCCTGCAAATTTTTAACCAGCACCAGCGCATAGCGGTCGATTTCCAGCCATTGCTCCACGGGCAAGGCATGCCGTTGCGGGTCAAAATCCGAAATATTGGCCAGCAGGAAGCGCAATGTGTTGCGGATGCGCCGGTAGCTTTCCACCACGCGCTTGAGGATTTCGTCGGAGATGGTCAGTTCGCCGGAGTAGTCGGTCAGGGCCGCCCACAGGCGCAGGATGTCGGCGCCGAGCGTGTCGAGCACCTTCTGCGGGGCGATCACGTTGCCCTTGGACTTGCTCATCTTGTGGCCGTGCCCATCCACGACGAAGCCGTGCGTCAGCAAGGCCTTGAAAGGCGCGTGACCATTGATCGCGCAGCCGGTCAGCAGCGACGACTGGAACCAGCCGCGATGCTGGTCCGAGCCTTCCAGGTACAGGTCTGCCAGATGATCTGAGCCCGAATGCAAATCCGCGCGGCGCTGCAACACGGACGCATGGGTGACGCCGGAGTCGAACCACACGTCCAGCGTGTCGGTGAGTTTCCTGTAGTGCGCCGCCTCCTCGCCCAGCATATCCACCGAGTTCAGGTCGAACCACGCCTCGATGCCATCCTGCTCGACAAGCTGCGCGACCTGCTCCAGCAATTCCGGCGTGCGCGGATGGAGTTGCATCGTTTCGCGATGCACGAAAAACGGCATCGGCACACCCCAGTTGCGCTGGCGCGACACGCACCAGTCCGGGCGGTTTTTGATCATCGCTTCGAGGCGCGCCTTTCCCCATGCCGGATAGAACTGAGTAGCCTCGACCGCTTGATTGGCAAGATCGCGCAAGCTTGCGCCAACAGGCTGCGCATGAATCGCACCATGTTCGCGCTTTTCCTGCACTAATTCGTCCGCCGCTGATTGTGCCTGATTCTGTCCTCTGGTGGAACTACTAGCCATTCGACTAGGCTGTCCAGAAACGACAGCCAAGTCGCTGGTTATGTCCTCTGTCCTCTGTCCTCTGGAATCCATCCCGATGAACCACTGCGGCGTGGAGCGGAAAATGATCGGCGTCTTGTGCCGCCAGCAATGCGGATAGCTGTGCTGCACTTTTTCCAGGTGCAATAAATGGCCGCTGGCTTGCAATGCGCCGATCACCACATCGTTGGCTTTCCACACGAATAAGCCACCAACCAGTGGCGTGCTGGCGATAAACTTGCCATCGTCGCCGACCGGGTTATCGGTCGGCAGGTCATATTTTTGCCCTATAAAATAATCGTCCAAGCCGTGCGCCGGTGCGGTATGCACCAGCCCGGTACCCGCTTCCAGCGTGACATGCTCGCCGCAGATGATCGGCACGATGCGGTCATGGAATGGATGTTGCAGCGATAGCATTTCCAAAGCCGCACCCGTACAACTGGCGGCAACATCTACCGTCAAATCGAGGCGCATAGCCCAGCCCAAAACAAGCTCTTTTGCCAATATCAAATATCCGCGATCAGACTTGAGCAAGTTGTATGTATGCTCCGGGTGTACGCAGACCGCCTGATTGGCCGGAAGCGTCCACGGTGTGGTGGTCCATATCACCGCATATACCCTGGCATCACCCGGCAACGACACACCGAACGCCTTTTCCAGCGCGTGTCTGTCCTTGACCTCGAAACCCACGTCGATCACGGGCGAAGTCTTATCCTCGTATTCCACTTCGGCCTCGGCCAATGCCGACTGGCAATCCAGGCACCAGTTCACCGGCTTGCGCCCCTGATACAGGTAGCCGCGCTCGTGGATGGTTCCGAGCGCGCGCATGATGTCGGCCTCGGTCCTGAAATCCATCGTCAGGTACGGATGATCCCAGTCACCCAGTATGCCGAGCCGGATAAAGTCTTTCTTCTGCCTCTCGATCTGCTCTTTGGCATAAGCGCGGCACAGCTCGCGGAACTGCGCGGGCGGAATCGCCTTGCCGTGTTTCTTCTCCACCTGCAACTCGATCGGCAGGCCGTGGCAGTCCCAGCCCGGCACATAGGGCGCATCGAATCCGGCCAAGGTTTTCGATTTGACGATAATGTCCTTGAGTATCTTGTTCACCGCGTGGCCGATGTGGATGTCGCCGTTCGCATACGGCGGGCCGTCGTGCAGGATGAATCTCTGCTTGCCGTGTTTGGCCGCGCGGATTTTCCGGTAGCGCTGCTGCGCCTGCCAGCGAGCCACCATCTGCGGCTCGCGCTTCGCGAGGTCGCCGCGCATCGGAAACGGGGTATCGGGTAAATTCAGGGTGTTCTTGTAGTCGGTCATTTTTATTCCAAAACAAAATCTATCAAAAATCCTGTCATCCCAAAAATTCTGTCATCCTGGAAAACGCAGTTGACGGGTTTGCAGGTGCAAATTCATTCGCACGAACAACAGGTTATGTGCGAATGAATCCGCACCTGCGGAAGCAACACAATGATTGCCTGCATGGGGTTAAAGCGAGCGATGAACAGCATGACGGCCTGTTACAGCCAGCGCATCATGCCCATTTCAAACCGGTGGGTCAGCATCTCGTGGTACGGGTAGACGCGGATGCGGTATTCCAGCTTGCCGCATTGTTCCGGGCATATTTCCAGGGAAAATATATTTTCACCCGCTTCGGTCATCGTGCCGGTATCTTCAAAACAGTAGCGATGCGCATTCTGCAATTTCTCGCGTTTGGAGGATAAGCTCAGCAGCATCTCCACGGCCACATCGGTTGGCTGGAGGCCATTCAGCTTGACGGCTACTTCAAAGCGCAGGCATTCGCCGTAGACGATCTCCCTCTGCTCCGCATCCAGGCGGCGTGGCGCGACATCTGTCCACGCATGTCGAACGCGCGCCTTCCACTCGGCAATGAGGCGGGAATTCTCGCATTGATCCTGCCTGTACAGGCGATGCTGCTTGCTTGCCGGCAGGTAGCACTTCGCGAGATATTCGCCCACCATGCGCTTGGCGTTGAAGCGCGGCATGATGGTGGACATCGAACGCTTGGACATCTTCACCCAGTTCGGCGAAAAACCCATCTTGCCGTGCTCGTAGTATAGCGGCACGATCTGATCTTGCAGCAATTCGTAGAGGGTGCTGCTTTCTTCGCGCGTGCGGGCTTCTTCGTCCAGCGATTCCGATACCGGTTTGATCGCCCAGCCATTCTTCCCGTCATAGCTCTCTCCCCACCAGCCGTCCAGAACCGACAGGTTGATGGTGCCATTCATGCCCGCCTTCATGCCGGAGGTGCCGCTCGCCTCCAGCGGATACAGCGGGTTGTTCAGCCAGACATCCACGCCCGAAACCAGTTTGCGCGCCAAGGCCAGATCGTAACCTTCCACCATCAATATCTTGCCGATAAACTCGGGCATCTTGGAAATATGCGTAATGTGGCGGATCAGGTCTTGCGCCGGATTGTCGGCGGGATGCGCCTTTCCGGCAAAAATAAATACGAGGGGACGTTCGGGGTTATTCAGAATTTCCCGCAGCCAATTGAGATCGCCAAACAGCATGGTCGCGCGCTTATAGGTCGCAAAACGGCGGGCAAAGCCGATGGTGAGGATGTTCGGGTTTTCCGGGTTGACATACTTGAGCAGGCGGTCCAGGTGCGCCTCGGAACCGTGGTTGCGGAAGTGCTGCGTGCTGATGCGCTCGCGCACCATGTTCAACATTTTGGCCTTCAGTGTCTGGCGCACGCTCCAGAACAAGTGATCCGGAATACGGCCGACGCCTTCCCAGAAATCCACGTCGTTCATGCGGGCGCTCCATTCCAACCCTAGCTGGCGCTCCAGCAATTCGATCCACTCGGTCGCAAGGAAAGTCGGCGCATGGACGCCGTTGGTGACGTAAGTCATCGGGTTTTCCTTGTGCTCGATTTCCGGCCACATGTCGCCGCAAATTTTTGCCGACACATCGCCGTGGATGCGCGATACGCCGTTATTGAAGCGCGTGCCGCGGATGGCCAGCGCCGTCATGTTGAAATCCGGGCTATCCCTGGTGCGGCCAAGCGCCAGAAACTCATCGCGGCTCAATTTGAACTTCGGGTAATAATGTTCGAAGTAGGCTTGCACCATGCCTTCGCTGAAATGGTCATGCCCGGCCGGTACCGGCGTATGCGTGGTAAAAATGGTGTTGGCCGCCACGCATTCGAGCGCGGATGCAAAATCCAGGTCTGCCTCGACCATCTTTTGGCGGATCCGTTCCAGCACCAGAAACGCCGCATGCCCTTCGTTGATGTGCCACACCGTCGGCTTCAAGCCAAGTTCCTGCAGTGCGAGCACCCCGCCGATACCGAGCACGATTTCCTGCTCGATGCGCGTGACTTTGTCGCCGCCATACAACCGGTGGGTGATCTCGCGGTCGTGCAAATTGTTGCTTTCCAGATTGGTATCCAGCAGATACAGCGTGATATGGCCGATTTTGGTTTGCCAAATCTTGATATCGAGTTTGCGGTTGGGTAAATCCACCGAGGTGTAGGCTTCGGTGCCGTCGGCGTGCCTGGAAGGTATGATCGGCAAGTCTTCAAAATGGGAATCGTGGTTGGTGGCAATCTGGTTGCCATCGCTATCTATGGTTTGATGGAAATAGCCTTGGCGATACAACAAACCGACACCGACAAACGGCAGGCGCAGGTCGCTCGCCGCCTTGCAGTGGTCTCCCGCCAGGATGCCCATGCCGCCCGAATAAATCGGCAGGCTTTCGTGAAAACCGAATTCGGCGCAGAAGTAGGCTACCAGATCGTCCTTGTGCAGCAAATCCGAGCCGCGCGGCGGCGAACGATGCTCATGGTAAGTGTCGTATGCCGCCAACACGCGGTTGAAATTGCCGATGAACACCTCATCTTCCGCCGCATCCAGCAGGCGTTGCTCGTCAATACGCTTCAGAAACGCCTTCGGGCTCTGCCCGGTAGCTTTCCATAAACCCGGATGCAGGCGCGCGAACAGCGCGCGGGTGCGGCGATCCCAGCTATACCAGAGGTTGTTCGCAAGCTCCTCGATGCGCGCCAGGCGCGCGGGAATTTTCGGGCTGACTTGCAATATGTATGATGTGCTCTTATTCATGCCCTAAAGGTTGCCTCTAAAAATCCACATTTGCGAGCATCCGCTGCGCGGATTGCCTGCTTACCCCACTTCATCCAAACTGCTGCGTTGCGTAAATTATATTAATTATAGCGCAGGCTTCCGCAACAAAACTGATTACGGAACCCCCTTCATTTTTTAGAGTGCCAACAATATATGCAAAATGGTGATCACAATGGCCGGGCGTATCGTTCCGGAACAGCACCGGAAGCCACAGCAAATACAATTTTTTACAATAAACCCGTTTTCGACAACATTGGGGCAGCTATACTGGCGCGATACAAGCCAGGCAAATCCGGCATGACTGTTTTCCATATACTCCAGCACCCTTGGGCAATTTTCAGGATGCACTTTAGAGGTGCCTTTTATTCTATACATAACCTTACCAGCATGAAATATTCTGCCCCGGTAAAACCGCCGGTGAAACGGCTGGCTATCT
Organism: Nitrosomonadales bacterium; assembly: GCA_016218475.1. Lineage (GTDB taxonomy): Bacteria > Pseudomonadota > Gammaproteobacteria > Burkholderiales > Gallionellaceae > Gallionella. The sequence goes on along the minus strand of JACREB010000159.1, from coordinate 14,051 downwards.
GCGCCCTGCTTTGCCTTTGCAGCAGGCCGGTTGTTGCCGGAGAAATCTCCGACCCGTTCGGCACGGAGGCGCTGGCACCGATGAAGCCTGCCCCGGGCCTGTCGGAGCGGCCCGCATTGCGGCCAAGTGGCGCAGTTGGCGATCCATGTGCGGAAGCCGTGCCGAACGATGCGCTCGACCGGGCGCCCGGCCAAAAGCTCTTCGGATTGCCGGATGTGGTCAATCTCGCGTTGTGCAACAACCCGCAAACACGCGAGGCGTGGGCAAGCGCACGGGTACAGGCGGCCCAGGTCGGCATAAGCAGGGCAAGCTATTTGCCCAGCGCAAGCATGGCCGCTTCGGGCGAGCGCATCTGGGTAGATACCGCATCCGCCGTGAACCAACACAGTATCGGCTTGAGCCTTTCCTATCTGCTGTACGATTTCGGTGCGCGCGATGCAAACCTGGAGAATGCCCGCCAATTGCTGGACGCGGCGGCGGCCGCCCAGGACAGCACGGTGCAAACAGTTTTTCTCTCGGCTGTGCAGTCTTTCTACCAGACACAGGCGGCTCTTGCCGCACTGGATGCAGCGCACGAATCGGAACGTGCCGCGAAAGAAAGTTTTGCCGCCGCCGAGGCGCGCTATAACGCCGGAAGCGCTACACCCGCCGACAAGCTGCAGGCGCAAACGGCTTATTCGCAAGCCACGCTGAACCGCATTACCGCCGACGGCAACATGAAAAATGCAAAGGGTGCGCTGGCAAACATACTCGGGCTGGACGCCAACCGGAATGTGCCGCTGGCGGCAGCGGAAGGATTTTCCGTTTCTCTAGCCCTCTCTCGTGAAGGTAAAGGGGATAATAGCGATTGGGGCGAAGGTGAAGCCCTTAAGATTTTTGAGCGCGATGTGGCCGCGCTGATAGAGGAAGCGCGGCAGCACCGCCCCGATCTATATGCTGCGGCAGCGCAGGTAAAGGCCGCCGAAGCCAATGCGGATGCGGCGCGCGCGGCGGATAAACCGTCTGTATCCCTCGCCGCCTCTGCCAATCAAAACACCAGGGCGGGCGATACCTCGCGGGGTTCATCGGTAGGCATCACTTTAAGTGTGCCGATTTTCTCCGGGTACGCGCCAACCTACCGGATACGCGCCGCCGAAGCGCAGGTGGAAACAAAAAATGCGCAACTGGAGCGCCTGCGTTTACAGGTGGCTTTGGATGTCTGGACGGCCTACCAGAATCTCACCACCGCGACACAGTCGCTGCGCTCGACTGCCGATTTGCTGAATAGCGCAGAGCAATCGGAGCGTGTCGCGCTCGGCCGCTACAAGGCCGGAGTCGGCAACATGCTGGATGTATTGAATGCGCAAAGCGCGCTGGCCGGCGCGCGCCAGCAGCGCATCCAGTCCACGTTCAACTGGAACATCAGCCGCGCCACGCTCGCCCAGGCAATGGGCAGCCTGGATATCGGCTTATTACAAACCTTGCCGGACAGCAGCGAGCAGCCCGGCGCGGGTTCCCAACAGAAGAGAAGCCGGCCATGAAAAAAATATTACGCTCCCCTATACCCTTGTTCTTCATCGCCGTTGCCGCCATCGCCGCAGGCGCCGCCACGTACCGCCAGCTCCACATGGTTCCGCCGGAACAGCAATACCGCGTGCAACCCGTGGAAAAAGGCGACGTCAGCCAGACCGTTTCGGCCAACGGCACGATCAATCCCGTGTCCCTGGTGAATGTGGGCACGCAGGTTTCAGGCACGGTAAAAAAACTATATGTGGATTTCAACAGCAAGGTTCAAAAAGGGCAAGTTCTGCTGGAACTGGATGATGCGCTGCTTTCCGCGCAGATCAAGCAAAGCCGGGCCAACGTGCAAAGCGCCACGGCTTCGCTGGAACTGACCACAGCAAACGAAGCGCGCATGCGCAGCCTGTTCGCGCTGGAATATGTTTCGCGCCAGGAACTGGATACCGCCGTGCAAGCCAAAAAAGCCGCCGAAGCGCAATTGCAATTGACGCGGGCGACAGTGGAAAAAGACCAGGCCAACCTCGCCTATTCGGTCATCCGCTCGCCGGTATCCGGCGTGGTGGTGGATCGTACGGTAGATGTCGGCCAGACCGTTGCCGCCAGCCTGCAAACCCCTACGCTGTTCAAGATCGCGCAGGATTTATCCAAGATGCAGATCGACGCCAACTTTGCCGAGGCGGATATCGGCAACATCCGTGTCGGCCAGGAGGTGCGTTTCACCGTCGATGCCTTCGCGGGGCGCAGCTTTAAAGGCGAAGTCAAGCTGATACGCCTTAACCCGACTACCCTTCAAAATGTTGTCACCTACGATGTGGTGATCAACGTGGGGAACCCCGAACAGATCCTGCTGCCCGGCATGACCGCTTATGTGAGCATCGCCGTGGCCGAGCGCAAAGATGTGCTGGTCGTTCCCAACGCCGCATTGCGCTTCAAGCCGACCGGCGGCGACAAGGCCAGCGGCGGCCAGAAACGCGGCCAACCCGGCGGTGCGGGCGATGACGGCCCCGCCAAACCCTCCGAAAAGCTTTTGGCCGGGCACCCGAAAGACGGAAAACATTTGTCCGGGCACCCGCGCGATACCTTTTTCGGCAAGGTGTATACGCTGAAAAATGGGGAGCTCGCACCGGTCACCGTGTCGCTCGGCATCACCGACAACCGCAATACCGAAATCATCGGCGGGGAACTCAAAACAGGCGACCAGGTGATCGTCGGCGAAACACAGGCGACAGACAAGGCAACCGGCTCCGGTGGCAGGCCGCCAATGAGAATGTTCTGATGGGAACCATGACCGACTCCGTTATCCGCATTGAAAGCTTGTACAAGTCCTACGAGACTTCTGCCGGATTATTTCCGGCATTGAAGAATGTAGATCTGTGCATCGCTTCCGGCGAATTCGTCGCCGTCATGGGGCCGTCCGGCTCGGGCAAATCCACTTTCATGAATCTCCTCGGCTGCCTCGACAAACCCAGCGCCGGGCGCTATGTGCTGGACGGTCGCGACGTTGCGAATCTGGGCAAGGATGAACTGGCCCTGTTGCGCAACCGCACCATCGGGTTCGTGTTCCAGGGTTTCAACCTGCTGCCGCGCATGACGCTGCTGGAAAACGTGTCCCTGCCGCTGATTTATTGCGGAATGGAACGCGAGGAACGCCGGCGGCGCGCGCGGGAACTGCTCGCCAAAGTCGGCCTGGAAGACAAGGCGGATTCCATGCCCAACAAGATTTCCGGCGGCCAGCAACAGCGCGTGGCGATTGCGCGCGCGCTGGTCAACCGCCCCCGCCTGCTGCTCGCCGACGAGCCGACCGGCAATCTCGACAGCCAAACCGGTGAAGAAATCATGGCCTTGTTTGAAGCGCTTAACCGCGAGGGCATCACCATCGTGCTGGTGACCCACGAAACGGAGATCGCACGCCATGCCAAACGTCAGGTGAAATTCCATGACGGGCGCATCGTCGGCGACCAGACCACGCATAATGAGGTGGCGGCATGAACACGGTGCGCCAACCCTCTATCCAACTTTCCCCCAAAGGGGGAAAGGGCGATCGTCCCCTCTCCCTTTGGGAGAGGGTTTGGGTGAGGGCTGCGGCGGTGCGGGTAATAGCCGTAGGGTGGGCTCTGCCCACCATGTCGGGCAGAGCCCGACCTACATCCAATGAGGTAACCGCATGATTTTCGCGATGCTCGGCGAAGCGTGGCGCGCGATGGGCGCCAACCGGCTGCGCACGCTGCTGACCATGCTCGGCATGGTGATCGGCGTCGGTGCGGTGGTGCTGATGATGTCCATCGGACAAGGCGCGCAATACGCGATCAAGCAAACCATCAGCGCGATGGGCAGCAACCTGTTTGTGTTGCTCTCCGGGAACACTTCGAGCGGAGGTGTGCGCTCCGGCAGCGGTGGCGCCCACACCCTGACCGTCGGCGATGCCGATGCCATCGCCGAACTGCCCGGCGTGCAAACGACCGCGCCGATACACACCGGCAACGCGCAAGTCGTGTACGGCCCGAGCAACTGGAGCACCTCTATCCTCGGCACTACACCGAACTATCTGGAGGCGCGCTCCTGGCAAGTGGTTTCGGGAGCAGCATTCACCGGCTCGGACGTGCGCTCCGCCACACGCGTCGCGCTGATCGGCAAGACCGCCGCAGAAAACCTGTTCGGCGACGAAGACCCGGTCGGCAAGACCATCCGTATCCGGCAGAGCCCGTTTGTCGTCCTCGGCACATTGGCTGCCAAGGGCCAAAGCATGGATGGACGCGACCAGGATGACACCATCATCATTCCGCTCACCACCGCACAGCGACAGGTATTCGGCACCCAGTTTCCGGGATCGGTGCGCATGATCATGGTGCAGGCCGCCACCCAGGAGGATATGCCCGCAGTGGAAAAATCCATGACCGGGTTATTGCGCCAGCGGCATCGCATACGCGAAGGCATGGACAACGATTTCTTCCTGCGCAACCTCACCGCCGCGGCCGATTCCGCCGAGGAAAGCACGCGCGTGATGTCGCTGCTGCTCGGCGCGATCGCGTCGGTTTCGCTGCTGGTCGGCGGCATCGGCATCATGAACATCATGCTGGTTTCGGTGACCGAGCGCACCCGCGAGATCGGCATCCGCATGGCGATCGGCGCGCGCGAACGCGACATCCTGCTGCAATTCCTGCTGGAAGCCATCATCATCTCGGTAGGCGGCTGCTTCATCGGCCTGCTATTGGGGATCGGCGGCGCGCTGCTGGTCGAAACGCTGACCGGCACGATGGTCATCATCTCGGCAAATTCGGTGGTGGCAGCATTCGGCGTGGCCGCGACGGTAGGTATTTTTTTCGGTTTCTATCCCGCCCGCAAAGCCGCACGGCTAGACCCGATAGAAGCGTTGCGCTACCAGTGATTTAGTTTGCGTTACAAACAATAATAATCTCGGGTGCGTTCTACGCACCATTATCAACAGGTGCGTAGAACGCACCCTACGCTATTCCTGTTTCCATTACGAATTGGTGGTGCGTCAAACATATGGGCACCTCTAAAAATTCAGAGTTCGCCAAAATGCAAGCCGCGTAGCGGATGCCCGCAACCCCGGATTTTTATCGTCTATTGATGGCAGACGACGCGGTTGCGCCCGCTTGCCTTGGCTTGATAGAGCGCCTGGTCGGCCAGGCTGATGGATATTTTTAACTCCATGCCCGGCTTTGCTTCACACATTCCGATACTGATGGTTAAACCTTCCTGGATTTTCGGCAATTTAATCTGGCTGACCTGCTGGCGGATACGCTCTGCGATGAGCGTGGCGCCCGCCAGATCGGTTTCCGGAAGCAAAACAAGAAACTCTTCGCCGCCCCAGCGGGCGAGTATGTCCATGCTGCGGACACCGTTTTTAAGCACCGCTGCAACCGCAACCAATGCCTGATCTCCCACGTCATGGCCATGAGCATCATTGACCAGCTTGAAGTGGTCAATGTCGAGCATCATCATGAACAATTGGTGGTGCGTGCGTGCGGCACGGGAAAACTCCTGATCGGCGAGCATGCGGAAATAACGCCGGTTTATCAGCCCGGTCAGCGGGTCAATATGCGCCAGCGCGGCGAGTTCTTCCTGCAGCGCCAGATGATGGCGTATATCGATCAGGCTGACGGAATAAAATATCACATTGTTTATCATGGCCATATTTGTGGCCACCTCCAAATCCAGCGTATTCCCCCGTTGATCCTTGCCGATCATCCGTTCCATCGTGGGGGGCGTTTCCCGTGCCGCAACCTGATTATTCAGCAGGTCATAGTCGAGCGAAAATTTACTGATCAACTGGTGCATGTGCAGCCCTTGCATGGTTCCCTTTTCATAGCAGAACATAAGCTCCGCACTGCGGTTGGCCTGCAGCACCTTGCCGTGCTGATCCAGCAGCATGATACCTTCGTAGGCGTGGTCGAAGAACAGGTGGAAGCGTGCTTCGGAGTGCAAGGATTCGCGCAACATGCGCCGGGTCTGCATGGCATAACGGATGGAATGTTCGAGATGCCTGGCGGTTAATTCGGATTTGACGATAAAGCCGGCAATGCCGCTCTCGCTCGCGCTCAGGTCGAGGTTTTCACAAGGCTTGACGCCCGTGAGCATGATGAGCGGCGGGCATTCGAGCTTCAGTGACGAAATCATCGATTGCGCCCATTGCAGGCCGTTGATCCCATCGCCGAGGTAATGGTCAACCAGACATACATCATAGCTGCCGCTTTTAATCAGCCCGGTTGCCGTTGAACCGCCCTTTGCCCAATCGATTGAAAGATCGGCGCCGTAAGTCTGCCGCAACATATCCTCAATCAGAAGATAATCGTTTTCGTCGTCATCCAGCACCAGGATTTTTTGCGGTTGTTTCATGTTGGTAAATTCTCTGTTGAGGTTGGAAGGGTGACGATACACAGCCAATAATCGGTGACTGCCCGGATCACTTCCACGAGCTTGTCAAAGGTAACCGGCTTGACGATAAATGAATTGGCGCCGAGGTTGTAGCTGGCGATTAAATCTTCTTCCGCCTTGGAGGTTGATAAAATCACAATCGGAATTTTGCGTAATATCTCGTTTTGCTTGATTTCATGCAGGGCTTCCTGCCCATTTTTGCGCGGCATGTTCAAGTCGAGCAGGATCAGTCCGGGCAACGGCGTCCCGGCGAGATGGGCGTAGTCGCCTCTACGGTGCAGATAGTCCATCAGTTCGATGCCATCCCCGACAAAATCCAGCGGGTTTTCCAGCCGGATTTCCGCAAAAGCATCCTCCACCAGCAACCGGTCATCCGGGTCGTCATCGGCCATGAGAATAGTGACCAATTTATGCATCCGACGGACCAATTCATGGTTCTTGAGCGTAAACCGGATGGTGCGTTCGAGGTTCTCCGTGTCAAGTTCGCTCTTTGTCAGAAAGTAAGCAATGCCTGCGGTTTCCTTGGCCAATGCGCCTATTGAATGCACATCCGGCTGGCCGGTAAGCAGGATGGCGGGCGGGCATTTCCCGCCCAGTTTTTATCGTCGCGCACCAGATTGATCTGACCGACCGGTTTGCAGGGCAGCCACCCGGCGGCGACAATCAGGGGCAAGGCGGCTTTTGCAAACTGCTCCAGGTCATCGTTCTGCAGTGCCAGCAGCGAAAGGCTACCGAGCAGTTGATCTTCATGGTGGCTGCGTTGCAGTTCGGTATTGGTTCGGATCAGTTGCACGGATAGCCGGTTGAACAACCGGACAATGTTGCCCAGCTCGTCGCGCCCCGGCAAGGCAACCTCCTGCGGCGCCTCGCCGCGTTGCAGGTGATCCACAACATTTTCAAGGCTTTTGGTGATATGGCGGATCGAGGAGTAAAAGGCCATGATCAGATAGCCGATGATGAGCATCCCCATGATGAATATAATGACCAGGGTGTTTCTGTGGTTGTTGAGGCTCCCGATTTCCTGCGCAAGACTGTTATGGACATATTCCGTGGTCATCTTGAGCAGGCGGTAGCCGCTGGAAATGGCTTCGGTTCCGCGGTCGAAATAGAGCGGGGCGGAGAGGGTAGGCTGCAGCGCTTGCGTCTTGGCCAGCGCCGCATAATCATCAGCCTGGCTGATCGCCTGATTGGCCTGACCGGCAAAGGCTGTTTGTAATGGTCGGCTGAGTTCAAAGGCAAACCCCATGTTGCGTCGCACGTCACGGGCGAGTGCCGATACATTTGGTATCAGGCGAGCAAATTCGTGGTTCTCGTCATGGGAAATTTTTCCGTCCGCGATCATGCCCGATCCGCTGCCGCGCAATTGACCCAAAGCCTCGATGAGCTGGGGCAGGTAATGAAAATTCACTTCGATCAGATGGCGTGTGGACGGATCGCCTTCAGTGTAAAGTGTGCTATTGATGGTGATGCGAAAAATCAAATTCATGTAGTCTGCAATCAGGACGGTGTGCTGCCGCCAACTGGCTTCGGCGGTCAATTGCCCGGTATCGCCATGCAGCTTCAGCCAGCGGGAGCGAACCTGCTGCCATGGCCCGTGCAGCCGTAATTCGGCTCCCCAGCGCCGGTCTGCGGCATCTGCATCGGCCAGCGCCTTTTCCAGCGCCGGTTGCATGGCCGCGATTCTGGCGCGGAAGCGTTCGTCGCCCTGCAACAGCCCGTTGGTCATGCCGCGATGCTGCGGGATCAATTCGAGCAGCGCAGAAACCTGAATCGCATATTGCAGCCCATCCATTTCAAACTGTTTCTCCCGGGTATGCTGGTGTACATCGTCAAGAAGGTAGTAACTTGCATAAGTGAGCGGGATCAGGAGCAACAGAAAAACAAGCAGGAATTTTTCCGCGAACTTGAGGTTCTGCACAAACCTGATGCCGGGTGCCAGCAGCGATGCCGGAGATGAGGGTTGCCGGCTCATACGCTTGCTCCATCATGCTTGGGCAGCAAAATTTGCACGGTGGTGCCGAAACCGACAGCGGAAGCGAGCGCAATCGTGCCGCCCAGCAAAGTGACCGCCTTGAGCACCATGGTGAGCCCCGCTCCTGCGCCCGGATAATGGTCGCGGCCATGCAGTCGCTCGAACAGGTCGAAGACGCGCTGGTGATATCCCGGGTCGATGCCGATACCCTCGTCGCTGATTGTCAGCAACAGCCTGTCTTGCTCGGCGTTCCAGTCAATATTCACTTGGGGAGGAATCCCCGCCTTTGTGTACAGCAGGGCATTTTCCACCAGTTCCCGCAAAATGGTTTCCAGCAGCGATGGATCGCTGAACCATACCAGAGCCTGGTCCGCCTTCCATTGCAACGATGCGCCATCCGGCAGGTTGCGGTAATGGGTGGAGATTATTTCCCCGGTAAACTGCGCGACCGGGACAGGCTTGAGTTTTACCTCGTGGGTGGCAAGCCGGGCATACTGGTGCAGGCGACCGACAATCCGCTCCATGGTGTACGTAGCCGCAACCATGCGCTGCAAGTACATATTGCTTTTTTCGCTCAATTGGGCTGCCTCACGCCGTTGCAGGATTTCCGCAAAGCCGTGGATGGCGCGGATGGGCGCGTTGAGGTCGTGGCACATGCGGCGGATTTGCAGGTGCATATCCGACAGCTCTTGCCGGTCAGTCAAAATGGGGTGAAATGTTTTATCCATAATTGAACAACGCACAAAGCCTGTTAATCTTACTGTGTCACATAGCGATCAAGGGATGCAGTGCAAGGCAAAATCGGGTGAAAAAGCGGAGTTTACATAGCGTAAATGAGCATTTTGAGCCCGATTTTAACGCCGCAATGCACCCTTCAGCGCTATGTGACACAGTAAGATTAATGTTCCTTGCCATCGACCCGTGGCTGCACCAGCATGGGAATATACCGCCACGCGAGCGTCGCAAAACAGGCCAGCCAGCAAAATGCCGCGAGGTAAATCCAGAGCGTGTAACCGGCAGGATAAATCTGTGGCGCAACAACGCGTAACACGAATGCCAGGATCATAACCCTGAGAACCATTTTGTCGGCAGCATCGAAACTCGCTTTTCTGCCCGTGTGCCCCTTCGATATTCTGACCAGCATGCCGGGAATAATGACGCCCATCACGCCGAAAGTAAAAACATGGATGGAGATGGATGCAGGCCATTCGGGGTGGGCGACATGCCTGGCGAACTCGATCAGCAGTTGCGCGACAAGCGCGAGGTAGCCCAGGTACATGACCCCGATATCGAGCCGCTGCATGGCCAACTGCGGTTTCCAGAAAAAGAAGCGTCCCGCCAGCAATAGCGCGAGCAGCAGCGCAATCCAGCCGGATAGCTGCGGCGGCATCAGGCTTTCGAACACCAACATCAGCCCGAGAATCTTGATTGCCTTGTTCAGCACCGGATTACTAAGGATCGAAACCTGGAATCCGGCCTTCATAAACTGCGCGAGCGTCCGTTCCAGCATCACCAGGAATGCCATCCGGAAAAGTCCCACCGCCATGCTCCAGCCAACCTGCGCATATTCCGCGCTGAGCATCAGGTTCTTCGCCACCAGAAAAACAGGAAGGATCACCAAAAAGAAGATGTTGTCGCCGCGATAAGTGTCATTCTTGCGGTTGCGTATCAGCGTCCACAAAATCATCGCAACAACCGCCGCCAGGAACAGGTTGTTTGAAATCCGGAACAGGAATGGCGGCCAACTCCCCACAAACCACATGCCGGCCCGCTCGAAGAGCCATGCGGCAACAAGAAACATCAGCGGATAACCGTGGTAGCCCCGCACATTCACCCAGTTCTTGGTCGAGGTCAGCATGAAACCACCGAGAACAGCCCAGCCGAAGCCGAAGAACATTTCGTGGGCATGCCATTGCACCATGGAAAACGGCATGGCCGGCATCGAAACAATACCCGAAAAAAACAATGCCCATAAGATCGGCAGGCTCAACCCAGATAAACACGCCAACCCGAAAAACGGACGAAAGCCCACCAGCCATAGCGGATGCGCAGACAATCTCATCTTGCCCCCTTGCTGTCGGCTTTTGCAATCCATTCGGTGTGTACGCGCGATGGATAACCTTGGTTCAACCTAAATAATCCATTAGAAGAAACTGCGTCATACCGGCGTAGGCCGGTATCCAGTTGATTAACAAATTCCCACGCCAGTAGGACAACACCATTGTTTTGTCCGCTTTGCGGAGCTTTTTTTATTGCTGGATTCCGGCCTTCGCCGGAATGACGGCCTAATGGATAATCCGGGTTCAAGCCGCATGACGGGCATCTGTGTTCTAAAACTGATTGAAGCATTCGATCACTTTCCTTTTTCAAAATTAAAATACTCTCTCTCCAAAATACGGGGAGGGGTGCGTTCTCGCCAGGCGAGTTTCACGTTTCTACGTTATTTGATTTCTTCCACCTTGATCAGCACGCTGCGCTGCTCGCGCATCCGCGAGGCGCTACGGGTGGAAATAGTCGCATCGTCGTTATTTTTTTGCTGCCCTAACCCGCCAATTTCCAGCCATTCGCCCAAACGCCCTGACACGGCGCTGGAAGTCTGCTGGACACGTATGGTTGGATCACCGCTGCCCGGCGCGAGCGAGTCGTTCTGGGCGCTGATTTCCAGCGTCACCCTGTTTCCATTGACACGCGGCAACACATAAAACCCGCTGCCCACTTCCTGGTATTGCGTGCTATCGATCACACGGGTTCCCCACTGGTTTTGTATCACCTGCCGCTGAGGAACGGCAACGGATTGTCCGCTGCGCACCAGTGCGCGATTACCTTCCAGCACTTGCAGTTGCTGCGTTTTACGGTCGTCTTCGAGCGAACGGGTACTGACCACATGCGCCTTTAGCCTGTCCCGGCCTTGCCCCGCTTCAACATTCAGCCCGCTGTTATTGCCGCTACCGGGCACGGTAACCCGCGCCTCGCGGTTCAAGCCCACATTACCGGACACCTCGGTCAACCGCGCGACGGTCTCGCTGTCCACGTTTTGCATCACGGTAATTTTCAGGCTGCGCGGCGCAACGTCGATGCTTTCCAGCAATCTTTTAATTTGCTCAATGTTGTGCGGCGAAGTGCGCAAGATAAGCTGGTAGTTCATGCCGCTGGCAACGTCCTCCTTACCCAGCAACGGGCGGATGACGGGCAGCACTTCCTCGGCACTGCGATGCTTGAGCGCAATGATCTCCAGCTCCGCAAAAACGGGGGCAGAGAATAACAGCATGAGGCTCGCGGAAATAATTTTCATGAAGAACATTTCTTTCTAAAACCAACCCCTCCCGGCCTCCCCTTGTCAAGGGAGGTGTAGTATCGGCGCAGTTGCGTAGGTAAGACGACTCCGTTGTTTTTGCTCCTCCCCTGATAAGGGGGAGGCCGGGATAACCAGCGACTTGGACATCGCCTTTTGATGGCCTAGTCGAATGGCTAGTTGTTTCATCAGGGGTTTAACGGCGCATGGCACGTCACTTCGGCAAACCAGCCTTGCGCGCCGCTTTCAATTCCCCCGCGAGCTGAAACACCGACATCGCGTAAAAATCACTGTTGTTGTAACGCGTGATGACCTCGAAATTATTGAACGCCAGCCAGAATTCCTTGCCCTCCTCCACCGTGAAATCGACCAGGCGCGCGGATTTTCCCGATATGGAACCCGTGTCCGGCACTATCCCCGCCAGCGCCCAATCGGCCAGGCTGCGCGGCGCCCTGATCTCGCCGGGGCAGATTTCCTCGCCGATTTTCGCGCGCACGGCGACCGGTTCGCCCCTGACCCAGCCGTAACCTTTCAGATAATTGGCCACGCTGCCTATCGCATCCTGGTTTTCATGCTGCAAATCAATCTTGCGGTTACCGTTAAAGTCCACCGCATAGTTGCGATAACTGCCCGGCATGAATTGCGGGATGCCGATCGCGCCGGCATAAGAGCCGCGTATAGTCAGCAAGTCGAATTGCTGGTCGCGCGCCAGCAACAGATAATGCTCCAGTTCGCCCCGAAAAAAATCTGCGCGGCGCGGGTAATCGAATGCCAGCGTGACCAGCGCATCCAGCACCAGAAATTTGCCGGCATTCTGCCCGTAGAGCGTTTCCACTCCGATTACCGCGATGATGATTTCCTGCGGCACGCCGTATTTTTTCTCGGCGCGGCTCAAGGTCTGCCGGTATTTGTCCCAGAACTCCAGCCCGAGCCCGATGCGCTTCGGATTCACAAATGCCGCACGGTATTCAGGCCATGGCTTGATGGTCGCGGGGCGGGAAATCGCCTCGATCACATCCGGGCGATGCTGCGCACGGGCAAAAACATTTTCCAGCTCGCCGCGCTTGAATTGGTGCCTGGCGACCATCTCGTCGACGAATTCGGGAATACCCGGCAGCGCGGCAGAATGGGCGAATTGCGACGCAAAAAACCATGCCAGAAATGCAATGGCGAAACGGATAATTCTCATGACGCCATTTTAACCGATGAGTGCTCGACAGGCTGCCGTAATTACTGGTAAATTCCACTTTATTCAATCGCCGAAAGAATCCTGCCATGAAATCTCCCGCCCAGCATCATCCCCTCATCATTCTCGGCTCCGGCCCCGCCGGATATACCGCCGCCGTGTATGCCGCGCGCGCCAACCTCAACCCGGTGCTGATCACCGGCATGGCGCAGGGTGGCCAGTTGATGACCACCACCGAAGTGGACAACTGGCCGGCCGACCCTGATGGCGTGCAGGGCCCCGACTTGATGGCGCGCTTTCTGCAGCACGCGGAGCGCTTCAAAACGCAAATCATTTTCGATCACATCCACACCGCCAAACTGCAACAGAAACCGTTCCTGCTGGCCGGCGACGCGGGCAGCTACACCTGCGACGCGCTGATCATCTGCACCGGAGCTTCGGCGCAATACCTCGGCCTGCCTTCCGAGGAAGCCTTCATGGGGCGCGGCGTATCCGGCTGCGCGACCTGCGACGGCTTCTTCTACCGCAACCAGGATGTGGCGGTGATCGGCGGCGGCAACACCGCCGTGGAAGAGGCCATGTACCTGGCCAACATTGCGAGGCACGTCACGCTGGTGCATCGCCGCGACGCCTTCCGCGCCGAACGCATCATGATCGACTATCTGATGGAAAAAGTGAAGGAAGGCAAGATCATCCTGCAACTGAACAGCGTGCTCGACGAAGTGCTCGGCGACGCAACCGGCGTGACGGGCATGCGCGTGAAAGATGTGAAGAGCGGCGAGAAAAAGGACATCGCCTTGACCGGGGTGTTCATCGCCATCGGCCACAAGCCCAACACCGATATTTTCGCCGGACAACTGGAGATGGACAACGGCTATATCCGCACACAAGGCGGCAACAAGGGCAACGCCATGGCGACCAGCATCCCCGGCGTATTCGCGGCAGGCGACGTGCAGGATCAAATCTACCGGCAGGCCTGCACAAGCGCGGCGACCGGCTGCATGGCGGCGCTGGATGCGGACAAATACCTCGCCTCGCTCGGCAAAGTTTAAGGAAACGCTGAATAATCTTACTGTGTCACAAAGCGATCAAGGGATGCAGTGCAAGGCAAAATCGGGCGAAGCGGGTCAAGCAGGGATGGGCGGCTTGCCGTTGCCGCCCAACTCGCAAAAAGCGGAGTTTACATGTAGTAAATGAGCATT
>JACREB010000160.1 GCA_016218475.1 Nitrosomonadales bacterium | reverse complement strand
GGCACGATATGATTCGATCAATTCTCGATCCTCGTCGGTAAGATGCAGTTCGGTCTGTCGCATGGCTGGCTCCTCGTCATGGGGTGGGCGTACGACAGTATAATGCATGTTTCGTTATTTATGTGTTGTTATACTAGTATCGGTGAAGCTGATCTTAATGTCGTACAAAAATACGGTTGCATCGGATAATCTGCACGAGGAACTGGCAGAGATTCGTTCTCTGATACAAGCATTGAATAACAAATCAAGGTCGAATTAGATGCCTAACACTGCATTTGAGCAGGACGCGCCAAAAGCGGCACACCTCTCAATTGGGGCGTGAACGATGAGTGATTGGTATCATCTTCCTGCACAAGAAGTGCTTGATGCCGTTTCTTCGAACGCGCATGGGTTGAGTCATGCCGAGGCGGCGCGACGTCTCGCGCAATACGGCCCGAACCGGCTGACGCCGCCCAAACGGCGCGGCCCCCTGCCGCGCTTCCTGCTGCAATTCCACAACGTGCTGATCTATGTGCTGCTGGCCTCGGCAGTTGTCACTGCCTTGCTCGCGCATTGGGTGGACACCAGTGTGATCGTCGGGGTGGTGGCGATCAACGCCATCATCGGTTTCCTTCAGGAAGGCAAGGCAGAGAAGGCGATGGATGCGATCCGGCGCATGTTGTCGCCCGAGGCTACCGTGTTGCGTGAAGGCAGGCGCGAGGTGATCGCGGCGGAAGCGTTGGTGTCCGGCGATATTGTGTTGCTGCAATCGGGTGACAAGGTGCCTGCCGACCTTCGCCTGTTGAGCGTTAAAAATCTGCGCATCGAAGAGGCAGCGCTGACCGGTGAATCCATAGCCACCGAGAAAAACATCGCTGCGGTGGATGCGCAGACCGCACTCGGCGACCGTTACTGCATGGCGTATTCGAGCACACTGGTGGTGTATGGGCAGGGAACAGGAGTGGTGGTCGCCACTGCCGATCAAACCGAGATAGGACGTATCAGCGCCTTGCTGGAAGAGGTGCAGGAACTCACCACCCCGCTGTTGCGGCAGATGGAAGTATTCGGGCGCTGGCTGACCGCCGCCATCATGGTGCTGGCCGCGATCACCTTTTTGTTCGGCTGGCTGATACACAATTTCGACCTCGGCGATATGTTCCTTGCCGCAGTGAGCATGGCGGTGGCGGCGATCCCGGAAGGGATGCCCGCCGTGCTGACCATCACCCTGGCGCTCGGTGTGCAACGCATGGCAACACGTAGCGCTATCATTCGCCGTTTGCCTGCGGTCGAATCACTGGGTTCCGTGACCACGATTTGCACCGACAAGACCGGTACGCTGACGCGCAACGAAATGACGGTTCAACGGGTAATCACCGCCACACAGGTGTTCGAGGTGAGCGGAACGGGTTATGCGCCGCATGGCGGTTTTGCTATCGCGGGAAACGAAACAAATATTTCCGAACATGCCGAGGCGCTGGATTTATTCCGCGCAGGGCTGCTGTGCAACGATGCCGCTTTGCACGAAAGCGATGGTGCATGGCATATCGCGGGCGACCCGACCGAAGGGGCGCTTATTCCGCTGGCATTGAAAGCGGGGATGGATGCGGCCTTCGAGCATAACGCGCTACCGCGCACCGACCTCATCCCGTTCGAATCGGAACATCGTTTCATGGCCACACTGCATCACGATCATGCCGGACATGCCTTTATTTTTGTGAAAGGGGCGGTGGAACAAGTGCTGGAGATGTGCCGCCAGCAGCGCGGTTTGGGCGAGGATGTGCCGCTCGATCTGCCGCAGTGGCACGGCAAGATGGCAGAAATCGGCGCACTCGGGCAGCGCGTGCTGGCATTGGCGATGAAGGCGGTCGAAGGCGGGCAACGCGAATTGAATTTTGCCGACATGCAAGGCGGATACACCCTGCTCGGCATGGTCGGCATCACCGATCCGCCGCGCGAAGAAGCCATCGCTGCCGTGCGTGAATGTCAGGCAGCGGGTATCCGCGTCAAGATGATCACCGGAGACCATGCCGAAACGGCACTCGCCATCGCCGCACAACTGGGCATAGGCAATGGCCGCGCGCTGGTTGGTAGCGAGCTGGATGCGCTGGACGAACAAGCATTGCGCCAGGCGGTGCGGGATGTGAATGTGTTCGCGCGCGCCAGCCCGGAACACAAGCTGCGCCTGGTCGCGGCATTGCAAGCCAATGGCGAGATCGTCGCCATGACCGGCGATGGCGTGAACGATGCGCCCGCCCTGAAGCGCGCCGACATCGGCGTGGCGATGGGCATGAAGGGCACGGAAGTCGCCAAGGAAGCGGCAGAAATGGTGCTGGCCGATGATAATTTCGCCACCATCGTTCACGCAGTGAAAGAGGGGCGCACCGTCTATGACAATATCAAGAAAGCCATCGTGTTCATCATGCCCACCAATGGCGGCGAGGCAGGCATGGTGCTGGTCGCGGTTTTGTTCGGTATGGCGCTGCCGATTACACCGGTGCAGGTTCTGTGGGTGAACATGGTGACCGCAGTCACGCTGGCGCTGGCAATTTCGTTCGAGAAATCCGAACCGGGTGTGATGCGGCGACCACCGTGCGCAGCCAACGAACCGCTTCTGTCCGGCTTCATGATCTGGCGCATTATTTTCGTCTCCGCGCTGCTGACCGGCGGCTCGATGGCGTTGTTCATGTGGGAGAGCGCACGTGGCGTGAGTATCGAAGAAAGCCGAACCGTCGCGATCAACGCGCTGGTGGTGGGTGAGATGGCTTACCTGTTCAACTGCCGTTATCTGCTCGCGCCGATACGCACCTGGCAGGATTTCACCGGCAATTCCTATGTGTTGCTCACCATTGCCATTCTGGCAGTCATCCAGGCGGCCTTTACCTACCTGCCATTTATGCAAAGCGTATTCGGCGTGGTCGCCATCGACGCGGCCGCATGGGCGCGCATCGTCGGCTTCGGTGTTCTTCTGTTCGCTGCGGTCGAGATAGAGAAAGCGCTGATTCGGCTGTCCATTGGTCAAATAAAATAGCCCTGTCGAGATTGATTACACATGAAACCTGAAACTATCACCCTCCTCTGTACCGCCGCACTGGCGGTTATTCCCGCGTATGCCGGAGAAATCGACGCCGCAGCCTTTGTCGCCGCACACAACAAGTGGCGCGCCAAAGTGGGAGTAACGGAGAAGCTGAGTTACTCGCCAGCCCTCGCGGCGACGGCGCAGGCCTGGGCAGACAACTTGAAACGCACCGGCCATTGCCGCATGCGCCATAGTAAACCGGACGGGCAATACGGTGAGAATCTTTACTGGGCCAGTGCGCTGGCTTGGTCTGACGGTCGCAAGGAATTGCAAAAGGTATCGCCTGAGCAAGTGGTGGATAGTTGGGGCAGCGAGGAAGCGGATTACGACTACGCCAACAATCGCTGCTTACCGGGAAAAATGTGCGGCCATTACACGCAGGTAGTCTGGCGCACCACCACGGCAGTCGGTTGTGCGGTGGCTGTGTGCGAAGACACTCAGGAGCAAGTGTGGGTATGCCAATACCGGCCAGCCGGGAATTTGGTGAACAGCAAGCCCTACTGAATGATCGTGTGCTGTTTTGATTGCTTGCCAAATTTTCCCATGTCAACCGGGTTTGTCGGCTCGCCCGGCTGAGAGTCATTGCACTTGAAAAGGCACAGCCCATCGCCCCGTATGGGGTGATGGGCTGCATATGTCACACAAAATGACAGGGTAGCCCGTGAGCCGCCTGTCAATTTAACCGATCGTTTTAACCAATGGCTTTATCAAATAGCCGCCAGCGCCGTATTGAAGGTTGCGCTGGGACGCATGGCCTTCGATGTCTTGTCGAAATCCGGGCGGTAGTAGCCGCCCATGTCCACCGGTTTTCCTTGGGCGACAACCAGCTCGGCATTGATTTTCGCCTCGTTTTCCGCCAGCGCCTTTGCCAGCGGCGCAAAGCGCGCCTGCAGTTCCTTGTCCTTGGTCTGCGCGGCCAGCGCCTGCGCCCAGTACAGGGCAAGATAGAAATGGCTGCCCCGGTTATCCAGTTCGCCGACCTTGCGCGCGGGCGAGCGGTCGTTGTCGAGAATCTTGCCATTGGCTTGATCGAGCGTATCCGCCAGAACCTGCGCCTTCGCGTTTCTGAAGGTCTGCGCCAGATGCTCCAGCGATACGGCGAGTGCCAGAAACTCGCCCAGCGAGTCCCAGCGCAAGTAGCCTTCTTCCTGAAACTGCTGCACATGCTTCGGCGCCGAACCGCCCGCGCCGGTTTCAAACAATCCGCCGCCATTCATCAGCGGCACGATCGACAGCATCTTCGCGCTGGTATTCAATTCCAGGATCGGGAACAGGTCGGTCAAATAATCGCGCAGCACGTTGCCGGTAACAGAGATCGTGTCCGCCCCCTGGCGGATGCGATCGAGCGAAACTTTGACCGCTTCCACCGGAGACATGATTTTGATGTCCAGACCGCTGGTGTCGTGATCCTTGAGATATTTCTCGACCTTCGCGATGATCTGCGCATCGTGCGCACGGTTTTTGTCCAGCCAGAAAATGGCCGGGGTATTGCTCAACCTTGCGCGGGTAACGGCCAGCTTGACCCAGTCCTGAATCGGCGCATCCTTGGTCTGGCACATGCGGAAGATGTCGCCCTGCTCCACCTTCTGTTCCAGCAGCGCCTTGCCCGCTGCGTCGACAACGCGGATTACACCATTACCGGATGCTTCGAACGTCTTGTCGTGCGAGCCGTATTCCTCGGCCTTCTGCGCCATCAGGCCGACGTTGGGCACGCTGCCCATGGTCACCGGATTGAGTGCGCCATTCTTCCTGCAATCTTCGACGACTGCCGCAAAAACCCCCGCGTAGTTGCGGTCCGGAATCATCGCCTTGGTATCGTAAGGCTTGCCATCCTTGCCCCACATCTTGCCGCCGTCGCGGATCATCGGCGGCATGGAGGCGTCGATGATCACGTCGGAGGGCACGTGCAGGTTGGTGATGCCCTTGTCGGAATTGACCATCGCCAGTTCCGGGCGGTTCTTGTAACAGGCCTGGATATCGGCTTCAATCTCTTTACGCTTGGCTTCCGGCAGCGTGGCGATCTTCGCGAGCAGGTCGCCGAAACCGTTGTTGACGTTGACGCCGATTTCCTTGATGGTCGCCGCGTGCTTGTCGAAAACATCCTTGAAGAAAACGGTGACGGCATGGCCGAACAGGATGGGGTCGGAAATCTTCATCATGGTGGCCTTGAGGTGCAGCGACAGCAGCACGCCCTTCTGTTTCGCGTCCGCGATCTGCTCTTCGTAGAACTTGCGCAGCGCGCGGCAGCTCATCACGGAAGCGTCGATGACCTCGCCCGCCTTCAGCGTGGTCTTTTCCTTCAGCACGGTGGTCTTGCCATCCGCGCCGACGAACTCGATGCGCACGGGGCCGGCTTCGCTGGCCGTGACGGATTTTTCGCTGCCATAGAAATCCCCGCCGCTCATGTGCGCCACATGGGTCTTCGAATCCGGGCTCCATACACCCATCTTGTGCGGATGCTTGCGCGCGTAATTCTTGACCGACAACGCCGCGCGGCGATCCGAGTTGCCTTCGCGCAACACCGGGTTGACCGCGCTGCCGAGCACTTTGCCAAAGCGTGTTTTGAGTTCTTTCTCGGCGTCGTTCTGGGGGTTTTCCGGATAGTCCGGAATCTTGTAACCCTGCGCTTGCAATTCCTTGATGGCTTCCTTCAGTTGCGGAACGGAGGCGCTGATGTTGGGAAGCTTGATGATATTGGCTTCCGGTTTGGTGGCCAGCTCGCCCAGCGCGGTGAGTTCGTCGGGGATGCGCTGGCTCTCGGTCAGGTTTTCGGGGAAGTTCGCGATGATCCGCCCGGCAAGGGAAATGTCACGAGCCTCGACGACAACACCGGCTGCCTTGGTGAAGGCCTGGACGATAGGCAGCAGGGAATAGGTTGCCAGCGCCGGCGCTTCATCGGTTTTTGTCCAATCAATTTTTGCAGTTGCCATAATTTTTTCCTCTTCAATTAAATAATGTAGGTCGGGCTCTGCCCGACATGCAATCTAGCACCTTAAACCAACCCCCCAACCCAACCCACCCCAGCCCTCCCTTGTCAGGGAGGAAGCAAAAAGCCTCCTCTGATAAGGGGAGGTTTGGAGGGGTTTGTTTGCGAAGATTCAGGCCGCTTTCTGCTGGCTGGCGAACAGCGATAGCGCGCCGCCTGCACGGATCATCGGGATATCTTCCTTCCCTTGCGCAAGCTTCACGGGGATATCGCCGACACCATCAACCACCAGTTTGAGCTGGCCGCTCTCCAGGCCTGAGGTGTCGAGAGACACTTTGGCGCCTTGCTGGATGCGCTCCAGGTCAGCCGGGTCTTCGAAGGCCAGCCCCAGGATGCCGAAGTTGGCGAGGTTCGCCAGATGGATGCGCTCGAAGCCCTTGGCCACGATGGCGCGCACCCCGAGGATGCGCGGGCACAGCCCGGCATGCTCGCGCGAGCTGCCCATGCCGTAGCCATCACCCGCCACGAGGAAGCCGTGGCCTCCCGCATCGCGCAATGCCGCAGCACGCGTGCTGAAGGTCTTGTCCACCTGGACGAAGGTCGCCTGCTTGGCGTATTCGTCCGCGTTGGAGCGCAGCGACAGATATTTTCCGGCAGGCTGGATATGGTCGGTCGTGATCTCGTTGCCGAGCTTGAGCAACACCTCGCCCGCCAGTTTCGCGGGCAACGGGTCCAGCGTCGGCAGCGGCGCGATGTCCGGGCCGTAGCGCATTACCACCTTGGCCGCTTCCGCAGGCGGCAGCGGCGCGACATAAGAGTCCATGTCAACCACCGGCGGCACCTGTTTGAAGGTGAGGTCGCCGCTGAACAGGGTGCGCGGGTCGGTCAGCTTGCCCGTGACGGCGCTCGCTGCTGCAGTGACAGGGCTGACCAAGTGTACCTTGGCGGTTTCGGTGCCGGAACGTCCCTCGAAATTGCGGTTGGCGGTGGACAGCATCACGCCGTTGCTGGGTGGCGAAAAGCCCTGTCCGATACACGCGGAGCATGCGTTTTCCATCACGCGCACACCGGCTGCGTAGAAGATTTCCAGATAGCCTGCTGCGGCCAGTTGGCGCGCGATGGCCTGTGAACCGGGGGCGATGGCGGTATCGACCTTGACCTTCTTGCCGCGCAGCAGCTCGCCGACGCGCGCCAGGTTTTCGTAGTTGGAGTTGGTGCAACTGCCGATGAACACCGCATCGATCGGCGCTCCGGCATGCTGGGATACCGGCTCCATGCCCTTAAGGCGCGGATACAGCGCGATGGTCGGTTGCAGCACCGACAAATCGATCTCGACGGTGCGGGCATAAGTCGCGCCGGGGTCGGCGGATAGTGCCACCCAATCCTTGCCACGCTTGCGGCCTTCGAGATACGCCTTGGTGATTTCGTCCGACGGGAAGATCGAGAAAGCGACGCCGCCTTCGGTGCCCATGTTGCAGATGGTCGCGCGGTCGGTGACGTTCAGGCTCTTCATGCCCGGCCCGGTGTATTCCAGGCAGATGTCCTTGTTGCCCTTGATACCGATGACCTTGAGCACGTTCAGGATCACGTCCTTGGCCAGCACGCCCGGATGCAGCGCGCCGGTGAGGTTCACCTGCACCACTTTCGGCATTTCGATCTTGTAGGAAGTGCCTGCCATCGCGAAGCTCACGTCCGTGCCGCCCGCACCCAGCGCCAGCATACCCATGCCGCCCGCGTTGGTGGTGTGCGAATCGGAGCCGATCACCGACTTGCCGGGAACCGCGAAATCTTCGAGGAATACGCTATGGCAGATGCCGAGCCCGCCGCGCGAAAACCAGCAACCGTATCTTTTGGAAAATGTCTCCAGATAGCGGTGGTCATCGCCGTCGATATAGCCGACTTGCAGGGTCTTGTGATCGATCACGATGACCGAGGTGGTCTTCACGCGGTCCACGCCCATCTTCTCGAAAGCAAGCGCGGCGGCGGTGCCGGTGGCATCTTGGTAGAGGGTGTGGGTGAACTGGATTTCCAGCGGTTGACCCTGTGCCGGAAGCTGGGTCAAACCTCCTGCCGCGTTGGCCAGGAGGATTTTCTGTGCGACGTTAAATGCAGCCATGGTTTCTCCATAATTATTGCGTTAAAAAAATCGGTAGCCCTCACAGGACAGATGGTAAAGCAGCGCAACCTATCGGAGATTGATGAACTGTATGACGGGTTCCGCACTGTGCTCCACCCGTTCTGTGTTCCTCTCCAAATTGGAGTGCGAAAATTCGAATTATCGCGTAAAAGCCGGGGGTTTTCCAACGGTTTGTAGTCAACCTCACAGGCATCAATAAAATTATGTGTTTTGTATTCAGGATGAAACTTGGAGCGGCGAAATTAATTCGTTTGAATAGCTTTGCATTAGGCCTGAACGATGAACCCAAATTTGGTATATTTGCCATGTAGCGGGAAAGACGCAGCCTGCTCCCGGAGTTTGGCGTCGATTAATTCGAATAAACGGGTAACGAAAATGAACAGGTTGCAAAAACGGGTGTTGCTGGTATGTGTGTGCATTTTTGCACTGGCCGGGCAGACAATGGCCGATCCATTATCGGATGCGAATAGTGTATACGAAACGGGTGATTATGAGAAAGCCGCAAAGCTGTATACCCCATTGGCACAAAGCGGGAGCGCCGAAGCGCAATATGTCCTCGGGATGATGTATCGCGCCGGGCGGGGTGTTCCTCACGATTACAATGAGGCGAGGAAGTGGTACATGCTTGCCGCAGAACAGGGTCACCCTATAGCCCAATTTTACCTTGGATGGATTTATGTCAAAGGGAAAGGCGTCCCCAAAGATAATATTCGGGGATATATGTGGCTCAATATTGCGATTGCCAATGCCAGTAGTGAAGCCAAAAGAGAATTTATTGTAGATCGCGATTCAATAGCGGCGGCCATGACTGCCGACCAAATTGGCAAGGCACAGGAATTAACCAAAAAATGCACGGCCAAAAAGTTCAAGGGATGCTAGCCAGCCCGGATGTAATGCAATGGAATCCGGGGTTGTCTTCATCTGCACCCTGACGGGTGCTCCCGGATTGCGCTGCGCTGCATCCGGGCTACTGGCTTGCATGAAAAATGGGGATGGTGCATAAAACCCATCCCCACTCTGCCCTTGGTAAGGGAGGAAGCCTGCTATCGAGATACTAGGAAACATGTGTGCATGACGAAGCCGGTGTCCGCGTATCCATGTTGCGGCCACGGTTGATGTGGTCGTCGATTTCACCGGCACATCCCGCCATGCGGCCAAACAGGAACGCGGTGAATGCGGCCATTTCCATCGAGCTTTCGCTGAATTCGCCCTTGCGGTAGCGCGACCACAGCAGCTTGAGC
This sequence comes from Nitrosomonadales bacterium, assembly GCA_016218475.1. GTDB lineage: Bacteria > Pseudomonadota > Gammaproteobacteria > Burkholderiales > Gallionellaceae > Gallionella. The sequence continues at coordinate 17,822 of JACREB010000160.1, read as the reverse complement.
AGCATCGCGGCGATGATCGCGTCGATGTTGACGCAGAACACGTTCGCGGTCACGCCGTTGTCGTACAGGGCCTGTACCAGCGTCCGGTAATAATCGTGAAAAATATTTTTCTCGCCGCGCTCGGCGAACAGTTCCGCGATGTAAACCTCGCGCGGGTCATGGTTGACCGATTGCCCCTTGAACACCGGGTGGTTGACGCCGGGGATGCTGCGCACCGGCAGGCCGAGCGCCTTGCCCGCCTTCTTTTCCTTGTTGAACGCCACCGCGAATCCCGCCGCCATCGCCTTGAGGTCAAGGCCGTGGCCGGCGGCGCTGGCATCGGCCAGCGGGGTGTTCTTGAAACTCTCGATCAGGAACTGGATGCCTTCGTAGCCGTTGCCGCCGTGGGCGAATCCGGTGTGGGTCAGGAAGCCGATCATGCCCTTGTTGATCTGCACGCGCTCCGGCGATTCCGGGCCGTCGGCGGATACTGCGCCTTTGCAGCCCTGCGCCGAGATGGTGCCGACACCGTTGGAGATGATCAGCCCCAACATGACCTGGAACGGGAACAGGCTCGCCTCTGTCGGACGCTCGCCGAGCAGGGAGAGATAGGCCAACTGGGTAGCGGTCCACGACTCCAGCATTTCTTCGTTGCCGATGCCGCAGAACTTGCCGGGCTGGTGGCGCTTGCCTTCGGCTGCGGCGCCGATGATGGCCGAGAACAGGTGGGCGTACCAGGGCAGGTTGCGTACGGTCAGCTTGGAGATGCGCTTGCGGATCAGCGGTTCCCAGGCGATGGTAGTGGTGAGCGCGGCGACTACCGCATCCGTGGTCGGGTGGCCATTCAGGCTGCGCAAGTAGCGCACGAAAGCCGACTTGGCTCCGCGTTTGTCGAAGGCCTTGAGCATCGCTTCGGCTCGCGCATCCGGCGCTTTGCCCAGCAGGGTTGCAAGTTGTTCCGGGGTGGCAGCGGCGGGCGTGATAGTGGCTTTTTCGTTGTCGCCAGTCTGGAGTCCGGAATGCGCGAACAATTCGATCAGCGTGTCGGCGGCATTGCGTGCGCAATCGACGCGCTTAGGCCCGAGCAGCGCAACTGCCGCGCTGATCGCCGTATTGGGAGAATTACCGGCCTCGCGCGCAGCATCGGCAGCGGCCAGCATGGCCTCGCCGTGCAGGTTGACCCGCGCCGCCACGGCGATGTTGAACAGGGCATTGTCGTTAGCGTCGTTATGCTCGCGTACCAGCGCCATGCACAGGTTGGATTCCAGCGGCTGCTTGGCGGTATCGAGGATGGAAATGTTGTTGACCTTGGTGACCTGGGTCTTCGGGTCCATCACCGAGCTTCCCGAACAGTCTTTCATCGACTGGCGCGGGAAAATGGCGCCGACATGCTTGAGCAGCTCGGCGATTTGCACGTCGTACGGCGACATCGCCTTGACCACGGGGATGTTCAGTTCGGGCGGCAGTTTCAGCCCTTGGTCGTCGCCGAACCATGGCTTCAATTCCAGGTTGCCTTCCGGCGGAAAGTCTTTCTCGACGCCGTTCAGTTTCATCACCGCAGTCAGCGCCAGCGGGATATGCGAGATGTTTGTGACTACCGCACCCAGCTTCGAGCACACCGGATTCTCGGGCGTGAACAGGTCGGTCACGCCGAACTTGTCCATGAACCATTTTTCCTTGGCGCGCGCATCGTCGCCCGATCCGGCGATGGCGCCGGCGTGGCCGACCGCGCGTGTCAGGCTCGCTTTCCAGCGTCCGACCACGCAGGCGACCACCGGTTTTCCGAAGGTGACTTCCTGTTCGTAATAACCGCCCGGCTCGGAGTACAGCACCGCCGCCTTGGTGCGTTCGTCGTTGGCTACGGCATAGGCGAATTCGGGAGTGGCATAGTTGATGTAGATATCCTTGCCGCTGGAGACCAGTGTCGTCGTTCCCCACCCACCAATCGACAGGTAATTGGCGATGGTGGTGGTGAAGTTACCGGAGTTGGAATAGATGGCAATAGAACCCTTGCGTAAAGTCTCCGCAGGGTTATCTCCGCCCAGCGCACCACCGATACGTACCTTGTTCCACGAATCCGCCACACCGAGACAGTTGGCTCCGAAAATATCGACCCTGCGCTGCTGGCCGAGCGCCCTGATTTCGCGGGCATCATGCACCGCTACTTTTTCGGTCAGGATGATGACTTTCTCGACATCCGGGTTGATGCGGATCAGTTCGGCGACACCATCGCGCACGGCGGAGGGCGGCAGATAAACGACGCCGACGTTGAACTTGTGCCCGGCCTCCATGCCTTCGCGCACGTTGTTGTAGACAGGGATGTTGCCGAGAGATGTCTCAAGAGCCTGTCCACGGCGACCCGGCGAAGTGCCGAACACCACATTGCCACCCGAATAGACATGACTGACCGGCGTCACGGAACGTGATTCGTTGCCCAAAATATTCAGCACACAGATGCGATCCTCTTTGGTCGCAATCTCGGCCAGAGAGCGGATGCCAACGAAATATTTAAATTTATCGTTACGCTCATTTCTGCGATCTTTTCTCATTGCTTTTTACCTTTGCTTAATTTCAAATTCTTAGCTTGTAGCTGGTAGCTTGTGGCTTGTAGCAAAACCGGGTTGGCTACCGGCTACCGGCTACACGCTACGAGCTACAAGCTGGACGCTTAAGCGTCCGCCGACAAACCCAGCATTTTCGCCACTTCGGCGCGGCCGCCGCCCTTCATCCAGCGATCCGCCGCCTGCGCGTAATTCACCACGTCGGTCATCGCGGAGTCGAAGCCGAATATCCTGTAGGGTATCCGCAGCGCGTCGAGCACATCCTTGAAGGCGCCCATGCCGCGAATCAGGTTGGGGCCGCCGCGACCGATCACCACATACACCGGCGTCGGGCCGTGTTCGCTGAAGTAATCGCGCAACGCATCGGCCATCGCGCGGAACGTGACGAAGATGTCCGTGTTGTTGGCCTTGCCGCCGATGATAAACAGCACATTCGATTGCTTGAGATAGTACTTCAGGCAGATGCGCATCACCTCGTTCATCTTCTCGTAAGGCGGATTGCCGCCGAAATCCGAGGAGATGATGGCGTCGTTGCCCAGCACTTCGGTGACCAGCGAGTTTGCGCCGCCGCCGAAGGTGGGAGCCAGGATGGTGCCTTTCTCGTTGATCACATAAACGTCGCTCTGTCCCTGATAGGTGCGCAACTCGTTGATCTCCTGTTCGAAGTCGTTGGCCTCTGTAACGAAGAGATCGTCCGGCAAACTCAGGCGGTTCATGCGCGGATCGTCGCGGTCGAAGCCGCACTTGAAGTCGCAGGCCACCGGTATCAGAGAGCCGGTTTTGCCTTCCATCATGCGGATCGGGTTGAGTTCCAGCGTCGACATACCATAATGGTGATACAGATCCCACAGCTTGGGCAGATGCTGCACCAGCGGCGACACGATTTCCTTGGGCGCGCCGAGGTCGGACAGCGCGTTGGAAACAATGAAGGACTTGAGTCCGGTAAGCGGATCGAACGGGGCTTCGATGATCCGGGTCTTGTCCAGTTCCTCGATGTCCATGCCGCCGTGATGGGTAAGCGTCATGACCGGCGCACGGTAGCGGGTCGAATCGGTGATCGAGAAATAAATTTCATGCTTGGCCGGAACCGCGCCCTCGAAGGTGACGCCGCGCGATTTGTAAACGGTGTTCCCGACTTTGTATTCGGCAAAATACAAGCGTTCTTTTTCGGCCAGCGCAGACTTCAGGCTTGTGGCGCGCCCGATCAACCCGGACTTGCCCTTCTTGCCGATGCCGCCCTTGAAAATAGGTTTAACGAAGACCGAACCGCAGCGCTCGATCATGCTGTGAATCTCGTGTTCGCTGGCTTCCGGCCCGAGCACTTCGGAGGCCGGAAAGTCGACGATTTTGAGCAGCCCTGCCCCATGGAGCATTCCACTGATGTTCATAGTTATCTTACCTCTTTATTAATCAAATTCTTTTTTAGCGGGTAGCTCGTAGCGTGTAGCTGGTAGCGAAAGCCCGCCGCAAAGCTGATTTTGGCTTTGCTACCCGCTACAAGCTACAAGCTACCAGCTACCAGCTTCTTAATATTCTTCCGGCAGGTTTTTCAGTACCGCCCACGAATAGACCGGCCCCTTGACGCACACATAGTCCTTGCCGACGTTGCAGCGTCCGCACTTTCCGATGCCGCATTTCATCTTGTTCTCGATGGTCGTGTATATCTGCTCGTCCTTGAAGCCGAGTTTGTTCAGGTTCTGGATCACGAACTTGATCATGATCGGCGGCCCGCAGGTGATGGCGATGGCGTTGTCGGGAAGCGGATCCTTGTCCATCACGGCTGCCGGCACGAAGCCGCAGTAGCCATCCCAGCCCTCCTCCATCCTGTCGATGGACAGATGCACATCGACCGACTCGCGCAGCTTTTCGAGTTCCGCCCGGTACATGATGTCGCGCGAGGTGCGCCCGCCGTAGAACACGGTGACGTTCTTGAAGTTGGCGCGTTGCGCCACCGCAGTGGTGATCACCGGCCAGATCGGCGCGAGGCCGCAGCCGCCGCCGATGAAGTACAGGTTCTTGCCGCGCCAGTCGTCGACCGGAAAACTGTTGCCGTAAGGGCCGCGGAGGCCGATGACATCGCCGACCTCCAGTTCGTGAAAGGCGGAACTCACCCGCCCCACCCGCATGATGCTGAACTGTTTGTATTCCCTGATCAGCGGCGATGAGGCGATCGAGATCATCGATTCTCCGCGGCCAAAAATGGAGAGCATCGCGCATTGGCCGCATTGGTGGTCGAAGAGTTTGCCGTCCACAGGCTCGACGCGGAAAGTTTTAATGGAGCGTTCGCCCGCCACCTCTTCCTTGATGGAGGAGACCCTGGCCAGTTGCGGGAGATAGATATTATCCGGCATGTTCGGTTACCTTATTGACGACGGCGACGATATCGATACCCACCGGGCACCCGCTGATACAGCGGCCGCAACCGGTGCATTGATGCATCCCAAAATTTTCGTGGAAATATTGAAATTTGTGGTTTACCCGCTGGCGCAACCGTGCGCCGGTGTTCTCGCGCGGGTTGTGGCCGGATGAGTGCATGGTGAAATCGGGGAACTGGCAGTTGTCCCAGGTGCGCACCCGCTGGCCCTTCAGCGGCGCCTTGCTTTGCACTTCGTCGTTGATGTCGAAACAATGGCAGGTCGGGCACAGGAAGGTGCAGATGCCGCAGCCGATGCAGGCACGCGCCATTTCTTCCCAGAGCGGCGAGTTGAAACTCGCTCTCAGTTTGGCCGGCGCGCCGTCCGGGTCGTTGATCTTGCGTTGCGGATGGGCTACCGCATCGGTATGCACCTGTTTCACCTGTTTCTGGTCGGCGGCGGATGGATCGGTGAACAGTTTGCCGCCTGCCGTCATCAGCGCCTTGCCCGTTTCGGTGATCGCCTTCACGAAATAGCGGTCGCCCAAGTCGGTCAACTGTACATCGAGGCCGTCGGTGGAAACCGGCGATCCGCCGACCGACAGGCAGAAACAGTTGGGGCTGGGCGGCTTGTTGCAGGCCAAGCCCACATAGGCAACGTTCTTGCGGCGCGCATTGTAATAGGGGTCTTCGACATGGTCGGTGAACACCTTATCCATGCGCGGCACTCCGCGCCCGTCGCACGGGCGCACGCCGAACACGGCATGGCGCTGTTCCTTCGGCAGTACCTGCGTCAGGCGCGGCGCCTCACCCTTGATCTGCTCGAATGAGAAAAATATTTCGCGCTGGGGAAAAGCAAATCCCTTGGGCGACTGGTTGGTGTTGGGATGGTCGAGCCGCACGGCGCCGCTGGCCGGCTGATATGTCCAGATACCCTCTTCCAGCATTGGCGCATGAACCTCCCAGCCATCTTGTGATTTTGCGGTCAATGCGGCAATCCAGCCGTCGATCTGTTTCTTGTCTAGAATTTTTTCCATGCTGTTACCTGATGGCTATCATCTGATGAAATCGCCGGGATCGCTGTCGAGGAAGGAGGCCACCAGCGACGACCCTCCGATGCTCGCTCCTGGCTCATAACCGAATTTTTCGCGCGCTTCGCGTTCCATTTTGTTGTTGAGCAGCCGTATCGGGACATTGACCGGGCAGGCGCGCTCGCACTCGCCGCAATCGGTGCAACGCCCGGCCAGATGCATCGCGCGCGTCATGAGATAGGTGATATTTTCGGAGCGCACCGCCGACCGTTCGATCCAGCGGATGCGGTTGGCTTTGTCCTCTGCCGTGGTTTCCGCGGTTACCGGGAAAGAGATGCTATCCACCACGCATTCGTCGCAGTAGCACATCGGGCACACCGAGCGGCACGCGAAACAGCGGATACAGCGGTCGAAATGGCGGCTCCAGATATCCCAGCGTGCGCTGTTTCCTTGCGCTTCGAATCGGGTCAGTGCGGCGAACGGTTCCGCCAACTGGCGTCCGGTCTTGTCCTCGCCGAACACCGCGTTGTGCTCCTTGGGAAAGGGGTTGCGGCATTCCAGGCAGCGATCCGCCATCACCTCGCGGGCCGGCAAGCGCTTCTCGCCTTCCGCGGTGGTGAACACAAAATCGTCGCCGTCGAAAGCAGCGCTCGTAGCGTGAGCGCCGTTCAAAAGGGGAGCCAGTTTGCGCTCATCCACTACCCCGGTTCCCTCGCAGGACACGCCGATGATGTAGACATCCTCGCGCTTGAAATAGTGTTCCTGCATCAGCACGACGATGGAGCGAGCGTCGCATCCCTTGGCAACGATGGCGATGGGCGCGTTCGCGGTCTTGCGGAGGTGCGCCAAAAACTTGCGGTCTTCGACCAGGTACAGTGAAAGATTATGGAAGCAGGTCGGGTCCCACACCAGCTCGTCGGCCTGCTCGAGATTGGTGATGAAAGCGGGCTCGGCGAGCATGCCTCGGCTGCCGCGCCGGTAGCCGATGACGGCGCGGGCTTCGCCCTTGGTGAGCATGTCCCTCGCGGTGTCGCGGATGTCCTTGATATCAATCATGCCCGTTCCGCCTTCTTCAGCTTTTCCTGCGGCCCGAGCGGCTTGAGGTCGTTGACGAAATCCGTGATGACCTGGGCAAATTTGCCACCCTCGGCGGCCGATACCCATGACATGCGGAAGCGGTTCGGTTCGACGCCGATAAATTCGATCAACTGCATGATCAGATGCATCTTGCGCCGCGCCAGATAATTGCCCTCGATATAGTGGCAATCGCCGATGTGGCAGCCCGACACCAGGACGCCGTCCGCCCCCTTGTTGAAGGCCGACAGGATATACATCGGCGATATGGCGCCCGTGCATGGAACGGTGATCGGTGTCGCGTTCGCCGGATACTGGATGCGCGAAACGCCGGCCAGGTCGCTGCCCGCCGACGAGCACCACTTGCACAGGAAGGCGACGATCCTGGGTTCGTAAGTTTGTTGTTCAGACATCTATTTTCCTTCTTTAAATTCCGGGAAGGGGAAAAGGGGAAGTGGGAAGGGTAAACCCTCCACGCTGCCGTTACCCTTCTCCCTTCTCCCTTCTCCCTTCACCCTTCACATCTCTCAGGCAAGACATGCTTCGATCATTTCGTAGACCTGCAATTGCGTGACATTCTTGACATCAATGGCGGCGCGCAGGCAGGTGGCCGAACAACTGCCGCAGCCCTCGCACAGCGCTTCGTTCACGATTGCCTTTCCGCCCTCCAGCCGGATCGCTATGAATGGGCATGCTTCGACGCACATGCCGCAGCCCGTGCAATGGGAGCGGCGCACCTTGGCGATCAGCGGCGAGCGGCTGAGCGTCGCCTGCGACAGCAGCGCAATCACTTTGGCCGCCGCCGCACCGGCCTGGGCGACGGTCTCCGGAATGTCCTTCGGCGCCTGCGCGGCGCCCGCCAGGTAGATGCCTCCGGTAATGCTCTCCACCGGTCTCAGCTTGGGGTGTGCCTCGGCCAGGAAGAGATCCTTGTCGCGGCCGATCTTGAGTGTCTTGGCAATCTCCGCCGTGCCCTTCGATGGCACCATGGCGAGCGCCAGCACCACCATGTCGGCGTCGATTTCCACATTCTGGCCGGTCAGGGTATCGGTGCCGTGTACGCGAACCTTGCCGTTATGCCGGTAAAGCCTGGAAACGCGGCCGCGCAGGTAGAGGGTGTCATCGTCCTCCATGGTGCGCTGCACGAATTCTTCGTAACCCTTGCCGCCGGAGCGGATGTCGATGTAAAAAATATAGGCACGTCCGTCCGGGCAATGTTTTTTGTAGAGGCGCGCGTGTTTGGCGGTGTACATGCAGCAAATCTTGGAGCAGTAGGCGCAATGCTTCGCGGGATCGCGCGACCCCACGCACTGGATGAACACCACATCCTTGGGTTCCTTGTGGTCGGAAGGCCGCAGCACATGGCCATGAGTCGCACCCGAAGCCGAGCACAGCCGCTCGAACTGCAAGCCATCGAGCACATCTTCGATCTTGCCGCCGCCAAGCTCGGGTATATTCGCCTGATCGTAGAGATCGAAACCGGTCGCCACCACGATGGCGCCGACATCCTCGGTCACCGTCTGGGAGCGTATGTCATAGTCGATAGCGCCCGTCTCGCAGACATCCTTGCACTTGCCGCAGACGACCGGGTTCAAGCCCAGACACGCGTCTTCGTCCAGCGTGAAGCTGGCCGGAATGGCCTGGGCATAGGGAATATAGATGGCGCGCCGCGCGGTCAGGCCATGTTCGTATTCGTTCGGCACCACCACCGGGCAGACTTCGGTGCATTCGTCGCAAAGCTTGCACTTGTCGGGATCCACAAAAGTGGATCTCTTGAACACTTTGACGCGGAAATTGCCCACGGAACCCGCGACCTCCTGCACCTCGCTGTAGGTCATCACCTTGACCTTCGGATGGCGGTTCACCTCGACCATTTTGGGCGACATGACGCACTGCGCGCAATCCAGCGTGGGAAATGTTTCGGAAAGCTGGAGCATGCGACCGCCGATAGTGGCTTGCTTCTCGACCAGGATCACCTCGATGCCGGCATTGCCGATGTCGATGGCCGCCTGGATACCGGCGATACCCCCTCCGATGACCATGGCACGCCGGGTGACTGGAACCGCGATCGCATCCATGGGTTTGTTGCGGTTGACCCGCCGCACCACACTGCGCGATATCTTGATCGCCTTCTCGGTTCCCTTGGCTTTATCTTTGTGAACCCAACTGCACTGCTCGCGGATGTTGGCAATTTCGACGGTGAAATTATTGATGCCGGCGCGCTGGGCGTTATCGCGGAAAGTTTTCTCATGCAGATTCGGCGAGCAACAGGTGACGACGACGCTGTCCAGCTTGTTGTCCTTGATCGCCTGAACCACCGACTCCTGACCCGGCTCCGAGCACATGTAAACATATTCCTGGGTAAAAGCAACGGTATTTTCGCCGGCCATCTCCTTGGCAACCTTCGCCACATCGACAGTGGCGGCAATGTTGGTACCGCAATGGCAGACGAAAACGCCGGTGCGCTTCTTGCTCATGGCGCGGCTTCTCCATTTTTGCTAACCATCTGAAGGCCGTGCTCATAGCCCTTGTCGAATGCCTTGATGTTGATTTTCAGGAAACGGTCCGGAACTAGGCCGGGCAGTGCCTTCTTCATCGCATCGGCGGTGACCACGCCGGTAACTGCGGTAAAAAAACCAAGCGCCACGAGATTGGTGAACAGGCGGTTGCCCAGTTCTTCGGCATAGCGGGTCGCCGGTACACGCAGTAGCCTGAGATCCGGATGCTCGCCGCGCAGCTTCACCAACTCCTCTTCCACGATCAGGATGCCCCCCTTGGGCAGCTCGCCATAGTATTTTTCGTAAGCCTCCTGGGACAGCGCCATGAGAATTCCGGGATGTGTGATGTAGGGATACAAAACACGCTCGTCGGAAACCACGAGCTGCGCGGAACAGGCGCTGCCGCGCGCCTCGGGTCCGAAAGCCTGGGTCATGGTGGCGAACTTGTCATCGTAAAGGGACAGCGCCTTGCCGGTGATCAGGGCGCAACGGATGATGCCTTGTCCGCCAAACCCCGAAAACCTGATTTCTTGTGTACTCATGCGCTGGATTCCTACTTACGGGTTTTATTAAGCTTGCTGGTTTTTTTAGGTGCGGCCTTTTTTGCCGCCTTGACCACGACCTTTTTGGCCGGAGCCTTGGAAGCAGCCTTTTTGGGCTGAGCCTTCGCAACAGTTTTCTTCACGGGCCTGGTCTTGGCTTTTGCCACAGCCTTCCTCACGGGTTTGGCCTTTGCGGCAGCCTTCTTCGCTGCCTTGGCGAGAACCTCCTTCACCGCAGGCGCGGACACGGAAACTTTATGTGATGCCGCCTCTTCCTGCGCCTCCTCCTCCGCCATGGCGGCGCGGCGGGCGGCGATCTTCTCCTTCTCGGCTTTTTCCTCGGCTTCCCGCTCCGGAATGGTCTTGCCATAAAGCTGGTAATCGTCCCCCACGAGTTTGACGGCGCATTTGTCGGAAGCTTCCAGATACGTGGGCTTGTTCTTTTCGACGAACTTGCCGATGACGATCTTGCCCTGGAAGTCGATGGCCGTTTCACGGGTGTCGCAGCCATGCTTGAGAATCGAGTTGTCCTGATAATTCTGAAGCTGGTCGACGCCGTCGCCGAGGCGGTTGCGGCGCAGATAGAGCGTCGGGCAGGGCGAAATAATCTCGATGAAGGAGAAGCCCTTGCGCAACAGCGCTTCTTCTATCGACTGTGTGACGTTGCGCGAATGCATCGACGTCCAGCGTGCGATATAAGTGGCTCCGGCGGCATCCATCAGGAACGGCAGGCTGAACGGATATTCGTAATTGCCGTAGGGCGTGGTCGAAGCCATGGCGGAGCCGGGCGTGGTCGGCGTTACCTGGCCACCGGTCATGCCATAGGTAAAATTGTTGTTGCAGATGACCACCAGATCCATGTTGCGCCGAGCGGCATGGATCAAGTGGTTGCCGCCGATACCGGCCAGATCGCCCTCGCCGCTGAACACCACCACCGTCAGTTCCGGGTTGGCCAGCTTGATACCGGTGGCGACAGGAATGGCGCGGCCATGCGTGGTGTGCATCGAATCGAAATTGACATAGCCCGCAACACGGCCGGTGCAACCGATGCCCGACACCACGACCAGTTTCTTGGGGTCGATGCCGCTGCGCTTGACAGCTTCGGCAAAGGAATTCACCTCGGAGCCGATGCCGCAACCGGGACACCAGATATGCGGCATCCGATCCATGCGCAGAGTGCTGGCCATCGGGCTGCCCGCCTTGAATGTTATGATATCGGTGCTCATTGGCTTGCCTTTCTGATGGCGTCCAGGATCACTTGGGGATCATGCACCGCGCCACCGCAGTGATTGACGCTGATTACCTTGCAGCGGCCGCCTGCATTGCGTTCCACTTCGAGCACCATCTGACCATAGTTGATCTCCGGCACTACGATGGCCTTGACCCTGGCGGATATTTCACGGATACGTTTCTCGCAGAACGGCCAGATGGTGATCAGGCGCAACGAGCCGACCTTGATGCCTTCCTTGCGCGCATCCTGAATCGCCTTGACGGCGATCCGTGAAGTGATGCCATAGGACACTACCACGACATCGGCGCCATCGACTTGATCCTCATCAAGACGGATGATCTCGTCGGCGTTGCCGTTGATCTTCTCCATAAGATGGGTCACGACCTTATTGTTCTGCTCGGCGGTCATGACCGGATAACCCCGCTCGTTATGGGTCAGGCCGGTGACATGGAAATTATATCCATCGCCCGCACGCACCATGGGATGTCCGCCCTTGCCGTCAAACTTGTAGGGGCGGCAGTCTTCCTTGGGGCCGCTGTAGTTATTGCGCGGGACCACATTGATCTGGTCGGCGGGCGGGATGACCACCTTCTCGTGCATGTGGCCGACGGTTTCGTCCGTCAAGATGATGACCGGCACCCGGTAGAACTCCGACAAATTGAATGCCTCGACGGTGAGGTCGAAGCATTCCTGCGGGCTGTCCGGGCACAGGGCAATGATCATGTTGTCGCCATGCGGGCCATATTTCGCCTGCATCATATCCTGCTGGGCGGTCAGCGTGGGAAGGCCGGTGGACGGTCCGCCGCGCTGCACGTTGGCGATCACCATCGGGGTTTCGGTCATGCAGGCCAGGCCGAGGTTTTCCACCATCAGGGAAAATCCCGGGCCGCAGGTTACGGTCATGCATTTTTGCCCGGCCCATGCCGCGCCGATCAGTGCGGCGATGGAGGCGAGCTCGTCTTCCATCTGGATGAACAGCGCCCCCACCTCCGGCGCACGTTCGGCGAAACGCTCGGCAGCTTCGGTGGAGGGAGTGATGGGGTAGCCGGCAAAAAAACGACAACCGGCCGCCAGCGCGCCTTCGGCCAGCGCGTGGTCTCCATCCATGAAATGCGGGCCGGAATCGACCCCTTTTGGATCTGCTGCGACAGTCTTCACTTTTTTGTTTCTCCTATGTTGTTTTCTTCTTCCCCTGTCACGTAGATGGAAAACTCCGGACAGATAAGCTGACAAAACTTGCAATCGTTGCACGCATCCGGATTCTTCACGTAGGGCGGGTGATAACCCTTGGCGTTATAATCATCGGACATCTCCAGCACTTTTGTGGGGCAGAACTGTACGCAGAAAGCGCAACCCTTGCACCAATCATTGCTGATATAAACTTTGCCGCGAGTCTGTTTGAGGTCGTTGAAAAACATCCTTTTCTCCTCAGGCTAGCCCGCGAGCCTTCAAGGTCGGCAGCGGATCAATGTGCTGGAGGTCGAAGCGCAGCGCCGACTCGTCGCAGCCGAACGCCAGCGCCATCAACTGGGTGAAGTAGAGCACCGGCATATTCTGGAAATCAGGATTGAGGCGCTTTGCATCATCCTGCCGGAAATCCAGATTGAAGGCGCACAGCGGGCAACTTACCACCACCAGGTCGGCCTGCTCCTCGCTCGCCGAACCCACGATCTTGCCGGTGCGGTCGGCGATGACCTCCGGCTTATCAACGGTCTGGTAGGCGCCGCAACATTCGGTCTTGTGCGAAAACTCCACGGGCGTGGCGCCGAGGGCGCTGATCAGGTTTTCCATGACCATCGGGTTTTCGGTATCGTCGAAGGCAACCTCTTTCGGGCGCACCAGCAAACAGCCGTAGTAGCAGGCGACGCGCAATCCCTTGAGCGGTCTTGTCACCTTCTTCGCCAGATTGTCGAAGCCGACGCGGTCGCGCAGGTATTCGAGCAGATGAAGGACTTCAACGTCGCCTTCATATTTGATATTTTCCAGCGACAGAAAATCGTTGATGGTTTCCAGCGCGTCGGCGCGTTGCTTCACGTCGATGTTGGCGCGCTTGAGCGTGTTGTAGCACATCGCGCAGGAAGTCATGAATTCGCCGGCCATGCCTTCTGTTTTTGCCTGTGCTTCCTTGACGCGGATCATGTTGGTTATCGGCGCCACGCGGTTCATGACGTTGTCGGAGTCCAGCGCATGCACCGTGCCGCAACAGTTCCAGCGATCCAGTTCCTCTACTTCCACGTCCAGTTTCGCCATCGACGAAACGGTGGAAACATCGAAGTTGGTGGCCTGGTTTTTCAGTGTACAGCCGGGATAGTAGGCGAGCTTCATCTGTATAACCCATGTTCAGAAGACAGAGGTGTTGTGCGGCTACGCCGCGCCTCTGTAGGCCGGAATTCATCCCGGCAGCAAACAAAAAAAGCCGCGCAACGACAAAACTTCTGTCGTCTGTCTTCTGTCTTCTGTTTTCTGTCTTTTTCCATCATGACGTCAGTTTACGCATGGCGCTGATCGTGGCAATCGGCGGTAAAACGCGGCGCGCCTCGGGGGGTAGTTCCGTGATATTGAGGTGGTCGTCGCGCTGCCCGGCGCGCAACGCTGTCCGGCGCAACGCTTCGAAAACCTCGGCGATCCGGATGCCTTTCGGGCAACGCGAGTTGCAGGTCAGACAGGACACGCACATCCAGATGGAGCGTGTCGCCAGCAGTTGCTCCCGCATTCCCAGTTGCGCCATGCGTATCATCTGGTTGGGCAGCACGTCCATGTGCGCCGCCATCGGACAACCGGCAGAGCACTTGCCGCACTGGTAGCAGGCCAGCAGCTTCTGGTCGCTGATCTTCTCGATCTGCGCCACGAAGGAACTGCCGTCACGAGCCGAAGTAATGCGTAGGGTAGTGTCCATAGATTGTCCGTTCAAAACCTTCCGTCCATGCGAAATTCGGGGGTATCCAGCCATAACCCGACGTTCTGCAAGCTATCCATTTGCGCCTGCAGGGCGTCATATTGGGAGTTTTCCTCCAGGATCATTTTTTCAGCCAGTTTGATAATGGCGGGATCGTTGATGTGTCCGGCCATATCCTTCAGCAGATGGATGATCCGGCGCTCCAGTTCCATCGCCATGCGCAACGCCTGCGCATCATCGGCGACCGCCCCCATCCCCCGTTGCGCAACAGCCGCTTCCATCTCGGCGATCACTCTCGACGGATGGGCGTTCGCCGCCTCTTCGGCGGCAAGTTGATGCCATAATTCCTGGCCGATGATGGCTCTGAACAGCGTGTGCATGTCCTCGGTGCGCTCCGGCTCTTCTTCCGCAAGGCGGGTGAACATGGCTTTACCGCTTGGGTTTTTCGTCATCCCGGCCGCATGGCGGTAGAAGTGCTCTTCGCCGTACTCGAAGCTGAGCGCGGTGCGGGCCAGTTCGATTATTTTGTCGTCAATGTGGGTCATCGGTCTTAAAAGTAGTCATTCACAAAGTTATGTTTTAGCCGGTAGCTCGTAGCGGGTAGCTTGTAGCCAAACAAAACCGCGCATAGCGCGACTTACCCGCTACAAGCTTTTTTCCTCATGCAGCCTGTTTTGCAGCACCGATGCGCCGGGCAGCGCATTGTCGCCACGCACCAGTTGGCGCTTCTTGACATCCTTGGGTGCGTAAGACGGCAACAGAATCGGGGTGACCAGATTGGTTTTTACGCCAGCATCCGCCAATTCTTTCTCGTAGTTGTCGAGATGCGCCAGGCTGAGCTTGCCGAGCTTGACCGTCTTGGCGTATTCGCCGGCATACCGCCCGGCGCGCCGCCCGAACACGTTGTAGTCGAGCACCGAATTGCCCATCAGGCGGTTGCGGCCATGCAGGCCGCCGGTGGCTTCACCGGCCACGTACAGGCCGGGAATATCGGTCTCGCAACGCTCGTTGATTTCGATGCCGCCGTTCTGGTAATGCAGCGACGGGTAGATCAGCATCGGCAGCTTCGCGATGTCGATGCCGTAGCGGATGAACTGGCGGTACATGGCCGGGAAATGCCTGTCGGTGTAACCCTCGCCGTGCAGCATGTCGATCAGCGGCGAATCCAGCCACACGCCGACGCGGCCCGACGGTGTCGGAACGCCGCCGCCGTTCTGCACGCATTCGCGGATAATGGCTGAAGCCTCGATGTCGCGCGGTTCGCGCGGATAGACGAACAGCTCGCCTTCCTTGTTCAGCGGCTGGCCACCCGCACCGCGGATCGCCTCGGTGACCAGGAAGCCGGCAATCTGCTCGGGGAACGAGACACCCGTCGGGTGGTACTGGACGGAGTCCATGTACATCAGCTTTGCGCCCGCGCGGTAGGCCATCACCAGCCCGTCGCCGGTCGCGCCATAGTGGTTGGTGGTGTCGTAACCGCGGATATGCAGGCGACCGTAGCCGCCGGTGGCGATCAGCGTGGATTTCGCCTTGACGGTGAAAAATTCCTCGCTTTCCATGTCGTAGAGAACCGCGCCAGCACAACGACCCTTGTCATCCATAATCAGCTCGACAGCCGGCATGAACTCCTTCACGTCAATCATGTCGGGATGGTTGCGCACCTCGTCCATCAGCGTGCGCATGATCATCGCGCCGGTGTAGTCGCGGCACGACAGCATGCGCTTGCGCGATGTGCCGCCGCCGTGCATGGTCTTCAGCGAGCCGTCCTGTTGCTTGTCCCAGCAGACGCCGAGGTCTTCCAGCCACTTGACCACGCCGGGGCCGTCTTCGGTGAGCGCCCTGACCAGCTCGGGTTTGTTTTCGAAATGGCCGCCGCCGATGGCGTCCAGATAATGGCGCGTCGGCGAATCGGTGCGCGACACGGCGGCCTGCATGCCGCCCTGCGACATCATCGAATTGGCATCGCCCATGCGCAGCTTGGTGGCGATGATCGAGCGTATCCCGTGCTCCTTCATCGCGACCAGCGCGGCGTTGCAACCCGCCCCGCCGCCGCCAATGATCAGCAGGTCGGTTTCGAAATCCGGTTTGTCGAGATTCACCTGATCGCTGCGCAGCCAGGAGTGCGACTCCAGCAGGTCGGACACTTCGGTGGTCAGCGATTCGTCCCGGTTGGGGCCGACGCACACCGGGCGGCGGGCGCTGGCCTCGAAATCGGGATGGAAGCCCTCCAGAACGGCGCGGCGTTCCTCCGCGCTCATCGGCGGATAGACGGGATCAGGCTTGCGGGCCAGTTCCAAACGCACGGGACGTGTCTGGGCCACTTTGCGGAGCGACTCCGCCATATAATCTGGATACATCTAAATTCCTTTCTGTTCTGAAGACAGATGACTGAGGACAGAAGACAGAGGCTGTCTCGCTACACGAGGTTTTTTCTGTCCTCTGTCTTCCGTCCTCTGATTATTCCGAATCTCGGGCGTAGTAAAGCTTTGACAAGGCTTCGCGCTTCATGGACATGAGTTCGGCGTATTCGGCGTTGTAAGCGCCCTCCTCCACGGCCTTGACGCGCAATGCCAGTTCCGGGCTGTCCTTGCGCAAATAACGTCCATAGAGGCGCTTCGCCATGATACCCACCAGGGGCTGTGTGATTTCGGCGGGGCAGCGCAGCATGCACAGCCCGCAAACGACGCAATCGAAAGACAGATCCATCACCATCGCAATATCGCCGCGCTTGGCGGCCTGAACATAGTCCATGACCTGGAGCCCCTGCGGGCAGGACTTGGTGCAGGTGTTGCACGCGACACAGCGGAAAACGGACGGGTACATCTCCTGAATCGCGGTGACGTTGGGCTTGAGCTTCTCGATGTCGTAGATCGCCTTCTCGCCCGGGACATAGGGCACCTGGGCCAGCGACATGCCTTCCTCGACCATGGTCATACAGGCCAGGCCGGTCTGTATCTTGTAGTCGCCGGGCAGGCGGTAGATGGTGGCGCAGGCGCCGCAATAGCCTTCACGGCAACCGGCGCCGCGAATGATCTGGTGTCCGGCATATTCGATAGCGCCCATGATCGTCGCATCGGCAGGCACCTTGTGGGGCTTGCCCATAATATTGATCGTGATCAGCTTCTGCTTTGCCACGCCGGGCTTATCGCTAGCCTTGGAAGTAGATGAATTCTTCGTTTTTTCTGCTTTCGCGCCCGTCATAATCAATACCTTTAACTTGTTCCCGCACCGAAACCCCCAGCCGCACTGCGACCAGGGCCAATATATTGAGTTAGGGGAGGATATCTTGAGTGAAGTGAGACTGCCGACTCCGACACTTCGATTTTTTTTAGTTGCAACGAATTATAAAGAGGTTTATGAAAGATTGACAAGAGGGATATGGAATAAAAATGCTGATAATTGGATCCGGCTTGGCAAATAGTCTTACTGTGTCATTCCCGCAATCAGAGGAAATGTTGGCACGCCCCCATCCAGCCAACGGTTAGCGCGCCGTGTCACATTGCACCATCACTTCTTAGAGCCTATTTCAGTAGGTTTCATGCCCCGCGCCGTTTGCCTGCGGGATGCAGTGCAAGGCGCGGGCTGCGCGGTGTAGCCATTCTCCACAAGCGGGCCGCAACGCCGCAATGCGCCCGCGGGCAAGCGGCCCTCCGGGTT